>NZ_JBRBAU010000004.1:0-213459 GCF_053480195.1 Corynebacterium guaraldiae | reverse complement strand
GCCATGCAACTCAACGACAGACCACGCGCAACCCTAGGCTTTGCCAAACCAGCCGAAAAAATGGCCGAACTGCTAGGCTATGCCACCGAAATCTAAAACCGTGTTTCCACGACCACTAGAATCCGCCGCTTCTTCTGTACGGACAGTGGGTTGGACAAGCCCGTGGAGTGGAGCGATCGCCGAAGGCGCGGAAGGCCTCATGAACGTTGAGGTTTCCGCGTGGTGCCGAGCTGAGTCCGGCGTGTGGACGTGCACGGCTACGCTGCCGCGAAGATTATCCGGGCGGCGCAGTGCTGGGTGGCGATGGGTGTATGTCCGGTGGAACGGGTGGTTGGCTTGGAGGGGTTCGCGTCGGGCTCGTGGCCTGTCGGTTCAAGGCCTCTTGGTAGGCCGGCTGCGCGGTAATCGGCGTTCCCCAGGGCGGGATGTAGTCAACCGGTCCCTTCAGCCGAAAGACATAACCTCTGCCGGTTGGGCTCGTAGGGTCATCGTCGTTAATGCCATTGTGGTAGGCACACAGCATGGTGAGGTTGGGAGGATTGGTTTCTCCGCCCGCTTGCCATGGGATGATGTGGTGGACTTGGCAGTAATCGGCTGGCTTGTTGCAGTCTTCGATCGCGCAGGTGGGGTGCTCCGCGCTGGCCATGATGCGCTGCTCGAGGCTGGCAAAGCGCGAAAGCCGGTGCAGCCACACCGGGCCGATGGTGGGGTGGACCAGTGTGGCGTAGCCTGTCTCGGCGAATTTGTAGGTTAAAAACTCTGCGCCGCTCATGCGCCCGCCGTTGGTGAGTTCGAGCTCGATGTCGTCGCCGTCGTGGTGGATGATTTTGTCGAGCTCGTCGAGTGTTATCACGACGTTTGTTCCCACCGCCGGACGGGAGCCAACGCCCTCCTTGAAGAAGACCTGGCGGGTGGCGTCTAGGAGGTCGGTAGGGTTAATGGATTCCAGGGTGCTGCGCATGGTGGAGATGTTGAGCGCGGAATCAGTAACCGTAAGCGAGTATGGACCATTCTTGCGGTAAGTCAGCCGCACCCCTGGTGAAGGCACGCGTTTCGGTTTGAGT
The DNA here is from genome assembly GCF_053480195.1 of Corynebacterium guaraldiae. Classification (NCBI taxonomy): domain Bacteria; kingdom Bacillati; phylum Actinomycetota; class Actinomycetes; order Mycobacteriales; family Corynebacteriaceae; genus Corynebacterium; species Corynebacterium guaraldiae. The sequence goes on along the minus strand of NZ_JBRBAU010000004.1, from coordinate 212,395 downwards.
TCCTTCACTCGCTGCGCCGCCACTGAAGGCACCCGTTCCGAGGGCACGGAGGCGAGCGCGACGCGCAAATTCCAGACGTCAACCTGCTTCTTCAGCTTCGCGGTGTAGGACTCAATCAGGCTCAGCGTGGCCAGGTCGTGGCCTTGGCGTTGGGCCGCCTGGCGGGCGGTGCGCTGCTTGCCGGTGAAGCGGGTATCGCCGAAATAGATGGCATGAAGCGACGCCAGCTCCGCCGCATCGCCGTGCGAGGCGCCAAGCGCGCGCAAGCTTTCGGGTGTGCTGGTTGCTGCTTCCACCAGCGCAATCCCCGAGTTGCGAAGGCGGATGTAGGTTTCTATATCCCCCATGTGCACAGAGAATAAAGCGGGTTAGCCCATCCCGCAACCGGAGAGGGAAACGCCCTGCCTACAGACAGTAAAGGACAGGGGCTTGCCGGGTGAAAGCCCGATTCGAATGCACTCGCTCGCCCGTCACAAGGGAGTGCGGGGTGATGTAATTCAGGTAGTGCGCAGCGCGGCACAACGTGACGAATGGCCATAAGTTCACAATGTCAACTTATTCGGTGGTATGTTTGTTGAAACAAATGACCTAGTGGCCTCGCTCACGTTTGCGTGTCTAGCTTAAAGGGCTGGATAAACGAATAAAAGCGGACCTCAACCATCACGCTAAGGAGACGGACATGAGCCGTGAGGCTGAATCCAACCGGGAAGCAGACGCGAATAGCGCTTCGCCCAGTCTGGTAAATGAGGGGAGTGCTGCTACCCAGAGCGCGGCAGGCCACGACAGCGAGGCCATGGGGTGGCACCGCGTCCTCGATTGGCGCCCCACGAGTACCTTGTCGCGCGTGCTCATCGTCTTCCTTCTCGTCGCACCCATCGTCATCGCCGGCACCATGATGTGGGCCATGTGGGACCCCTCCAAGTACATGCGCAACATTGACTTGGCGGTGGTGAATGAGGATGCGGGCGTCGAGAAGCAAGGCACCTACACCAACTACGGTGATCAGGTCGTGGAAGGCCTGATGGAGACGCAGTACCTGAACTTTGCCGAGGTCAACAAGGTGGACGGTGATGAGGGCCTGCTCAAGGGCAAGTACCTCATGGTCGTGACCATCCCGAAGAATTTTTCCGAGCAGGCCGTCACCATCATCAGCGATAAACCGGTCAAGCCGGAGATTCACTTCGCCACCAATGATTACTACGGCACGAATGGTTCGGTGATTTCCTCCAGCCTCATCCCGCAGGTGCAGACCAGCGTGGAGAATGCAATTTCCAAGAAGTATGCCGATCAGGTCATCGAGGGGCTGAATAAACTCAGCGATGGCCTGGGAACCGCAGCTGAGGGCGCGGGCCGGCTCGACGAGGGCGCGGGCAAGCTGCAGGAAGGCGGCGGGCGAGCGGTCGAGGGAATCGCCAAGCTGGACGCCGGTGCGGGCGATCTCAACAACGGTACGGGCCAGCTGCTCGACGGCACGACTCGTCTCAACGAGGGCGTGGGGCGCTTGAGCGGTGGTGCGGCGCAGCTGGATGATGGCGCCGCCCAGCTTGCCGACGGCTCCGACAAACTACTCGCCGGCACCGGCCGCCTGGCGGATGGCGCGGGTCAGATCGATGGCGGTGTCAATCAGCTCACCGGGATGCTCATCCCGATGCTCAAGCAGGCGCAGGTTGTGGCCCCGGCGCTGCTGCAGCTTGTCGACGTTCTCCGCGGCCTCGGCATGCACCAACAAGCCGATCAACTCTATTCCCTGGTGTCCAAGCTCGACCCGGCCGCCAGCGGAAACATGGTGGCGCAACTGGAGAAGCTTTCCGCCGGCACCGGCCAGCTCTATTACAACCTGTCCGATCCCAACTCGGAGTACCTGGGCGGCATGATGGCCCTCAATGACGGCGCGCACCGCTTGTCCGATGGATCGCAGCAGTTGCGGGCAGGCGTCGGCGAGCTGAGCAACGGTGCCGCCCAGCTGCAGGACGGAGCATCCCGCCTGCATGAGGGCACCGGCACGCTGAAGGACGGCACGAGCCAGCTGGCTGCCGGCGGCACGGAGCTCAAGGACGGCATGGACCAGCTCAAGGCAGGCTCCAATGAATTGGCCACCAAGCTTGCCGACGGCGCCGCCAAAGCCCCCTCCATCACCCAGCCGGATACGTCGGCGCAGAACATGGCCGTGCCCATCAACTTCACCTCCTCTAATCTCCACCCTGTACAGACGGTGGTCAGCCCGGTCGACCCGACCGAGAAGAACATCACGGGCGGCGCCTCCTTGCTCTTCGTGCTGGTCTTTGGGTTCCTCGTCATGCTGCTTCTGGCGATGACGTTGCCGTATTACCTGGGCCGCCGCGGAGAGGCAGTCACGAGCCCGGTGCGCGGCATCCTCGCGGCTTTCGGGGTGGTGGCGGGCCTGAACTTCCTGGTCTTGGCCTTTATGGGTCTGATGTCCTCCACCATGGGCTGGAACCCCGCCAGCTGGCCGATGATGCTGCTCGTCATCGCAGCGATTGCCGCCGTCGGCGCGGCGACCTACCAGTTCTTCCTCGTAACCTTCGGCCGTAAGATTGGTGCCGTCTTCGCAGTCGGTGCTTTTGCCTTAGGCGTCATGGTCTTCGGCGGCGTGTGGCCGGTGGCGGCTATTCCGCGGCCGCTGAGTTTGCTGCATCCTTTCCACCCGATGTCCTATGCAAAGAATGCCTTTACCCGAGCCACCGACGGTATCCACGATGGCACCTTCTGGGCGGGCATCGCGGTGCTGTTCATCGTGACGGCCCTGGCGTTGGTGGCCTCCTGCGTGATTTTCCGCGCCCGCCACCACGGCACGGCGCGCATCCTCGACGAGCACCTCTTCCGCAGGCCGGCGGTGGCCGGCGCTTAGAAATCGTGTGCTGCGAGGCCACCGGGGAGGTTGCGCAGCTCGATGCCCATGTCCGCTGCCAGATCGGCGTAGCGCAGGACAAAGCCAGCGCTTCGCCCACCGGAAGGGCAGGCCACGTAGACCAGTTCGGAAGAGCATGAAGTTAGCGCACGGCGAACGGAATCATCATCGGTAACGGTATGCCAGGGCATTGACACCGTGGCACGAGGAAAGGCGGGGTCCTCGGAGATATCAAGGAGGGCAGCGTGGCCGGTGACAAGTTCCGGCGGCAGGATGTGCCGGGCAGGTAGGGCAGTAACGAGGGGGCGGTCGGGATCGGCACCTACCCGCAGCGTGCGGAAGCTTCCGGGGAGCGCGTCGTAGGAGGTTACGCGCCCGATCATGTCTCGATGTTCCGGGAGTGCGCCGAGCGTGGCGACCGCCGCGGTGGCCATGAGCCCTGCGATCACCGATGTCGTCGCGCCCAGCACCCCGGCCGTCGAGCACTCGAGCGCCTCGCCGCTGGGCGGGGCGGGGAAGAGATCGCGCAAGCCCACCCCGCGCCCGTCGGCGGAGTCTTTCCCGGAGTGCCACAGCGCGGCTTGCCCGCCGTAGCGCAGCACGGTACCCCAGGCCAGCGGGGTAGAGGTGAGCTCGCAGGCATCGGCGACGAGGTACTTCGTGTCAAAGGTATCGGAGCCGTCGAGGACGAGGTTGGCCTCGGAACACAGGTCAAGAACGTTGGAGGAATCGAGGCGTTCCTTAAGAGCGGTGATGGTGAGCTCGGGGGCAAGCTCGCGGGCGCGCGCGGCGGCTACTTCCGCCTTGGGCTTGCCGACGTCCCCCGCACCAAACAGCACCTGCCTGTGCAGGTTGCTGATATCGACGCTATCGGAATCAATAAGAGTGATGCGCCCGATGCCTCCTGCGGCGAGCTGTTGGATAGCCGGGCAGCCCAGCCCGCCGGCGCCCACGACGAGCACGTGCGCGGCATGAAGCCGCTCCTGGGCCGCATCGCCGAAGCCGGGCAGGAGACGTTGGCGCGCGGTCCGGGCGCGTTCGGTTTCGCTGAGCATGATGTCTGTCCTTTTAAGCAGTGGCCTACAGGACCTGGTCTGCCCAGCTGGCCAGGCCTTCGAAGGTGGAGGAAGCCTGGGCGTGCTCGCGCTGCGGGATGCGCCCTGCACTTCGGGCAAGGCGGCCGGCTTCGACGGCGTGGCGCATGGCGGTGGCCATGGCTTCCGGGTTCTGGCAGCGGTTGACCGCGCTGGCGAGCAGCACGCCGGAGCAGCCGAGCTCCATGGCGAGGGCGGCGTCGGAGGCGGTGCCGATGCCGGCGTCGACAAGCACGGGCACCGAGGCGCGCGAACAAATGAGCTCGAGGTTGTGCGGGTTGAGGATGCCCAGACCGGTGCCGATGGGGGCGCCGAGCGGCATGACGGCCGCGGCGCCTGCATCCTCGAGGCGCTGCGCTGCCACGGGGTCGTCGCTGGTATAGGCCAGCACGGTAAACCCCTCGGCGGCAAGGAGCTCGGTGGCGTCGAGGGTTTCGAGGACGTCGGGAAGCAGCGTGTGCTCGTCGGCGATGACCTCGACCTTGACCCACGATGTGCCCAGAGCCTCGCGGGCCATGCGGGCGGTGAGGACCGCCTCGCGCGCGGTGCGGCAGCCGGCGGTATTGGGCAGCGGCGCGATGTTCAGGCGGCGCAGCAGATCGAAGACGCTCTCACCGTCGCTGGTGCCGGCATGGCGGCGCATGGCCACGGTGGTCAGCTCGGTCCCGGAGGCGAGGAGCGCGCGCTCGAGGGCCTCGTGGCTCGTGGCGCCACCGGTGCCCATGATGAGGTGGGAAGAAAAGGTAGTGTCGGCGATGGTCAGCATTTAGCCTCCTTGAACTGCGGTGAGGACTTCCACGGTCGCGCCTTCGTTGAGTGGGGTGGTGTCCCACCGCGAGCGGGGGATGACCTGTTCGGCGACGGCCACCGCGGTGCCGTCAGGAGCGATGTCCTTTTCCTCCAGCAGCTGGGCGACGGTGCTGGCCGCCGTGTCATAGGGCTGGCCGTTGAGGATGAGGATCATTGTTGCTCCTTGAGGTGTCGCAGGGGATTGCAGGCTGTGAGATCAATGCTCGGTTCGGTGCCCTCGATGAGCTCGCGGGCACAGCGCGCGGCCAGTGCCGTGAGCAGGATGCCATGGCGGAAATAGCCGGTAGAGATGACGAGCCTCTCGCTGACGCGGCCAAGATAGGGAAGGTCATCCGGAGTGCCGGGGCGAGCCCCCGCGCTGGCCTCGAGGAATTCGCATTCTTCGACGGCGGGAAGGACACGGATGGCGTCGCGAAGCAGTGCGTAGACGCCTCCGGCCTGCGCTGAGGACAGGGAATCCTCGCGGGTCGTAGCGCCGACGGCGAGGGTGCCATCGCCGCGCGGGATGAGGTAGATGGGGCGGTCCTCCACGAAGCCGCGCACCACTCGGGTCAGCAGCGGCTGCAGGTGATCCGGAACCCGCAGGCGCAGGATATCGCCGTACACCGGGCGCAGGTGCAGCGGGGACTGTTCAAGCCCAGCTGAGTCAGCCCACTCGATCTCACGCGCGCCTAGTCCGGCTGCGAGCACAACCTGTTCTGCTTCGAAGTCGCCGACGGCCGTGGTGACCACGCCCGTTGCAGCATCAATCGATTGGGCTGCCGTACGGAAGAAACGTACGCCGAGTCCTTGGGCCGCGCTCAGCAGTGCAGCCGCCCATTGGCGGGGGAAGACCTGCGTGTCGCCCGGGATGCTGACGGCACCGGCCAGACGCGGGGACAGCAATGGTTCCGCGCGCCGGGCTTCACGCACGGTGATGCGCTCGACCTCCATGCCGTGGAGGGATTGATACTCGGCCAGCTCGGTGAGGTGCTGGGCATCCGCGCGATCGGCGGCGACGACGAGCGTTCCCTCGGCACGGTAGCCGGTGGGCACCTCTGTGTGTGCGGCGACCAGATCGATGAGCTCCGGGTACCACGCGCCGGAGGCGCGCATGAGCGGGAAGAGCGGATCCTGCTGGTAGACCACCTCGGCGGCGGGGGCGAGCATGCCGCCGGCGAAGTGGGTAGCCCCGGAGGCTGGTGCCGGATCCAGCACCGTGACCTCGTGGCCCCGCGCGGCCAGTTCCACCGCGGTGGCCAGGCCGATGACGCCCGCGCCGATGATGATGACGGATGAATCAGAGCTAGTACTCATCGCGCACCTTCATCGAAGCCGGACAGCAGCTTGCGGCAATAGGCTTCCGGGTCATCGGCATGCATGATGCCACGCACGACAGCTAGGCCGGCCATGCCGGTTGCCGCAAGATCGGCAGCATCCTCGGCGGTAACATCCCCGATGGCCACGAGCGGTACGCGGGAGAGCTTCACCAAATCCGGGTAGGCATCAAGCCCCAACGGGGTGCGCTCGGAGTCCTTCGTCGGTGTGGCGCGGAACGGGCCGCAGCCGATGTAATCAATCAGGTCTGCTACCTCATTTGCGGCCTCGACCAACTCGCGCGTGCCGGTGGTCAGCCCAATAATCGCGTCCGGCCCCAACAACGCGCGGGCGGCGGCCACAGGCAGATCGTCCTGGCCGATATGCACGCCGTGCACCGGCTCGCCAGCGTGGCGGAGAGCGGCGGCGACGTCCACGCGGTCGTCGATAAGCACGCGCGTTTCTGGGTTGGTCTGCGCCACCGCGCGGGCTACGTCGCGGCCCAAGTAGTAGAGATCGCGGGCCGTAATCGGCTTGGAGCGCACCTGTACCACCCCGGCGCCGCCGCGCGCCGCTGCGGCAGCGATGCGCACGACGTCCTCATGCGAGCCCGCGCCCGTGACGAAGTAGCAGCGAAGATCAGGCATGTGCGGTCTCTTCTTCCTGATAGAGCTGTGAGCCCTGGGCCTTGAACTCCTCCGACATCTGCTTCTCGCCCGCGCGGGCAGCTGCCACGACCTCCGGATCGATGGCTCCCTTACCCGGGAAGCTTGGCATCCCTAGCGAATCGGAGAAGGTATCCCGGATGTCCTGGCTGATGCGCATGGAACAGAACTTCGGCCCGCACATGGAACAGAAATGTGCGGTCTTCGCCGGCTCCGCGGGCAGGGTCTCATCGTGGTAGGCCTGCGCGGTGTCCGGGTCGAGGGAAAGCGCGAACTGATCGTGCCAGCGGAACTCGAAGCGGGCCTTGCTCATCGCATCATCCCAGGCGCGCGCCCCTGGGTGGCCCTTGGCCACATCGGCCGCATGGGCGGCCAGCTTATAGGTGATCACGCCGGTCTTGACATCATCGCGGTTGGGCAGCCCCAAGTGCTCCTTCGGGGTGACGTAGCACAGCATGGCCGTTCCTCCCATGGCGATGTGCGCCGCGCCAATGGCGGAGGTGATGTGGTCATAGCCCGGCGCAATATCGGTGACCAGTGGGCCTAGCGTGTAGAAGGGAGCGTCCGAAGCCCAGTCCTGCTCCAGCTCATTGTTTTCCTGAACCATGTTGAGCGGGACGTGGCCCGGGCCCTCCACCATGACCTGGACGTCATACTCCCAGGCGCGCCGGGTGAGCTCACCGATGGTCTTGAGCTCAGCGAATTGGGCGGTGTCGTTGGCATCCGCCAGCGAGCCGGGGCGCAAGCCATCGCCCAAGGAGAAGGCGACGTCGTAGCGCGCGAAGATCTCACACAGCTCATCGAAGTTCTCGTAGAGGAAGGATTCCTTGTGGTGTGCCAGGCACCAGCCCGCCATGATCGAGCCGCCGCGGGAGACGATGCCGGTGACGCGGTCCGTGGTCAGCGGGATATACGGAAGCAGGACGCCGGCGTGGATGGTCATGTAGTCCACGCCCTGCTCGCACTGCTCGATGACGGTGTCGCGGAAAATCTCCCACGTCAGGTCCTCAGCTACGCCGTTGACCTTCTCCAGCGCCTGGTAGATGGGCACGGTGCCGATGGGCACCGGCGAGTTGCGCAGGATCCACTCGCGCGTGGTGTGGATGTCATCGCCGGTGGAGAGATCCATGACGGTATCCGCGCCCCAGCGCGTGGCCCAGCGCAGCTTCGACACCTCTTCCGCAATGGAGGACGTCACCGCGGAGTTGCCGATATTGGCGTTGATCTTGGTGAGAAACTTCCGCCCGATGATCATCGGCTCTGACTCCGGGTGATTCACGTTATTGGGCAGGATGGCGCGGCCGCGCGCGATTTCGGAGCGCACAAACTCCGGGTCGCAGTGCTCGCGCAGGGCCACGAACTCCATCTCCTTGGTGATGATGCCCTGGCGCGCGTAATGCATCTGGGTGACGCGCTTGCCCTCCTTCGCACGCAGCGGCTGGCGACGCTCACCCTTCCACTCCTGGGAAGCGGCACCGCGGCGCTCGGCGGAGCGGCCATCATCGGCGAGGTTGCGGGCGCGGCCCTCATACTTGTCGACGTCCCCGCGCTCCGCAATCCACTCCGCGCGCAGCGCCGGCAGGCCTACCTCTGGCTCACACTCTGGGCCCCGGGTGCGGTAGACGCGGAAAGGCTCATTCGGGCCGGTGGGGGAATCATCCAACTGAATCTCGGTCTCGGGTACCTCGAGGCCGTGCTCCCGGATGGGGGAGTAGGAGTGCTTGGGGTGAATCTCGCCGGAGTCAGAATTCTGAATGGGGGTATGGGTAGCCGTCATGGCTGCTCCTCTCTTCCTTCGCTGGTGCTAACCAGACAGGTTCAAACGGTGCAGGCGCGGTATCAGCGCCACTCTCAGCCCACTTCCCGTGGGCACCCGTGGGGTATCAGTGCGCCACCCACCTTAGAGCCCGCAACGAGGAGATGTCAGGCGTTTGGCACAATTTGTTCTGCGGGGGTGGGGTGTGGAAAGATAGCGATGTTCTGTGTAATAGGCACGAACCGGTCAGCCGCCGCGAGGTGGCGCCAGGGTCCTCTGTCTTAAACTGAAAAGGAAAACACCAATGGCAAACCTCATTGACAAGGTTGATGCAGCTTCGCTGCGCGACGATATCCCGTCCTTCCGCCCGGGCGATACCCTTGACGTCAACGTCAAGGTGATCGAGGGCTCCACCGAGCGTACCCAGCTCTTCAAGGGTGTCTGCATCCGCCGTCAGGGCGCTGGCATCCGCGAGACCTTCACCGTGCGTAAGGTTTCCTTCGGCATCGGCGTTGAGCGTACCTTCCCGGTTCACTCCCCGAACATTGCCTCCATCGAGGTAGTCCGCCGCGGCCGTGTTCGCCGCGCCAAGCTGTACTACCTGCGCGACCTGCGCGGCAAGAAGGCCCGCATCAAGGAGCGCCGCTAGTTCTAGCTGCTCTGTAGCCCTCAGCCCTTCGCTTCCACACCGATTCTTGTGGGTAAGGCGGAGGGCTTTGTGCTTTCAGCAGCCTCCGGCCGAGCCGCATACCGGGATGTCGGCGCGCATTGCTAGGATTTAGCCCGTGGAAAAAGAAAACGACATTACTGAAGGTTCCCAGGGCGTGGGGAAAGAGGCGTCGGAAAGCGCAGCACCCCCAGCTGAGGAAAAGAAGCAGATGCCTTGGTTGCTGGAGACCGCGCTGGTGGTGGTTTCCGTGCTTGCGGTCGTCGGTGTTTTCCAAAACTTTGTGGGCCGGCAGTACGTCATTCCATCAGGGTCGATGGAGCCGACTTTGCATGGCTGTGAAGGCTGCAATAACGACCGGATTTTTACCGAGAAGGTCTCCTATTACGGCGACAAGACCCCAGAGCCCGGTGATGTCGTGGTGTTCAAGGGAACGCCGGACTGGGACAGGAATTGGGTATCGCCGCGCTCCGACAACCCGGTCATCCACCGCATTCAGGACGCGCTGAGCTACGTTTCGCTCACCCCACCTGATGAGAACACCCTGGTCAAGCGCGTTGTTGCTACCGGTGGCCAGACCGTGTCCTGCCAGGAGGGTGATCCGGCGGTCATGGTGGATGGCAAGCCCATCGAACAGGACTATGTGCAGGACCCGCCGACGTATCGCGTTGATGAGACCACCGGTTCTTACGCCTGTGGCGGCGCGTATTTTGGCCCCGTGACCGTGCCAGAGGGCAATATCTGGGTGATGGGAGATAACCGCACGGCTTCCGCGGATTCGCGCTATCACATGCAGGATGAGTTCCAAGGAACGATCCCGCTGGAGAACGTCCGCGGCAAGGTCATGTTCATCTTCTTCCCCTTCAACCGCATTGGTGGAGTCGATGACCCGGACATCCAGTCCTAGAGGGCGCGATGTCCTCACGGCGCTAGCACTCACCTTCGTGGTGCTGGCGCTAATTCAGGCTTTAGTGGGGCGGATGTATCTCATCCCGTCTTCCTCCATGGAACCCACCCTGCACGGCTGCCCGGGGTGCACGAATGACCGCATCGCCGTGCAGAAGGTGAGCTATTACTTCAGCGATCCGCGCCCCGGCGAGGTTGTTGTCTTTGCCGGTCCTGACTCGTGGAACACGTCTTTTGAGGTCAAGCGGTCCCGCAATGTAGTGCTGCGCGGACTGCAAAACATTGGCGCCGTTGTGGGGCTGGTGCCTAATGGCGACAACATCCTGGTTAAACGCGTCATCGCTACAGGCGGCCAGACCGTGTCGTGCCAAGAAGGGGATCCGGCCGTCATGGTGGACGGCAAACCCACTAACCAGGACTTCGTTCTGGATCCGCCGGAGATTCCGATTGATGAACGCGTGGGATCACAAGCTTGTGGCGGCGCCTACTTCGGCCCCGTTACCGTCCCGGAAGGCCATCTGTGGGTGATGGGAGATAACCGCACGAACTCCTTGGATTCGCGCGCGCACCTCGGGGATAACCTGCAGGGCACAGTTCCTGTTGAGAACGTGCGCGGAAAGGTCGCCGCCGTGGTGGTTCCGGTTAGCCGTGCGCAAACTATCGATGACATGCCGTTATAAACGCTATGCGCCGACTGAAACAGAAGAGAACCTATGAGGTCGCGCTCTCCAAGGCAGGGCTCGGTCCAGTTGCAGGGGTGGATGAAGCTGGGCGCGGGGCATGCTGCGGGCCAGTGACCATCGCCGCGTGCATCTTGCCGGAGCGCATCCTGCCCGGCTTGGAACGGCTTGATGATTCGAAGAAACTCACGCCGGCGGCCCGGGAAAAGCTGGAGCCGCTGATTAAACGCCGCGCGCTAGCGTGGTCGGTGGTGCACGTGGGCGCGAAGGACATCGATACCTTTGGCATCCAACACGCGAATGTCTCAGGGATGCGCCGGGCGGTGGCACGACTGGGGGTCCGCCCGGGTTACGTGCTAAGCGACGCCCTCTTCGTCCCCGGTCTGCCCGCCCCGCAGCTGCCGATCATCGGTGGTGATGCCGCCGCGCGATGCATCGCCGCGGCAAGTGTCCTGGCCAAGGTGTCCCGTGATCACCTGATGATGGAGCTGGCCAAGCAGTACCCGGGATATGCCTTGGAAAGCCATAAGGGCTATGGCACGGCAGTACATCAGGAAGCTATCGCCCGGCTGGGGGCGACTCCTGAGCACCGCATGAGCTATCGCAATGTAGCTGACGCACATGCGCGATTCCTCGCGCGCGCCTGAAGCCTTATTCAGGACGCGGGAACTAAGCTGGTGCTGATTCTGTGACACCGTGAATCCGGGTAATTGTGAGCGAAGGAGAAGCACACCGTGAGCGCTGAGGAACTCGATAACTACGAGGCTGAAGTCGAGCTGTCGCTGTACCGCGAATACCGCGATGTGGTCAGCCAATTCTCCTATGTAGTGGAGACTGAACGTAGGTTTTATCTGGCCAACGCTGTGGAGCTTATTCCGCATACGTCGGGTCCGGACGTCTACTACGAGGTCCGCATGTCTGATGCGTGGGTCTGGGATATGTACCGCTCGGCGCGTTTTGTGCGCTACGTCCGTGTAATCACCTACAAGGACGTCAATATTGAGGAGTTGGACAAGCCGGATTTTGTCCTACCGGAATAGAGCCTTAGGTAAGTGATCTAGATAAAAGTGGGCGGGGGACGCCATGTTGGTGACCCCGGACTAGTTATCCACAGATTTGCGGTGGCGAGGCATTAAGCCCTCGCCACAACGCAGCTAATGGGGTGTTCTGGAAGTGCCGTAAGGGGGTGTTCGGCACGGGAATTGTCTTGTGTCGTGCTTGCGGCGTGTTGTGTACACGTTCAATTCCAAGGAGCACCATAGTGACAAGAAATCTAGCAACCACTCTGCATTCACCGACCGTGGGCCAGACCATCCGCCCGGCGGATGCACTGGGAAAAGCGGGGGAGAAATTCGCCGCTGACTTTTATCGTGCGCGCGGGGCGCAGGTCATCGCTGCGAACGTCCACTACCGTGTGGGCGAGCTCGATCTCGTCGTGCGTGAACCCGATGGGACCATTGTCTTTTGCGAAGTAAAGACTCGGGCAAACCGCAATTTCGGCGTCGCGGAAGCAGTAACCCCACGCAAGTTAGCGCGCTTGCGCAAGGCGGCCGCGCAATGGCTGAGCGCCGCACGGAGCGAAGGGCAGGCGTTGAGCAAGGTCCGTTTCGACGTACTCGGGCTGGTAGCCACCGGGGCGAAGTCGGGGGAGGCGTTTGAGGTGGACTACTTCCAGGGAGTCGATCATGGCTCTCGGTAGGTGCGACACGATAGCGCTGGATGGGGTCCTGGCCCGGGTGGTCACGGTGGAGGCCAACGTTGGCCCCGGGCTGCCGGGGGTTCACGTGGTGGGGCTGGGGGATGCCGCAATCTCAGAGTCGCGGGATCGCATCCGTACTGCGGTGAGCAATTCGCACTTGCCGTGGCCCAAGACGAAGGTGGTGGTGTCCATGTCGCCGGCCTCGCTGCCAAAAGCAGGGGCGCACTTTGATCTCCCGATGGCCTTGGCAATTCTAGGAGCAGGCCAGGCGGAGAAGAGTCGCCTTAGCGGGGCGCTGGTTCTTGGTGAGCTGGGGTTGGACGGGCAGGTACGGCCGGTCTCCGGCATCATCCCGGCCATTCTGGCTGCGCGTTCACAGGGATATGACACCCTGATCATTCCGGTGGGAAACGCTGCGGAAGCAGCATTGGTGTCCGGCATCACGGTACTCGTGGCCGAAACCCTGTGGGATGCTTTTGCGTGGGCGTGCGGGAGTGATTGCCTGCCGGACGCGCACCTCATTGCGCATGCGGCAGCGCCTGCGTGCGAGCAAGTCGCCGATTTCAGCGAGGTGGTAGGCCAGAAGGAAGCCAAGTGGGCGGCGGAAGTTGCTGCTGCCGGCGGCCACCACGTGATGATGGTGGGGCCACCCGGCTCCGGCAAGTCGATGATTGCCTCGCGTTTGCCGGGGATTCTGCCGCGCCTGAGCACAGAGCAAGCAGTGGAAGCCACGGCCATCCACTCGGTGGCGGGAGCCGTCGGCACCGCCATCTCACGGGCTCCGTTCATTGCGCCGCACGCTTCGGTAACGAGGGCCGCGCTGATCGGTGGCGGCTCAGGGCGCCCACGGCCAGGAGCAGTGAGCTTGGCGCACCATGGCGTGCTCTTCCTCGATGAGGTCAGTGAGGTGCCTGCGCAGGTACTCGATAGTTTGCGCGCCCCCTTGGAAGAGGGACAGGTGCGCCTGACGCGGGCGAGCAGGGAGGTTATCTTCCCCGCCCAATTCCAACTAGTGCTGGCTGCAAATCCCTGCCGGTGTGGAGCCGAAGAACCGGCGCGTTGCGAGTGCCGAGTATCAGACAGGATGAACTACTTGTCCAATTTGTCGGGGCCGCTGCGGGACCGCCTCGACATCATCGTGTCCCTGTCGGGGCAATCAGCGGTGCTCCAAGCGGAAGGGGAAGAGACCTCCGAGGTCATCGCCCAGCGCGTGGCCGCAGCCCGGGAACGCATGAAGGCGCGCTGGGAGGGTGACGGGTTGGGAAGCGTGGTCAATGGAGCAGTTCCGGCTTCATATTTGCGGCGCCACCGCCCCGCGGCGGAGTCTGCGATGATCATGCTCGCCGCCTACCTGGCGGAAGGGGAGCTGAGCCAGCGCGGGGTCGACCGTGTTCTGCGCCTAGCCTGGACGCTGGCAGACCTCGACGGCTCATCTCGCCCTGAGCTCGAGCACGTCAGCCGGGCGCTGGATCTCCGCGGGGCTGGGACGATCGAAAGGCTGGCGGCATGAGTGAGCTCAATCTATCGAGTAGCCGGCATACGTGGGCCTATCTCAATCGCGTGGTGGAGGGTCCTTCACCAACTCTTCACGGGCTGTTGACCCAATACTCGGCTGAGGAGATTGCTCGGGGAATCTACAAAGGAGAGGATTGGATTGGGCCCTTGCGGCAAGCCACGGCTTCGCGGCGTGAGTGGCTGCGGCAAGACGAAGACTTGGCTGTAGCGGAAGCGGAAGGCGCTCGGCTCATTACGCCCGCGGACGCTGAGTGGCCCGGGGAAGAGTTCTCCCGTGCCTTCGGTTTCTATCACCAAGGGGTGGTTGATGCCCCGGCAACGTTTGATGACCAAGCAGTACCACCGCACAGTCTGTGGGTACGCGGTGGAAACCTGCGCGAAGCGGTATCTCAATCTGTGGCCCTCGTGGGCACGCGCGCGGTGAGCAGGTATGGCTGGGAGGCTGCGTCACTCTTAGCGGGTGGCCTTGCGACTCATCAATGGACAGCGGTGTCCGGCGGAGCGGTAGGCGTTGATACGGCGGTCCATGAAGCGGCCCTCGATGCGGGCGGACTGACCGTCGCTGTGGCGGCCTGCGGCATCGATATTTCTTACCCAGCGCGAAATGCGAAACTCTTTGACAGAATCGCCGAGAAAGGATGCATTGTGTCTGAGTTCGCGCCGGGCACGCGGCCGCAGCGATTCCGCTTCTTATCCCGCAACCGCCTCGTGGCGGCGATGACGAGTGGCACTGTGGTGGTTGAAGCGGGGTTCCGCTCTGGTGCTCTTAACACGCTGAATTGGGCGGAAGCGCTGGGCAGGGTTGCCATGGCCGTACCGGGGCCTATTACGACATCTGGTTCCTTGGGGTGTCATCAACGAATTCAGGATGGGCGGGCCCAATTGGTGGCGTCTGCGGATGAAGTTCGGGGGTTGGTCGGCAAAGCAGGAGAGGTAGATGTGGTGGGACAGTATGAGCTCGAGTTTCAGCCGACTGCTGTGCAGCGCCTGTCCCGCAATGAGCTTCGGGTGTATGACTCCACTCCACCGGAAAGCGCGGAGGAAGGCGCGAGCGCTGAGGACATCGCGGCGGCCGCGGGAATGCGGGTGGCGTTGACCATTCACCTTCTCGTGGCGATGCAGAAGATGGGGGTGATTACTCGCTCGGGGGCGATGTGGCAGCGCACCTGAGTACACTCATGAGACATGAGTGGTGCAAGTGGTAACGGTGAGCGGCACGTGGGCGGACAGCTGGACGAGGCGATCGAAGACTTCGCGGACTTCCAGCGCATCGTCCGCGGCCGTTCCGATGCGACCGTTCGCGGCTATTGCTCCGACCTGCGCTTGCTGGCGACGGAGGTTCCGGACTTCTCAGCGTTCACACTGAATTCCCTGCGCGAATGGTTGGCCCACGCCGTTTCCGAGGGCAAGTCCCGCTCCACACTGGCGCGCCGCACCGCCGCGGTGCGTGCTTTTTCCACATGGGCTGCGCGTGAAGGCTATTTAAAAACTGATGTGGCGCAGCGTTTGGCCACGCCAAAGGTGGGCAAACACTTGCCGACGGTGATGTCGCCTTCAGCGGCGGGGGAGCTGATGGGCAATGCCGTCTCCGCCGATGAGATCCATTTCCTGCGTGATAGTGCCATGCTCGAATTCCTCTACGCCACCGGTGTGCGCGTGGCTGAGCTCGTCGGTCTCAACATCGGGGATATCGATGTGTCCCGGCGTACTGCCCGCGTCACAGGTAAGGGCAATAAACAGCGCGTCGTCCCGTTCGGGGATGCAGCTCACGATGCGCTTTGTGCCTGGTTGGAAACGGGCCGTCCCCAGCTTGCGGGTGATACGGAGGCGGTGTTCGTGGGCACCCGCGGCGGGCGTATCGACCCCCGCCAAGTCCGCCGTGTTGTCGAGCGCGCCGCGCAAGTGACGGGAACGCCGGGTTTGACCCCGCACGGGTTGCGCCACTCGGCGGCAACGCATCTGCTCGAGGGCGGAGCGGATTTGCGTATTGTCCAGGAGCTGCTCGGGCACTCTTCATTACAGACCACGCAGGTCTACACGCACGTCTCCGCCCAGCGGCTTAAGGACGTCTACGCCCGCGCCCACCCACGGGCTTGAGGCGAATGACAGGTTCCCCAAGCAAGTCCAGCGGATTGATGTAATCCTCGCGTCCTTCAATCGCGCCCCAATGTAGTCCCGGATAGCCGTCCACGGACGGGGCGAGGGTGCCAATCACGTCTCCTTCCTGTACCCGGTCACCTTTCTTGACTCTCGCAAACACTGGTTGATAGGTCGTGCGCAGGCCGTTCCCATGGGCAATCGATAGGGCGGGTTTGCCCGCGATCGAACCGGCGAAATATACGACGCCATCGCCGGCCGCGAGGACCACCCCGCCGACAGGCAGGTCCAGATCGACACCGCGGTGTCCCGCCATCCAGCGCTTTTCGGGAGGCTCGAAGCCGCGCAAAACACGCGAAACGACAGGTTCCCCGGTGGTGGGGTCGACGTAGGCGGCGGCTAGGGGGACGTCGACAAGCGCGGCCCAAGTACACAGCAAGACGGATACATAAAGAAGACGGTGACGCATGCCTCCAAGCCTGCGCTCGGACGCCTCTTCAGAGAAGAGGTGCAGCCACTGTTGTGGATAACCTGTTAAAGAAGAGGCCACTGTTGCAGCAGGGGAGAAGACCGTAGAGTCATCAACAATCCTGCTGAGATAAATCAGGCCCGTCGTTTGGAATCACCGTGTGTGCAGTACTAAGCTAGCCCACAGCAGTCTGTGCTCAGGCCTAAAGGCTGGTGCATGGATTGACTACGCGCGGCGAAGCAGCCGCTTCCTGGGTTAAGGAAGAGGCAGTCTGTGGTTGACGTGGTCCCCGCAATAGTGGGGTGTTGACCAGGGCCTTCGTTGCTAGGGTGCGGAATAAAACACCGCACAATTTTTGCAAAACCGAAACAACATATAGAAAGCGAGCGAAACATGGCAGTCGTAACCATGCGCGAGCTCCTCGACGCTGGCGTCCACTTCGGTCACCAGACCCGTCGCTGGAACCCGAAGATGAAGCGCTTCATCTTCACCGACCGTAACGGCATCTACATCATCGACCTGCAGCAGACGCTGACCTACATCGATGAGGCCTTCGAGTTCGTTAAGGAAACCGTCGCACACGGCGGCACCATCCTCTTCGTTGGTACCAAGAAGCAGGCTCAGGAAGCCGTTGCTGAAGAGGCAACCCGCGTGGGAATGCCCTACGTTAACCACCGCTGGCTCGGCGGTATGCTCACCAACTTCCAGACTGTCTCCAAGCGCCTGAAGCGCATGAAGGAGCTGCAGGCTATGGATGCGGCTGAGGACGGCTACAAGGGCCGCACCAAGAAGGAAGTTCTGATGCTGACCCGTGAGCGCACCAAGCTGGAGCGCGTCCTGGGCGGTATCTCCGACATGACCAAGGCTCCGTCCGCACTGTGGATCGTTGACACCAACAAGGAGCACATCGCGGTCAAGGAAGCTCAGAAGCTTAACATCCCGGTCGTCGCCATCCTGGACACCAACTGTGATCCGGATGAGGTTGACTTCCCGATTCCGGGTAACGACGACGCCATCCGCGCTACCAAGCTGCTCTCCGGTATCATCGCCACCGCTGTGGAAGAGGGCAAGAAGGCTCGCGAGGAGCGCCAGCTGGCTCAGGCCAAGGAGGCCGCCGGCGACAGCGCTGAGAAGGACGCCCGCGACGCCGCTGAGGCCGCCGCTGCGTCTGATCCGGCTTCCGCAGAGAAGTCTGAGGACGCTGAGAAGTCCGCAGAGTAATCTGCACACCTTAAGCCCCCGTACCGCACGGCCCACAGTGTCCGCGGCGATGGGGGCTTTTTCTCACGTGTTTTCTTAGCGTGCTAAGACGCGTGGCACATTAAAGGGTTGAAAACACCACGCTGAAGGTCTTCAGATTCTTCGCTGGGGGAGCTGGCGAAAAACTAGCACCCCCTCAACGCGACGTGGTGGTAGTGATTCCGCTACGCTGTTTCAACGAATACCGTTCAATTCCAAGGAGGATCGCTCCAACTATGGCGAATTACACTGCTGCAGACGTAAAGGCATTGCGTGAGGCCACCGGCTCCGGCATGCTCGATTGCAAGAAGGCTCTCGAAGAGTCCCAGGGTGACTACGACAAGGCCGTTGAGTACCTGCGCATCAAGGGCGCAAAGAACGTGTCCAAGCGCGCCGAGCGTGAGGCCACCGAGGGCCTGATCGCCGTTTCCGGCAACACGATGGTCGAGATCAACTGTGAGACCGACTTCGTGGCTAAGAACGAGGCTTTCAAGGCTTTTGCCACCAAGATCGCTGAGGCTGCCGGTGAGGCCAAGGTCAACTCCGGTGAGGAGCTCAACAACCTGGAGATCGACGGCAAGAAGGTCTCTGAGATCGTTGACGAAGAGTCCGCAAAGACCGGCGAGAAGCTGCAGGCCCGCCGCGCAGTCACCATCGAGGGCGACAACGTTGCTGTCTACCTGCACCAGCGTTCCGCTGACCTGCCGCCGGCAGTGGGTGTCCTGGTCTCCTACGAGGGCAACGCAGAAGGCGCTCACGCAGTGGCACTGCAGATTGCGGCTATGAACGCCGAGTACCTCACCCGCGAGGACGTTCCGGCTGAGGTCGTTGAGAAGGAGCGCGAGATCGCTGAGGCTACCACCCGCGAGGAGGGCAAGCCGGAGGCAGCCCTGCCGAAGATCGTGGAAGGCCGTCTCAATGGCTTCTACAAGTCTGTGGTTCTGCTTGAGCAGGCAGCTCTGTCTGACTCCAAGAAGACCGTCAAGCAGGTCGCAGACGAGGCCGGCACCACCATCACCGGTTTCATCCGCTACGAGGTTGGCGCTTAAGCTTTACTAGAGCTTTCGTAGCTAGGGAGTATTGCTCCGTAGCTGCGGTTTCTCCCTCCTCCTCTTTATCCCTGTGGCCGCCTGGCCGGTGGGGAAGAAGCGGGGGAGGGAGTTTGCTGTTTTCTGCCGCCCCTTAGGGTGGGGGTTGTGCGCAGCTGAATATATAAGAGCGGCTTCCTATGGTTAAGATGGAACGGAATTATTCGTGCGCTTAACTGAAGCGTCGCCATGCGTGAAGGAGACGATGAAGACCGTGACTAACCCTGAACCGAAGCGAACCGGATACAAGCGAGTCATGCTGAAGCTGGGCGGTGAGATGTTCGGCGGTGGCAAGGTCGGCATCGATCCTGATGTCGTAGAAAACGTCGCCCGCCAAATCGCCGAGGTGGCCGAACAAGGAACTGAGATTGCCGTCGTTATCGGTGGCGGTAACTTCTTCCGCGGAGCGGAGCTGTCCCAGCGCGGTATGGACCGCGCTCGCTCCGACTACATGGGCATGCTGGGTACAGTCATGAACTCCCTGGCGCTGCAGGACTTCCTCAAGCAGCAGGGCATCGACTGCCGTGTGCAGACGTCCATCAACATGGCACAGATTGCGGAGCCGTATCTGCCGCTGCGCGCCGACCGCCACCTAGAAAAGGGGCGTGTGGTTATCTTCGGCGCCGGCATGGGTATGCCGTACTTCTCCACCGACACCACCGCAGCGCAGCGCGCGCTGGAGATTGGTGCAGAAGTCCTCTTCTTGGCCAAGGCTGTCGACGGCGTCTATTCCGCTGACCCGCGCACGAATCCGGACGCGGAGCTCTACTCCGAGATCACCCCGCGTGAGGTCATCGAGAAGAACCTCAAGGTGGCTGATGCTACGGCGTTCAGCTTGTGCATGGATAATAATATGCCGATTCTGGTCTTCAACCTCCTCACCGAGGGCAATATCAAGCGCGCCGTGAACGGCGAGAAGATCGGCACGCTGGTCCAGTCTTAGTACAAACGGGCCGCGACCTGCTACATTCTTTCCCAGTACTTTTGACTATTTCAAGGGAGTTGTAACCCTCATGATCGACGAGATTCAGCTCGAAGCTGAAGAGCACATGACCGCCTCGGTGGAGCACGCCCGCGAGCAGCTGATCACCATCCGCACCGGCCGCGCCAACCCAGCCATGTTTAACGGTTTGGTCGCTGAGTACTACGGTGTGCCGACCCCGATTACCCAGATGGCAACCATCTCGGTTCCTGAGCCGCGCATGCTGCTCATCAAGCCTTATGAGCAGTCCGTGATGAATGAGATTGAGAACGCAATCCGCAACTCGGATCTCGGTGTGAACCCGACCAATGATGGTCAGGTGCTGCGCGTTACTATTCCGCAGCTGACTGAGGAACGCCGCCGTGAGATGGTCAAGCTGGCTAAGAGCAAGGGTGAGGACGGCAAGATTGCTATCCGTAACATTCGCCGCCGTGCCATGGAGCAGCTGAAGAAGCTGCAGAAGGACGGCGATGCTGGCGAGGACGAGGTCATCGCTGCAGAGAAGGAAATGGAAAAGATTACTTCCGGCTACATCGAGCAGGTGGATAAGCTCGTCGCCAATAAGGAAGAGGAGCTCATGGAGGTTTAGCCTCCACACACGAGCTTTGACTTGCCGCCGCGCCAGGCACCGACCAGCACGGCGGTCTTTTCTGTGTAGAGCTTAAGCACCCACGACTACCTGAGGAGCATGCGTGAGCACTGAGCACCCGAGCCGGATGCCGAAACCCAAGAATTCCGCGGGCCGAGACATGCCCGCGGCGATTGCCGTCGGCGTCGGCTTGGGCGCGCTCGTCGTTTTTGCGGTGTGGGCCGGGCCCTTGGTGTGGTATCTCGTCGTCGCCACCGCAGTGGGCTTGGGTATGTGGGAGGTTCTCACCCGGTTGCGGGAGCACTCCTACTATGTCCCGCGCACCCTGCTGATCGTTCTTGGCCAAGCCATGGTGTGGGTCTCGTGGTTCCTCAACGCCCCGGGCCTCGTTGCGGTCTATGTGGTTGCGGTTCTGGCGCTCATGTTCGGGCGCCTCTTCCACAACGGCAGGCACCGTCCGCCAATTAACTATCTCCGTGATATGTCGATGGGCATCTTCGTGCTGACCTGGATACCCCTCTTTGGCACGTTTGCCGCGATGCTTTCGCGGGTGGAGACGCCCTTTGCCTCGGGGGCGGCGTCGATTGTCGTGTTTATGCTCTGTGTCGTCGCCTCAGACACCGGTGGCTTTATCGCCGGCGTGATGTTTGGCTCGCATCCCATGGCCCCGGCGGTCAGCCCCAAAAAATCGTGGGAAGGCTTTGCCGGTTCGGTTGTTTTCGGAACCCTTACCGGCGCGCTTTCTTTCGCATTCCTTCTTCACCACAAGCCGTGGGTGGGCGCGCTCATGGGACTAGGACTGGTTTTCTGCGCCACTCTCGGTGACTTAGTGGAATCCCAGTTCAAGCGCGAACTGGGAATCAAAGATATGTCTGCCCTGCTGCCGGGGCACGGCGGCATCATGGATCGCTTGGACGGCATGCTGCCCTCTGCGATGGTGACCTGGGTGGCGATGAGCTTTCTCACCACCCTTGCACCTTAGATTTAGCGGCGAGCCTGCTTACGCACCTGTCGGCGCAGCTCGAACATGCGCCAGCCGCCGACGAGGGCCATGATGAGGGCTCCGGCGATGGCGCAGATGAGGTAAGTGACGCCCGCCGGGAACTGGACGGACCAGTTAAGGAAGTTCAGCGGTACCTGGTGTTGGTTCTGCAGGATGAAGATGATGAGGACGATGAGCAGCAGGAAGCCCACGATCAGGGCAATCCACGTGCTGGCAGCGAAAGAGCCCTTCACCTTGCCATCATTCTTATTCTCATAAGCCGTCGTGGTCGGAACTGGCTCTACGGAGCCTTCGGTGGCGGGGGCTTCCGCAGAGTAATCGGTCAACGGCTCCTCGGCCGGAGTGCTGGTGCGGAATTCTTCAGGGGAGTTTTCTGGATTCGTCATGCATCTATTAAATAGGTTGAGATGTCACTTTCGCCACTCCAGCAGAGTTTAGATTGGATAATGTGGCCGAAAACGTGGAAAATGGGCTCTACCATGGCTGAACCACTGAAACTGAATTTCTCCGCTCCGCGCCGCGGGCTACCCCCGAAGCACTTCGCGGACCTGACCGAGGCCGAGCGCATTGAGGCGCTCGCGGAACTTGGCCTGCCCAAGTTCCGGGCAAAGCAGCTGGCCAAGCACTACTACGTCCACCACACCGCCGATGTTTCTGAGATGACGGATATCCCGGCCGCCGCCCGCGAGGCGGTGCAGGAGCGTTTGTTCCCCACGCTCATGCAGCCCATTCGTCAGACCTCCACCGACGACGGGGAAACCACCAAGTCCCTGTGGCGCTTGCACGACGGCACCTTGCTGGAATCCGTGCTCATGCGTTACCCAGGGCGTGCCACCTTGTGTATCTCCTCCCAGGCTGGCTGCGGCATGGCCTGCCCGTTCTGCGCCACCGGCCAGGGCGGGTTGGACCGCAACCTGTCCACCGCGGAAATCGTGGAGCAGTTTAGGCACGCCGCTCGCCTCATGGAAGAGGAAGGCGGTCGCTTGAGCAACGTTGTTTTCATGGGCATGGGAGAGCCGCTGGCTAACTACAAGCGCGTGGTTCACGCGGTGCGCCAGATTACCGGCTCTGAACTCACAGGCTTCGGCCTGTCCCAGCGCAATGTCACGGTATCGACGGTCGGCTTGGCCCCGGCCATCCGCAAGCTCGCGGATGAGGATCTGTCCTGCACCCTCGCAGTCTCCCTGCACACCCCGGACGATGAACTGCGCGATACCCTCGTGCCGGTTAACAACCGCTGGCCGGTTGAGGAGGTACTTGATGCCGCTAAGTACTACGCCGATAAGTCGGGCCGCCGCGTTTCCATCGAGTACGCGCTGATCCGCGATAAGAATGATCAGGATTTCCGCGCTGACATGTTGGGCCGGAAGCTGCATGCGGCTCTGGGCTCCAAGGTTCACGTCAATGTGATCCCGCTGAACCCCACGCCGGGCTCGGAGTGGGATGCTGCCCCGAAGGCGCGCCAGGACGAGTTCGTTCGCCGCGTCATCGCGCAGGGCGTGCCGTGCACCGTGCGCGATACCAAGGGCGATGAAATTGCTGCGGCCTGTGGCCAGCTCGCCGCCGACGAGCGTGAGAGCGCTTAAGAGCTCTGCTTACAGTTTCCTAACAATAGTTTCGCCGGAGGAGAAAGCATTAATGGTTCTTGATACCGTTAATGCTTATGACTCATCCTTATCGCGAGGACTTAGCGGCAGATCCACGCACCCAAGCTTTAGCGGTGCGCGATCTGCGCAAGTCTTTTGGTTCTCAGATTGCCGTCAACAGCCTCAACCTGGATGTACCGCGCGGATCCATCTACGGGATAGTGGGGCCGAATGGCGCGGGCAAAACCACGATGCTGACCATGGCGTGTGGCCTCCAGCGCCCTGATGCCGGCCACAGCTTCATCGCCGGCCACAACGTGTGGGAGGAGCCCATCCCCGCCAAACAGGCCATGGGGCTGCTCATGGATGGGGCGCCGGTCTTTGACCGTCTCACTGGCGCTGAATACCTTCACTACCTCGGCGCCCTTCACAAGTTGGAGCGCTCCGAGTCGCTGCGCCGTGCGCAGGAGCTTCTCGACGCCCTCTCCCTCTCCGAGGCCGCCGATAAACGCATCGCGGACTATTCCGCCGGCATGACCAAAAAGATTCTCCTGGCCGGGGCCGTCCTGCACAACCCGGAGGTGCTTATCCTTGACGAGCCTCTGGAAGCCGTGGATCCGGTCTCCGGGCGCCTCATCCAGCAGATGCTGCGCGCCTATGCCTCCCGCGGCGGCACGGTTATTTTGTCCTCGCACGTCATGGAGCTCGTCGAGGGGCTGTGCGACCACGTCGCCATCATCAACGGCGGCCAAGTCATCACCGCGGGCCACGTCGACGATGTCCGTCAAGGCCAAAGCTTGAGCGACCTGTTTATCGCGGCCGTCGGCGGGCGGGACCTGGATGCCTCGAAGTTTGGGTGGCTGCGCTCGCCAGCGGCAGGTGACGCTGAATGACATCCACTCTGTTCAGCCTTCATCGCACTCTGTGGTGGCGAAGCGTTTCTTCCAATCCGGCGACGCTCATGATGGGGCTCATGATGCTGATCTACGGAGCAATCGGCCTCTTTTCCATCGCAGCCATGGTGTATGCAGATATCACCACGCCCGGACACGGCTACCAAGCACTGACCGTCGGCGTGGCGGGCGGCATGCTCATTTACATACTCCTCGCTCTCTTTATGCCGGCGGGGGAGAATCAATTGAGCCCGACAACTCTGGGAGCCCTTCCTCTGACTCCCCGTGAGGTCCTTCCGGGCTTGTTCTTCTCCGGTCTGCTGACCACCCGCGCCATCATGTCGGTCGTCTTTTCCCTGGTGTATGCGATCATCGGCAGCATTTTCCTCATCCTGACAGGAACCGGGTGGGCTGCGGTGCCCTTCGTCGTGGGCATGGTGCTGTCGTGCGCGACGACCATCATCGTTGGCGAATGTCTTGGCCAAGTGGCTTCCGCTATCGCGGATTCCCAAAAGTCGCGCACCCAAATTGCGGCGATGGTGGTTATGGGCCTGCTGGTCTTTGGCATGCTGCAGGCACAGAGCGTCCTCGAGTCCTTGCCTCCGCTCGATTCGGTGGGCACCATCATGGCCTGGACCCCGTTGGGTGCCGGGGTGGGGTGGGCGCTCGCGCTTGCCGACGGCCACCTCATCACCGCCCTATCCCAACTACTGATCGCGGTGGGCAGCCTTGTCCTGCTGGTATGGGCATGGTCCCGTCAGATAGGCGGCCTCATGCGCAACCCCGGAACAGGCGGTGACGCAGCCAGCGAAGTGACGGGCAAGGGTGTGTCCAAGTTGGAGTTGGGCGCTTGGTCTTATTCCAGCCCGGCGGCGATGGAATACTCTCGCGCACTGCGTTATCTCACCCGCGATAAGCGGCAAACCGGCATGCTCTACACGATGCCTTTGTTTGGCGTGCTGACCCTATATCAGTTGTGGAAGGGCGATGATTTCACCGCATATTTCATGCTGTGCTTCAGCGCGATCGTGCTCTCTTCGCTCTTGGCTAATGATTATGGCTTCGATGGGCCGTCGAATTGGGTCCACATGGTGGCGCCGGTTGCTCCGCGTACCATCCTTCATGCGCGCCACCTCGCACACGTCACTATTCCCTTGATCGGGTTTGTGCTGCTTGCTGTAGTGGTTCTTGTCTTTAGCGACAACTTCACCTTGGGCATGTTGTGCACAGCTGTGGCTCTAGGCGTGTTCATTTCCACGGCGGCGGTGGGCTTGGGACTGACCGTGCTCAACCCTTATCCCTTGTCAGCCCCGGGACAGAACCGGTGGAATGACAAATCCGGCTATTCCGCTGGCGCTTTCTTCACGGCGTTCGTCGGCATGATGCTGGTGTGGGTGCCCGCGCTTCCCGGCATCGTGGTTTCTGCCCTCAGCTATGAGCGCGGCGGCTGGCTGCTATATGCCGCTGTGATAGTTTCTCTGCTGGTTCCGTCACTTGTCTACGCCGCTGTCTGGCGCTTCGCCGGAAAGAGGGCGCAGGAGCGAACCCCGGAGATTTACGCCACGGTAAACCGTTACGTGAGCTAGGGGTTGAGCAGATAGTACAAAAGCTCCCTTCCATGTGCAGTTCATTCATGAACTGCGGGAAGGGAGCTTTTGTTTACAGCGAAGAAGCGCTTTAGTTAGCCACCGACTTGGCAGCGTGGCGGCCGTCGGACACGCCGCGGAGGTGAGCGACGCGGGAGGGCTCAATGTTGAGGGCACGCAGCTCGTCATCGGTCAGGGAAGCGTAGACGTTGCCAACGGTCTTCTGCTCGTATGCCCAGTCCGGCTCCTCATGGCCCACCGGCTTGTTGCGGGCAGTCAAGGTGCGTACCTGGGAGAGCTTCGGCTGCAGAGCGTAAATGACCAAGCCGAGGGCGATGAGGACTGCCAAGGCGATAAGCCAGACCGTCTCTACGTGGCCCTTGTGGTTACCAAAGTTATAAGCAAGCAGGAACGCGACGGACGTCCAGCCGGCGATCTGTACGCCCGAGCGGCTGATGCGGGACCAACCGAAACCTGCGGACGGGACGTCATCGGTGGATACGCCGTCGAAAACCTGCGATGCCGGCTTGTGGGAAGACACTTGCTCTCCTTTGCGTGTACATGCGGCCCGCCCTGGTTAGAACTAGTTGCGTGAGGCGAGCGCACGAAAATGCCAGTTATTCTGTGTAGTAGTTTAAATGATCCTGCCGGCAACCGCGATTAAACACCCCCGCTTATCGCTATCGGAGCGCACAGGACTCCGACTAGGGTTGACCGGCTAGGGTTGAGAGGGTGAGTACCCAACGCATTCTTATTCTCGGCTCTACTGGCTCGATCGGCACCCAGGCTCTGGACGTTATCGCGGATAATCCGGATAAGTTCACGGTCGTGGGCATTGCCGCCGGCGGTTCCAACCCGCAGCTTATTATCGAGCAGGCTCGTGCCCTCAACCTTTCGTTTGACCACGTGGCCGTCGCCAAGCCCGATGCGGCACGCACCGTCTCCGAGGCCCTCGGCGGCACCGTGCTCTCCGGCCCAGATTCCGCAGAGCAGCTGGTCCGGGCCATCGATGCGGACAAGGTCCTTAACGCGCTCGTCGGTTCAATGGGCCTAGCCTCCACGGTCGCGACTTTGGAAAAGGGTGAGCTTCTGGCGTTGGCGAATAAGGAATCCCTCGTCGCCGGTGGCTCCATCGTCACCCGTCTTGCGGGGGAGGGCCAGATCATTCCGGTGGATTCGGAGCATTCCGCCATGGCGCAATGTTTGCGCGCGGGCAGTGATGTGGAGCTTGATCACCTCGTGCTCACCGCCTCCGGCGGTCCCTTCCGAGGCTGGACCCGCGAGGAGATGTGGGATGTCACTCCGCGGCAGGCCGCGCAGCACCCAACGTGGTCGATGGGGCAGATGAACACTCTGAATTCCGCCACGCTGGTCAACAAGGGCCTGGAGCTCATTGAGGCCACGCTTCTTTTCGACGTCTCCCCAGAGCGCATCGAGGTCACCGTCCACCCCCAGTCCATCGTCCACTCGATGGCAACGTTCACCGATGGCTGCACCATCGCGCAGTGCTCGCCACCGTCGATGAAGCTACCGATCTCCCTGGCACTGGATTGGCCGCGCCGCGTGCCGGGTGCCCAGCCGGCGTTGGACTTTTCCACCGCACATGATTGGCGCTTTGAGCCGCTGGATGATGAAGCCTTCCCGGCCGTTCGCTTAGCGCGCGAGGTTGCCGCCGCCGGAGGTACGCACGCAGCCGTGTACAACGCTGCCAATGAGGAGGCGGCCGCGGCCTTCTTGGCAGGGCGCATTCACTTCCCGGAAATTGTTGACGTTGTCAGTCACGTCGTGGATCAGGCCGCGCAGTTCGCTGGTGTACCCTCTAGCGTCGATGATGTCCTCGCCGTGGAAGGCGAGGCCCGCCGTCGCGCCAACACGATGGTGGATTCGCTCGCTCGATAGAAAGCCCCTGATTTATGGCAAATGTCCTCGGCATAGTTCTCTTCGCCTTGGGGATCGGCATCACTGTTGCCCTGCACGAGGCCGGTCACATGTTTACCGCTCGTGCCTTCGGTATGCGTGTGCGCCGCTATTTCATCGGTTTCGGTCCACGCGTTGCGTCCTTTACACGTGGCCACACAGAGTATGGCCTCGCTGCCTTCCCGGTGGGTGGTTTCTGCGATATTGCAGGAATGACGGCGCAGGATGAGTTCCTCACGGAAGAGGAAAAGCCCTATGCCATGTACACAAAGCCGGCGTGGCAGCGCATCATCGTGCTGGCCGGCGGCATCACCGTCAACCTGCTTTTAGGATTTATTATCCTGCTGCTCATCGCCATGACGACGGGCTTGCCCAACCCAGACGCGGATGTGCGCCCGCGCGTTGGCGAGGTCTCCTGCGCGGCGAATCAGAAGGCCGATGGCGAACTCGAACCGTGCCAAGGAGTAGGCCCTGCTGGTGAGGCGGGCGTGGAACCTGGGGACATCGTTCTAGCGCTGAACGGCGAGACCATGGACTCCTTTGCGCAGCTTCGCGATACCGTCATGAGCTACCCCGGTGACACTGTCACCCTCAGAGTCGAACGCGATGGCGAGCCGCGTGACTTCGACATCACGCTTGCTACGGTGACTCGACTCAACGCCGAGGGGCAACTGGTGGAGGTCGGCGCCATCGGTATGAGCAACCAGATTATCGATATCAGGGAGATCTACTCCTTCGTCGACGCCTTCCCGGCGACCGCCCGCTACTCGGGCTATGCGCTCAACGCCACGGTCCAAGGAATCGCGCAATTCCCAGCCAAGATCCCGGGCGTGGTGGCCTCCATCTTTGGGCAGGAGCGCGATGTTAACGGACCAATGTCTGTGGTGGGAGCCTCCCGGGTGGGCGGCGAGTTGGTCGAGCGGAGCCTGTGGTCATCCTTCTTCATGATGCTGGCCACCCTCAACTTCTTCCTCGCGCTGTTTAACCTCATCCCGCTCCCGCCGTTCGATGGCGGCCATATCGCCGTCATTATTTATGAAAAGATCCGCGACGCTCTGCGCCGCCTCATGGGCAAGAAGCCGAAGGGGCCGGCGGATTACACCAAGCTCATGCCGGTGACCTATGTTCTGGCTTTCGTCCTCATGGCGGTGGGCGCGCTCATCATGATTGCGGATGTGGTGAACCCAATCCGGCTGTTTGGTTAGTGATCGGCCTGTCGCGTGCGGTGCTAGAGTGGGGGCGTTAAAACCCAATTAGCAAGGAGCACACATGTCGACCCCTATTGGTCTTGGAATCCCCGACGGCCCGCCTCCCACCCTGGCGCCGCGCCGCAAGACGCGTCAGCTCATGGTTGGCCAGGTGGGCGTGGGCTCTGATCACCCGATTTCAGTGCAGTCGATGACCACGACGAAGACGCACGACGTCAACGCTACCCTCCAGCAGATTGCACAGCTGACCGCCAGCGGCTGCGACATCGTTCGCGTTGCCTGCCCGAAGACGGTTGATGCGGAGGCCTTGCCAGCGATTGCGCAGAAGTCTCCGATCCCGGTGATTGCAGATATCCACTTCCAGCCCAAGTACATCTTTGCCGCCATCGATGCCGGCTGTGCCGCTGTCCGCGTCAACCCGGGCAACATCAAGGAATTTGATGGCCGCGTTAAAGAGGTTGCGAAGGCCGCCGGCGATGCCGGTATCCCGATTCGCATCGGCGTCAACGCCGGTTCTTTGGACAAGCGCATCATGGAGAAGTACGGCAAGGCCACCCCGGAGGCTCTCGTCGAGTCCGCACTGTGGGAGGCCGGCCTCTTCGAGGAGCACGGCTACGGCGATATCGCCATTTCCGTCAAGCACAATGACCCCGTCGTCATGGTGGAGGCCTACCGCCAGCTCGCCGCTCAATGCGACTACCCGCTGCACCTCGGCGTCACCGAGGCCGGCCCGGCATTCCAGGGCACCATCAAGTCTTCCGTGGCTTTCGGCGCCCTGCTTGCCGAAGGCATCGGTGACACCATCCGCGTGTCTTTGTCTGCGGATCCGGTCGAGGAGATCAAGGTCGGCGACCAGATTCTGCAGTCCCTCAACTTGCGCCCGCGCAAGCTGGAGATTGTCTCCTGCCCGTCCTGTGGTCGCGCACAGGTGGACGTCTACAAGCTGGCTAACGAGGTCACCGAAGGCCTCGACGGCATGGAGTTCCCGCTGCGCGTGGCCGTCATGGGCTGCGTGGTGAACGGTCCGGGCGAGGCCCGCGATGCCGATCTTGGCGTGGCCTCCGGTAACGGCAAGGGCCAGATCTTTGTCAAGGGTGAGGTCATCAAGACCGTTCCCGAATCCAAGATCGTGGAAACGCTCATCGAAGAGGCAATGCGCTTAGCTGAAGAACAAGGTTTGGAAGCTGTGGAGGGCGCCAAGGCTGAGGTCCGCGTTACCAAGTAACCCACCTGCGGTGTGGGGCGGCCGTCTAGCCGCCCCAGGCTGCTACGCTGCCCAAGCATGAAGAGGTTCGTGGCGCTGCTCGGTGCGGCAGGTATCGCGGCGTCGTCATTGGTGGGATGCACCCCCAAGCCGGTGTCCGCGCGCCCAGTCGCTGAGCAATTCCTGGAAGACATGGAAACCCGCAATAATGAGGACTTGGCGCAGCTTGTCGATGATGGCAGCACAGCTACGAACACGCTTGACGCAACCTTCGCGGGCCTGCAAGCGGAGGGGCTCGACGTCGAATTGACCGGGGTTGATCAACAAGAGGCCCAAGCCACCGCGCACTATTCGGTGACGTGGACCCTGCCTCGCAATCGTTCCCTGCGCTATGACACCTCGATGGCCTTAACGCGCAAGGAGAAAGACTGGACGGTGCGCTGGCAGCCCAGCATTATCCATCCCGATCTCGGCGCGCACCAACACCTCGAATTGCGCTCAATTGCGCCGAAACGCGCCGGCGTGGTCTCCTCCGATGGAGTGGAACTCATGTCTCCGGGCTTGCAATACCGCCTCGTTGTCGATACCGACGCCGTAGACGACCCACGCCCCGTCACCGCGAAAGTATCCGGCGCGCTGAGCCAAGCTCATCAAGAGGATGATTCCATCCCGGAGATTGACTCTGGTGAGCTAGCCAAGAATCTCGAGGAGGTCGATGGTTCCTACTCAGTCACCATGCTCAATGAGGCTCAGGCAGCGCGGCTGCGCCCGGTTCTGGAGAACCAGAAAGGGATCCGCTTCAACGAGGAACCCGCGCTTATCACGCGCGATACTGGCTTGGCCCCGGACATCCTCGCCCGCGTGCGCTCCATGGTCTCCGAGGAGGTCGACGGAACAAATGGATGGTCCGTTTCTGTCGTCAACGAACACGGAGCCGCGCTTTCCGACGTCGAGCATCACGAACCCGAGGCAGCTCCGTCCATCAAGGTATCGCTGGACTATGACGTCCAGCGTGCCGCGCAAGAAGCCGTCAATCAGCGTGCTGAATACGAGGCCATGCTCGTGGCCATGCGCCCTTCGACCGGCGAGATTCTAGCCGTGGCCCAAACCCCGGAGGCAGATAAGAAGGGCGATATCGCCCTCCAAGGTCAGTTCCCACCGGGTTCGGTGTTTAAGATCATTACGGCCTCGGCGGGCGTCGACAAGCAAGGCCTGTCTCCAGACTCTATCGTTCCGTGCCCCGGCACCATGGAGCTGTATGGGCGCACCGTCACCAACTACAACGGGTTCTCCCTTGGCTCGGTGCCGCTGCGTCAAGCCTTTGCACAATCCTGCAACACCACTTTTGCGCAGATCTCAACGGATCTGCCGAAGGGTGAGCTACGTGATGTGGGCAAACAATATGGTCTGGGAATTGACTATGAGGTGCCGGGCTTATCGACGCTCACCGGCTCCGTCCCCGAGGGCGAGACACCCCTCGAGCGCACGGAATCTGGTTATGGACAGGGCCTCGACCTTGTCTCTCCCTTCGGCATGGCGCTTGTCTCCTCGACGGTCGCGGCGGGCAAGACCCCGACGCCGACGCTTATTGAGTCACGTGAGACCAAGGTGTCCGAAAAGGTCCCCGCGCCCAGCGAGGAAACATTGACTCAGGTGCGGGACATGATGCGCCAGGTGGTGGCAAGCGGTACGGCATCAGGGATGCAGGCGCAGGGCACCGTCTACGGCAAGACCGGTGAAGCGGAGATCAATGGTGGCTCGCATGCCTGGTTCACCGGCTACCGCGACGACGATATCGCTTTCGCAACTCTGGTTGTTCTGGGCGGTGGCTCGACGATTTCGGTCAACATCACGGACAATTTCCTGCAGCGCCTCGACGCCCTCCGCGCGGAAGGCCACGGCGAGGTGGCCCCCGCACAAGAGCAGTAGCGCGTCGTAGTCAGCGCGCCTGTGGTGTCCTTTGTCGGGCGCTGGGGAAGAGGGCTACCATGAGTAGTTATGACTAAGCGCGCGATGCTGAAGCAAGAAAAAGATACTCCAATCCGCAAGGTACCGAAGGACATTGAGCGCCCGGAGTACGTGTGGAAGGACTCGGTCCAGGAAGCCCAGGGCGAGCCATTCGTGCAGACCCCAGAGGTTATTGAGGCCATGCGTGAGGCCTCCCGAATCGCCGCCAATGCTCTCCAGGAGGCCGGAAAAGCAGTGGCGCCTGGCGTGACCACGGATGAGATCGACCGCGTGGCGCACGAGTACATGTGTGACCACGGTGCTTACCCGTCGACTTTGGGCTACCTGGGGTTCACGAAGTCCTGCTGTGTCTCCCTCAATGAGATTGTCTGCCACGGCATTCCGGACACGACGGTGATTGAGGATGGAGACATTGTCAATATCGACGTCACTGCCTTTAAGAACGGTGTCCATGGCGATACGAACGCTACGTTCCTCGCAGGCAACGTCACCGAAGAACACAAGCTGCTAGTGGAGCGCACCAAGGAAGCGATGATGCGCGGCATTAAGGCCGCAAAACCGGGCCGTGAGATTAACGTTATCGGACGCGTCATTGAGTCCTACGCTCACCGCTTTGGCTACAACGTGGTCACTGACTTTACCGGTCACGGTGTGGGCCCCACCTTCCACAACGGGCTGGTCGTGCTGCACTATGATTCCATGACCTACCGCGACATCCTCGAGCCCGGAATGACCTTGACCATCGAGCCGATGATCAACCTGGGTTCCCTGGATTATGAGATCTGGGATAACGGCTGGACCGTCCAGAACACCGATGGCAAGTTCACCGCCCAGTTCGAGCACACCATCGTCATCACCGATGACGGCAACGAGATCCTCACCCTGCCGGATGAGGCCTAGCGTTTAAACGTCGAGCGTTTAAACATAGCCGAAACGAAACAAGCCCTCCACCTTCCCCGTGCAATACACGGTGGGGCGGAGGGCTTTGTGCTGCCAGTAAAGAGCGCTAACTAGAAGGAAACGTTCTTCAAAGCCTGGCCAACGTAGTCCGGGATCATACCGGAGTACACAGCGTAGTTGTAAGCGGCAACAGCGGTGGAAACAGCGGCAGCGGCGACCATAGCGATGGTGCCACCACGCCAGAGGTCCAGCCACTGCGGAACCTGGGACGGGTTCTTGGTGGAACCGAAAGCGTCAGCACCATTACCGGTGATGTCGCCGTCGGTCACGCCACCCAGCTTGGAGGAGAGGGAGCCTTCGCCCTCAGAAGAGAGTGCGGAAGACATCTCGGAAGAGGTAGCGTCCTTCTGGAGCTCCTCCTGAACCTGCTGGTCGGTCAGGCCGGAGCCCTCAACGGCCTCAGCGGCGGAAGCAACGGTGGTGCCAGCGAAGGCGACGGTGACGGCGGTTGCAGCAGCAACGGCGGCGGTGCGGAATTTACGCATCTTGAGTAAAGCCTTTCAGAAAGTGGGTTAGAAGGGGAAGGGGAGAACTACATGCCGTACTTGAGGTAGTTCAGTGCCGGGCCAACCAGACCACCGGCGATGGTGATGATGGTGGCGACGATGCCGATGCCGGCGAGGGCCTGTGCCCACTTCGGCTCACCGGAGATAGAAGACTTCTGGCCGAAGATGTTCTGGGCGTTGGCTTCCTTGTCGGCGTCGAGTGCCTTGCCCAGCTCGGAGGAGCCGCCCGCCTTCTGGTTGCCCTGCTGCTCACCAGCGGTTGCGGAAGAGTTGGTTGCAGAATCGTTGCTGCTGCCCTCTGCAGCGGAAGCAACGGCGGTGCCGCCGAATGCAACAGCGAGAGCGGTAGCACCGGCAATGGTGGCCTTGCGAATGCGCATAGTGTGAATCCTTTTAAAACTCGTAGGAACTGGAGTAACTAGGGTGTCCCAAGTCACTGGAGCGATTCTAGCGTAAACATTGGAGGGATTCACGAAATCTTCACCACTAGCTTTCCCATTTCCCTCTTAGAGAGCTCTAGTTACTTAGCTACGTTCACAGTCACATTAAACCGCTAAGAAATGATCAAGCCAGCATCAAGATTGTCCCGAATCATTAGAAAATCTGGCATGCAAAAGCGCCCATCCTCAAGAAAAGAGGATGGGCGCTAGAAAAAGCGCGCTGAGCTAGTCAGCGTACCCGCAGCTTAATTAGCGGCGGAAGATCGGATCGAGCACGTGCTGCGGAACGATGTTGTTGTACACAGCGAAGTTGTAAGCAGCGATCAGAGCGCCAGCGATAGCGGTGCCGAAAGCAGCGAAGGTGCCATCGCGCCAGATCTCAGCCCACA
Source organism: Corynebacterium guaraldiae (assembly GCF_053480195.1). Taxonomy (NCBI): domain Bacteria; kingdom Bacillati; phylum Actinomycetota; class Actinomycetes; order Mycobacteriales; family Corynebacteriaceae; genus Corynebacterium; species Corynebacterium guaraldiae. The sequence goes on along the minus strand of NZ_JBRBAU010000004.1, from coordinate 178,314 downwards.
GCGGGTTGTCTTCAGCCTTCTCCTTGCCGAAGAGATCCTCGCCGGAGACCTTCTTGTCACCCTCGGTAGCGTCGCCCCACTTGGAGGACAGGGTAGCGTCGGAGTCGTTCTCCTTGACCTTGTCGCCAGCGGAGGACAGCTCGGAGGAGGTGGTGTTGGTCTCGGTATCGGCCTCTGCAGCGAAAGCAACGGAGGTACCAGCGAAAGCAACGGAAACAGCGGTTGCAGCAGCAACAGCGGCGGTGCGGAAGTTACGCATGAAATTTAAGCCTTTCGGAAAAGTGTGTGAGGGAGACGTCTTAGAAGGACGGGCCGTGGACGAAGAAGTTGTAAACAACGCCGATCAGGCCAGCCACGGAAGCGACGGCGCTAGCGATGCCCAGGCCGTAGAAGGTCTTGGCCCAAGTCGGCTGATCGCCGAGGGAGGTGCAGTCCTGGTCGGTCTCGTCAGCGTCGCAGTGCTCGTGCTTGGAGGAGCCGAAGATGGCGCGGCCGTCAGCCTCAGTGCCCTTGTTGTCGTTCTCATCAACGTAGAACCAGTCACCAATCTTGGAGGACAGGGAAGCCTCGCCCTTGGTACCTTCCTCGGAAGCGGAGGAGCCGTTCTCCTGGGAGGTGGAGGAGGCGTTCTCGTCCTGCGGAGCAGCGTCCTGTGCGAAAGCGACGGTGGAGCCGCCGAAGGTAACAGCGAGAGCAGTAGCGCCGGCGATGGCTGCATTGCGGATACGCATATCAAAAGTCCTTAGTGTCGTACGTGCAAGGCCTCTGGTTATGAGGTCTTGATTTACAGGGATAGGGATTAATTTGGTATCCCCAAAACACACTGAGCCGGTAGAGAGTATCGGCTCGTTCCGGTGTCCGTAATTAACCTAGCCAACGGTCAGGCAAAATGCACGTCAGTTGGAGCGTTCTTTTATCGCCTGCCTGTTATCACCCCCGGAATGGGTGATTTTCTTAAAGGTTTCTGGCAGATGTTGCTGGCGTTAAAACGTGCTTGTAGTGGCGTTCAGCGGGAATAGTGAATCTAGTTCAACGACAATGTGAAAAACGTCACTCATTTCGATGTAACTTTCACTCTAGCCACTCTAGTCCCAAAACTGCGTTTTCCACTACTTCTGGCAGTGCCGGATGGATCCAATACTGTGAGCGGGCGAACTTGCGCATGTCGAGGTCGTAGCTCATCGCGGTGATCAGTTGCTGTATAAGCGTGGAGGCCTGTGGGCCCATGATGTGGGCGCCGAGGAGCTTGCCGGTGGCCCGGTCGGCCACGAGCTTGCAGATGCCCGTTGAGTCTTCCATGGCCCAGCCATAGGCAACGTCGCCAAAGTTTTGCACCTTTACTGTGACGTCGTAGCCCTCCTCGCGGGCTTGCGCCTCAGTGAGGCCCACCGATGCAATCTGTGGGTGGGTAAAGACGGCGGCGGGAACGTGTTCGTGGGGCATGGGCTGGAGATCATCCGGGTGCAGCAGATTATGCTGCACTGCTCGTTGCTCCGCATTGGCCACATGCTTGAGCATGTATGGAGATGAAACATCCCCGAGCGCCCACACGCCTTCACACGTTGTGCGGCCGAACTCGTCGACCTTGATACGACCGTCCTCGTGCATCTCGATGCTGCTGGCGGAAAGATCCATCTTGTCGCCGTTGGGCTGGCGTCCCGTGGCGACGAGGATGGCTTCTGCCTCCACGACGTCCCCGCTATCCAAGGTAAGGCGTACTCCGTCCTCGGTTTCATCGAGCGCTGTGGCGGTTCCGATGCGGACGTCGAAGCGCTTGCGTGCGATGTCGTTGAAGTGGGAGCTTAGGTCCTCATCGAGGAAACGGAGGAATTTCTCCGAGCGGTTGACCACGGTGACGTCGGTCCCCAGCCCGTCGAAGACGTGAGCAAACTCCATAGCGATATAACCGCCACCGACCACTATGAGGCTGCGCGGCTGCTTCTCAAGCCGCATGATGTCTTCGTTGGTGTGAACTGGGGCAGTGGCGCTGGCATAAGGCTCGGGTAGCACGGGACGTGAGCCGGTAGCAATGACAATATTGTCACCGGTGATGATGTCCTCACCCGCCTGCAGGGTCTTTGGCCCGATGAACCGAGCGTGCTGATCGAAGACTGTAATATTGGGCGTTTCTTCGCCGCGGCGGTACTCTTCGCCGCCTCGGGCAATCTGATCAATACGGTTGTGGAACACGCGCTTGACGATGCCCTCCCAATCAACACCATCCACGTGGGCGCTGAGCCCAAGGCGCGTGGCCTCGCGCGCGGCAAGCGCAACGTCGGCGGCGTAGACGTACATCTTCGTGGGGATGCAGCCTACGTTGAGGCACGTGCCGCCGAAAGTTCCCTTTTCAATGATGGCGATGGATTTATCATCAAACTCGGGAGAGGGGATTGAATTTCCCGAGCCGGTGCCGATGATGACGAGATCAAAGTGCTGTGCGGAAGTCATGCCGATCATTCTAAAGGTTGACTAGCCGCAAACCGTGCAGGCTTTTAGCAGCGCGAGGCGCGGGAAGTTAATCCGTCTCAAGTGGTGCTACTGTCCTCAACCATTCCGCCGTGGTGGAGAGAGCGTCTTGTAGCGGCTCGGGGCGCGAGAGGAAAAGATCGTGGCGCCCATTGTTGACAACGTGGAGCGTGTAGCGAGCACTGAGCTCCTTGGCCCAGCGCTGGCTTTGGCGTACGTCGACCACAACATCGGCGGTATTGGAAGACTCGCTGTATGGCCGGTTGAGCTCGGAGCGCCCAGAGGTCATAGTGAGCAGCGGAAGCCCAATGTTGACGCGGCCGGAGTGGACTGCGTCGAAGCCGCGAAAGACTGCCGCAACCCAACCCAGGAACTTGGGGTGCCCGCCCAACGGCTTAAGGCGAAGATCGAAGTCCCAGTCACCCTGTTCCCCGGAATAGACTGACTCCCCATAGGTTGTGAGGTCACCGGCGGGTATTTCGAGTCGTGGGGCGATGGCAGCACCGGCATAGATAACGTGCTTGAGCGCCTCATAGGCACTATTCGGTATTCCCATCATGGCAAGCCAGGGGCTGTTGAATACGACACCAGCGATGCGTGCGAATCGCTCGCGATCATGGCGGCGAAGGCGATCGAGCCAGAGCGCGGTGATGGTGCCAGCGGTGGAGTGGCCCATGATGATGACACGCTGGTTGGGGAGGGCATCGAGAGCCGCGTTGAGATCAGCGTCGTAGTACTGCAAGTCGCTGATGTAGTGCCAGGTCTGTCCGTCTCGTCGAGAGCGTCCGCACTTACGCAGGTCGAGGGCGTAGAAGGCATAGCCGAGCTCATAAAAGTACCGCGCCACGTGGTCGTGGAAGAAATAGTCCGTCATCCCGTGGACCCACAGTAAGGCGGGCCGATCATCATGGGCATCGCCGCTGGGGCAATAGCGCACGAGCGTCGCGCAGACATTGCCTTCGCCGTCAGGGTCGGTGCCGAGTTCGAGTGAGGCGGCCTGGAAGTCGGGGCCGAGGATATCTTCTGACCATTCGAGTTCGTTATGCGTCATGGGATTCATGATAGGTCGCGCGGCCAGATGCGTCCGGCAGGGCGGAGCGCTGACGGGAAACACCCTGCACCACAAATGGGGTAACAAATTCGAATTCGGGCATTTATTTTTTCAGGAATGCCTATTTCGCAATAAGGGGCGTAAAGTGGAATTAATGCTTGACGGACCTTCCGCAGGGGTGGTCTGTATGCCAGCTTGGACCCTAGCATCGTCGAGCGCTTTCTCACCGCGCCCTGTGCACCCACATGTGCGGGGCATTTGACCACATCGAATACATCGACTTAAAGAGGTAATAAGTACAGTGTCCTCCGATAAGAAGACAGCACAAGTAGTAGACGAGGTTGAGGTCGCACTCATTGGTGCAGGTATTATGAGCGCCACCCTCGGCGCCATGCTGCGTGAGCTCGAGCCCAGCTGGACCCAGATGGTCTTCGAGCGCTTGGACGGCCCTGCGCTTGAGTCCTCCTCCCCGTGGAATAACGCTGGTACTGGCCACTCCGCGTTGTGCGAGTTGAACTACACCCCGGAGAAGAACGGCCGCATTGATGTTTCCAAGGCCATGAACATTAATGAGAAGTTCCAGGTTTCGCGCCAGTTCTGGTCCCACCAGCTCAACAACGGCATTCTGACGGACCCGAAGGCCTTCATCAATCCAGTTCCGCATGTGTCCTTTGCACAGGGTTCCATCCAGGTTGACTACCTGAAGCGCCGCTTCGATGCACTGAAGGATAACCACATGTTCCCGAACATGCAGTTCAGCGATGATGACGCTACTTTCCAGGAAAAGCTTCCTCTGATGTCGGAAGGCCGTGACTTCAACGCCCAGAAGGTCGCTATTTCCTGGACCGAAGTTGGTACCGACGTCAACTTTGGTGCCCTGGCCAAGCAGTTCTTCACTGCGGCTAAGGCAGCAGGCACCGAGATCCGCTACGGCCACGAGGTCGTTGATATCAAGCGCGATGGTTCCAAGTGGCGCGTGGTGGCAAAGAACCTGCACACCGGTGACTACGAGGCTATCCACGCCAAGTTCGTCTTTGTGGGCGCAGGCGGCTACGCGCTTGACCTGCTGCGCAAGGCTGGGGTCCGTGAGGTCTCTGGTTTCGCAGGCTTCCCGGTTTCCGGTCTGTGGCTGCGCTCTAAGAACCCGGATCTGATTAAGCAGCACCACGCCAAGGTTTATGGCAAGGCTGCCGTGGGCGCTCCGCCGATGTCCGTGCCGCACCTGGATACCCGCGTCATCGATGGCGAGCAAGGCCTGCTGTTTGGCCCGTATGGCGGCTGGTCCCCGAAGTTCCTCAAGAAGGGCTCCTACCTGGACCTGTTTAAGTCCATTCGCCCGGATAACATCACCTCTTACCTGGGCGTTGCTGCACAGGAGTTCGGCCTGACCAAGTACCTGGTTACTGAGGTCCTCAAGGACTTTGACAAGCGCGTCGAGACCTTGAAGGAGTACGTCCCGAGCGCAGATCCGGCAGATTGGGAGACCGTCATCGCCGGCCAGCGCGTCCAGGTGATTAAGCCGGCGGGTGCACCGCAGTTCGGCTCCTTGGAGTTCGGTACCACCCTCATCAATAACCCTGAGGGCAACATCGCCGGCCTGCTCGGCGCTTCCCCGGGAGCGTCCATCACCCCGGCCATCATGGTGGAGCTGCTGGAGCGCTGCTTCGGTGAGCACATGATCCAGTGGGGCGATAAGATTCAGGAAATGATTCCTTCCTACGGCACCAAGCTCTCCAAGGACAAGAAGCTCTACAACGAGATGTGGGAGTACACGCAGAAGACCCTGCAGCTTGAGTCCAAGTAATTTCTCCTTTCGGCTCGTAGGTGCTTGCCTCGCAGGTAATTCTCAGTAACTGGCAGGGAGCGTTCAGTGCACCGGAACGCTCCACCAAGGAGAGCGCACCATAATAATGGTGTGCGTTTGAGAGAGCGCATGCGAGAGAGATAGAGAGAACCCCAGCCGCGCGGGGCGGTCGGCCTGAGAAACCGACCGGGAGCGCGGCAGTGAAAGATAGAGACGCACCGCCGCCCCGAGACTCCGTTTCCTGTCCTACGGAGGCCTCGGGGCGGCGGTGTGTTTTCCTTTTCTTCTCTTACGTTCCGCAGTAAGTGAGGTAGCCTTCCGTGCCACCCGGTTGCTCGTATTCTGGAGCGTCAGTGAAGGGGTGCGTGGTGGCGTCAAGTAAACGGAGGAATTCTTCAGCATCGCTGAGTGCGGCCTCGACCAGACGCGGGCGGGGAATCACGCGGGGCACAGTTTGCTCGAGGGACTCGGCGTTGGGGCTACTAGCACGGTAGACATCAACGAAACGGGCGTCACCAAACATCTCATAGGCTACTGCCGGTTCACCCGCCGCAGCGCTGACGAGACTGCGGTTGGCTTGTGTGAGATCCGGAGCGGACTGTGCAAGGGCCGCACTGTAGTCCTGGAAGAGCTCGTCGGGAATCTGTAAACGGCACATAGCTTCGCGGCGGCGTGCCCTTTCATAGCGCTCGCCAAAGGAATTGATGGCCTCCTGAGCCCAGGTGAGAGCGGCGTTGGGGGAGACGTCGAAAAGCGGCAGCAGTGATTCCGCCAACCGCGCTAGGTTCCAACCCAGCATGTCGGGCTGGCGCCCAAAGCGGTAGCGACCCTGCGTATCGATGGAGCTAAACCAGGTATTGAGGTCATAGCTTTCTATGAACGCGCACGGCCCGTAGTCAATCGTCTCACCCGATAGCGTGGTGTTATCGGTGTTCATCACGCCGTGGATGAAACCCACCTGCATCCACCCGGCAACCGTCGCTGCCTGTGCGTCCATGACGCGGGTGAACAGCTCTCGGTAGTCGGCGCCAGGGTAGTGGCGTTCAATGGTGTAATCGGCGAGCTGTTGGAGTAACCCAGGCACGGGCGAGTGCGCGGCAAAGTGGAAGGAGCCAACACGGATGTGGCTCGCGGCAACGCGCACGAGAACGCCTGCTTCTTCCACCATCTGGCGCTGAATAGGGCGGCCGGTCCCGATGACCGCCAGCGATCGCGTGGTGGGCAGACCGAGGGCGTGCATTGATTCGGAGAAGAGATACTCACGCAGCATCGAGCGCAGCGTGCCGCGCCCGTCAGAGCCATAGCGCGAGTAGGGGGTTAGTCCCGTCCCCTTGGCATGCAGATCCCAGAGGCCCGTGGGGTTGTGAGGCGTGGCGGGGCCGGTGACTTCGCCCAAGAGGAGAGCACGGCCATCACCCATTGTTGGGTTGTATTGGCCGAACTGAAAGCCGGCGTAGGCCATCGTGTGGGGAGTAACTGGCCCGCGGCCGAGGAGAAACTCCAGCCCGTCTTCGCTGCGCAACCAGTCCGGGTCGAGGCCCAGTTCGGCGGCTAGCTCTTCGTTGAGCACCACCATTTGTGCCGCTGGCTGCTTTTCACCCTGGCTCGCCGTGACCATGTGGGGAAGGCGTTGGGCGAATTCGCTGCGTAACTCGAAAGGGAGGGAAGCCTCAGACATCGCGTGACTCCAGTGTTCCGCGCACGCGAACGTGGACGTTGCCGCCGACCCAGATGTCATTGCCGTCGTCGTTGATATAGACGCGGCCGTCGCGCCCTACCTGGCGGCCTTGTGCCGCGGTATAGCAGGCGGGGACAGCGCCCTTGGCGCGAAGGAATTGGGCAGCGCCGCCGTTGAAGGAACCGGTGACGGGGTCCTCGAATTGCCCGGTGATGGCGCGGACTTCATAAGCGGGGTCATCATCACCGGTGAGCCCGATCGCACCCACTTTGACTCCCGGGGTGGGCGTGGGGCTAAGCCCGCGCACGGTTTGTGCGGACTCGAGCTGGACTAAGCGCCACCCGGGCCCGTTGTCGACCCAGCCGGAGTCAAGGATGCTGCCTTCGTCGATCCCGAGGGCGGCGGCTGCCTCAGCCCGCTCCTCATCACTAAGCGCCCCATCACGCACCAAAGGCGGGGTAGCAAAAGCGAAACGGCCTTCTTCCTGGCGCACGGTGACCAAGCCAACTCCGCATTCCTGAATCAGGGTGCCGCTCTTGCCGAGCAGTTCCGCCGCCACGCGCGCACTGCCCAGTGTGGGGTGGCCGGCGAAAGGGAACTCCTCGTACGGGGTAAAAATCCTCACTCGGTAGTCTGCACGTGGATCCGTAGGCGAGCACAGGAACGTTGTCTCCGAAAAGTTTGTCCAGTGTGCGATGCGCTGCATCTCTTCGGTGCTCAAACCGTCGGCATCCGCAACCACAGCGAGGGGATTTCCCGTAAACGGCCCAGTTGCAAAGACATCTACTTCAAAGAATCGGTGCTGCATGAGGCCTAAGTCTAGTCGCACTGGTGAGCAGGGAGGTCTACGCTGGGCTGCATGAGCGAAGCACTCTTTAGCCGCGTCGAACCTATCCAGACCATGGCGGATGGGACCGTCAAACAAGTCAACCCCTTCTCCGGAACGGAGGTGTGGACGGTGCCGGGACGTGGAAACCGTCCGCTTGCGCATCCGGCGAAAGACCCGCAGCCGCTGGGGCCCGATGCCTTGACGCATAGCTGTGCTTTTTGCTCCGGGCGCATGTTGGATACCCCGCCGGAAAAGTCCCGCATCCTGGCTTCGGGGGAGATCCAGCGCGGGCTCCTTCCGCACGAGCTGGACACAACCCAGCCGGTGTTTCGCCGGGTTCCTAACCTTTTTGAGATCGTGTCTTATGACTACTGGCATGAGAACTATGGCTTCACCATGGACCCAGATCTAGCGCGTCACAAGGAGAAGTACGAAGCCGATGAGGCGGGGCGCCTGCACGTACTCAACGTGGTACGCACCAAGCTCAAGGCCGCGGGCAAGGACGCCGCGCTGGACGACGACTCCCTCCTCGCCCTCGCCGACGGCTTCTTCGGCGGCGGGCACGATGTCATCATTTCTTCGCGCCACTTTGTGGACGGCGCGGTCGACGACAGCCAGCTGGCTTCCTCCGGCACGCTGAGCCCCGATGAGCACTTCCTGCTCACAAACTTCACCGCGGAATCGACGCGCGAGCTCTACCAGCGAAACCGCTATGCCTCCTATGTCGCCGTGTTCCAGAACTGGCTGGCACCGGCGGGCGCGTCCTTCGACCACCTGCACAAGCAGCTCGTCGCGATTGATGCTCTGGGAATGGCGGCCCACCAGGAAAATGCGATTCTGCGTGCGCACCCCAACATGTACAACGATTGGGCAGTTGGGTATGCGGCAAAGCGCAACCTCGTTATCGCAGAGAATGATTATGCGGTGCTCTTCGCTGGTTTCGGCCACCGCTATCCCACGCTGGAGATTTTTTCCAAATCGCCGCGCTGTGAACCGTGGGAACAGACCCCCGGCGAGGTACGCGGGATGTCGGATCTGATCCATGCAGCTCACGCCGCAGTGGGGCCGGATGTGGCCTGCAATGAAGAGTGGCACCACCGCCCACCCAGCGTGGATCTGCCGCAGCCGTGGCGCGTGATGATCAAGCTGCGCGTGTCCACGCTGGCCGGCTTTGAGGGCGGCACGAAGGTCTACATCAACACCATCGATCCGTGGGGCTTGCGTGATCGCGTCGTGGACGCCATGTTCCGCCTTCGCGAGCGCGGAAAGATTGCCTCCGGCATCTCCATCGCCACTGAGTGCGAGCTCAAACGCAATAGTTTGCGTTATAACCCGCTGGTTTGAATAGTCCACTCCTCCGCAGGCAGATAAATTGATAAATAGATAAATCAGACCACGAGCGCTAGCTCGGTGCCGCGCAGTTCGGTGCTCATGCCCGCCTCCTGGGCTACGCGAGCGGCATCCTCGAGGGAGGAGACGCTCTCGCCCTGGAGGGCGAGTACGCGAGCGAGCTCGCCCTTGTAGTGCTTGTTGAAGTGGGAGACTACCTTGCGGGAGCCATCCTCTTGCACTGACTCCACGCGCACGGTGGCAGCGTCCTTGAGCTTGCCCAGTTGCTGGTAGGTGCCCGAGCGCATATCGATGAGGAACTCGCCTGCGGCGACAAGCGCGCGCAGCTCATCCGTGATCGCCGTACCCCAGCGTGACTTCAGCGTGCGCCCGCCCAGCTTGGTGCCGCCGGAGAGGCGGTAGTGCGGGATGAGATCATCGGCGCGCAGCAACCCGAAGAGTGCATCACCCACAGCGAGGTGTTGACGCGCGGCTGGGGGAAGGGAGGGGGAATCGAGGGCGTCGTAGAGCACGCCCGTAAAGCGCTCCAGCGCGGGCATGGTGGGGGAGGACGCCAACTCGCGGTTGGACTCGGCTTCCCCACGCAGCTTGTCCGAGAGCTTGAGTACCTTTTGTGCCTCGTCGAGGTCCAAAGACGACAATTCAGCAGCTATTTCTTGACGGATCGGATTTAGAGCGGGGAAAGAGAGCTCGTCCCAGTTCAGGGCCGCGCCGCTGCCGCCGTGTGCTTTGGTCTCAGAAGGAGGGAGGATGATCAGCATGGCTACATGCTAGCGATGTAGACTGAGCAACCATGATTACACGTCTTTCTGAGCTTTTCCTCCGCACTCTTCGTGAGGATCCGGCTGATGCCGAAGTCCCCAGCCACAAGCTTCTCGTCCGCGCAGGCTATGTGCGCCGCGTCGCGCCGGGTGTGTACACCTGGTTGCCATTGGGACTGCGCGCCATGCGCAAGATCGAAGACGTTATCCGCCAGGAAATGAACGCCATCGGTGGCCAGGAGATGCTCTTCCCAGCGCTGCTGCCGCGCGATCCTTATGAGCAGTCGAACCGTTGGACGGAATACGGCGATAACTTGTTCAGGCTTAAGGATCGCAAGGGTGCAGACATGCTGCTGGGCCCGACCCATGAGGAGATGTTCGCCACCGCGGTGAAGGATATGTACTCCTCCTACAAGGACTTCCCGGTCACGCTGTACCAGATTCAAACGAAGTACCGCGATGAGGAGCGCCCGCGCGCTGGCGTGCTGCGCGGCCGCGAGTTCACTATGAAGGACTCCTACTCCTTTGACATGACGGATGAGGGGCTCGATGAGTCCTATGCCCGTCACCGCAAGGCCTACCAGAACATCTTCGACCGCTTGGAGATCGATTACGCGATCTGTAAGGCCACCTCCGGTGCGATGGGCGGCTCGGCCTCCGAGGAGTTCCTCGCCGTGTCCGAGGTGGGCGAAGATACCTTCGTGCGCGCCACGGAGGGAGATTACGCGGCCAACGTGGAAGCGGTCGTGACCCAGGCGCCGGAAGAGATTCCCTTCGACGGTCTGCCGGAGGCGCAGGAGCACGAGACCCCGGACGCCGAGACTATTGAGTCTCTGGTGGAGTGGGCACAGAGTGCTGGCATTACTGTCGACGGCCGTGCGGTCACCCCAGCGGACACCCTGAAGTGCATGATGATCAAGGTGGCTGCGCCCGCGGCCGCAGAGGAAGAGAAGGAATGGGAGCTCGCCGCCGTTCTCATTCCGGGCGACCGCGAACTGGATGAAAAGCGCCTGGAGGCGTCGCTGGAGCCGGCCGAGTTTGAGCTCGCCGGTGACGGTGACTTCAAGAAGAATTCCTTCCTGGTCAAGGGCTATGTCGGGCCGCGCGCCCTGAACGCTCACGACGTGAAGGTTTATGCTGACCCGCGCGTTGTCTCCGGTACCTCCTGGATTACCGGCGCGGATGCCCCGCAGCGCCACGTTGTCGGACTGGTGGCTGGCCGTGACTTCACCGTGGATGAGTTCATCGAGGCCGCGGAGGTCAAGGAGGGTGACCCGGCACCGAACGGTCAGGGCACTCTGACCTTGGAGCGCGGCATTGAGCTTGGCCACATCTTCCAGTTGGGCCGCAAGTACACCGAAGCATTCGACGTCCAGATTCTGGATGAGAACGGCAAGCGTGCCGTGCCGACCATGGGCTCCTACGGCATTGGTGTCACGCGCATGCTTGCTGTGCTGGCGGAGCAGCGCCACGATGAGAAGGGCCTCAACTGGCCAGTGGCCGTGGCGCCCTACCAGGTGCATGTCGCCGTGGCCAACAAGGACGCCGCCGCGCTCGAAGCCGGCCAGAAGCTTGTGCAGGACCTGGACCGTGCGGGCATCGAGGTGCTTTTCGACGACCGCCCCAAGGTTTCCCCGGGCGTGAAGTTCAAGGATGCGGAGCTGCTGGGCATGCCGTTCATCGCCATCCTGGGCCGCTCCTTCAAGGACGGCATCATTGAGCTGCGCATCCGCGGCGGCGAAACCCGTGAGGTCCCCGCAGACTCCATCGTGGACACCTTAACGGAGCTCATCCGCGGCTAGGTGCGTTAAGCGCGTTGGCTCGCGGGTATGAGTTCTCACAACCCCGCACTGACATATTCAATGGCTGCAGCACTCTCTGCCATGGGAGTGCTGCATTTTGCTAAGCCGAAGCCCTTCGAGTCCATCATCCCGCCACAACTTCCAGGGTCGGCTCGCTTCTACAACTTCACCTCTGGCGCCTGGGAAGTGGTGACCGGTGCACTCCTGGCGAACCCATCGACGCGGCCTGCAGGCGGCCTTTCAGCCCTAGCTTTGCTCGCCGCCGTGTGGCCGGCGAACTTCTACCAGGCCTACAGGGACTTAGAAAGCGGCAAGGCATCAACCGGCAAGAAGATCTACCACGCGGTGCGTCTGCCGTTGCAGATTCCGGTCATGCGCTATGCCTGGTCGCTGTACGCCGAAAAGAACGCCAAACGTCGGTAGCTCAGGAAAATCGAGCCCGCGAGGGAGGAATTAAGCTGCACTGATGCGGTGAGATTGGGCGGCTACAGAAATAAGCCAGCTTCGCCATTCAGCATTGGGTGCCGCTTGGTTGGGCGCCTCCTGTGAGGCGGCGGAGGCCCATGTCACCGTGTCACTATGCGCGACGTCGTCAAGGAACGCGCGCGCTGAGGCGGCGTCTACGGGCAGCTCACCGGAGGACGAGGTGTAGGCCGCTGCGGGCTGTGGGACTGGTCCGATTTTGGCTACTGCTTCTTGGAGTGCGAGGACGCGGTTCTCGTGCAGAGCGAGGCGCTCATCAACCAGCTCTTCGACGTCAGGTGTGACATAGGAACGAGCAAAGTCCAAGGCATACACCTGCTGGTATTCCCAGTCCAAGAGTTCGGTGGCGAGGTCAGCGTCATCCTCTGTCAGCTCCGGCACAGCGCCCGGTTCATCGGTGGAGCGGGCCTCCATTGCGATGGCTTGGGCCACGAGCAAGGGCCGAGATTCCGGGGAGACCGCGTCAAGCTGCTCCTCAGTCGATGAAGAAGCTGCGGCAAGCACGGCAGCCGCATCAGCGGCCTCGTGTGCTTCACCCTCACGATTCACTTCGCAGGAGCGCGGAACGTGTCCTTCCTCGTCGCGGCCGCAGAGGCGCTCAATTTCGGAGTAAAGCTCGTCTGCGTGCTGCGCGCGCAGGGACGCGGCATCGGGATCGAGTTCCTGCAGTGCGTGGGCGTCGGCGCTGGCATCGTGAGCCAGAGAGGTCAACGTAGGGTCTGCATGGGGGCCAAAATAATCCACGATCGCGTCGGTGGCTTGGCAGCCGCCCAGCCAGGGGGCGGCGCAGACTAAGAGGGTGGGCACAACTACTCGGCGGTTCACGCGATAGACCCTACCCGGGTGTCCTAGTCTAGAGCGCATGGCATTCCCAACACCCGCGCAACTAACCGAAATCCTGCAGCCTGTCGCCGCCGCGCGCGGCCTCGACATTGAAGACGTGAAGACCACTCGTGCAGGAAAGAAATCCCAGGTCATCATCCGTGTTGACGGTGACGAACGCCCAAGCTCCGATCTCATTGAGGAGCTTTCGCAGGAGATTTCGGCGCTCTTTGACGCCCAGGAAGAGGCGGGCGCCCTCAACTTTGGCGCGGGCTACACCCTGGAGGTGTCGACGCCGGGGGTGGACTTTCCGCTGAGCGCTCCGCGCCACTGGCGCCGCAACCGAGGAAGGCTCCTGGGCTACGCACTCACCGAAGAACCTGGCACGACCCGCGTCGCCCGCATCGGCGCGCTGTCCGAGGATGAAGAATCCGTGGCGCTCATCACCACCGTGAAAAAGGAGGTGCGCTATCAGGTTGAGCGATTGGAAAATCTAAGCCGCGCAGTGGTAGAAATTGAATTTGCCCAACCTTCAGCCATGGAGCTGGAGGCGGCAAAGCAGACGTTCGACTTCGCCGAGCAGAACTCGGCAACCCGAGAGGACTAACAAGTGAATATTGACCTAGAGGCACTTCGCACGATTCAGCGCGAGCGCGGCGTCCCAGTAAAGGACCTGCTCGAAGCGATTGCGGGTGCCCTTTTGTATTCCTACCTGGATCACCGTTCCGAGTCAGCCGAGACCAAGGCGGAAGGTACGAAGTCACGCGTCGACATCGACGCCGACAGCGGTGCTGTCACCGTCATCGTGACTGAGAGTGATCCGGAGACTGGAGAGGTCATCAGTGAATACGACGACACCCCGGACAACTTTGGGCGCATCGGCGCGCAGGCGGTCCGCGATGCCATCTTGCGTAAGCTGCGCGAGAATGAGGCGGAGCGAACCTACGATTCCTATTCGGAGCTCACCGGAACGGTTGTGTCGGGCGTCGTCCAGCGCGATATCCACGCCAACAAGCGCGGCGTCGTCGTGGTGCAGCTGGGCACGGAGCATGACTCCCAGGATGCTTTCCTTCTGCCTGCCGAGCAGCTGCCGGGGGAGAAACTCGAACACGGTGACCGCGTCAAGGCCTACGTTGTGGGCGTGAACCGCAACGGTGCCAAGGTGCAGATTACGCTGTCGCGTACCCACCCAGAGCTGGTGCGCGGCCTGTTCGAGCTGGAGGTCCCGGAGGTTGCTGATGGCTCGGTCGAACTCATTGCTATTGCCCGTGAGGCCGGCCACCGCTCGAAGGTATCCGTTCGCGGTCACGTTAAGGGGCTCAATGCCAAGGGCGCGTGCATCGGCCCGAAGGGTTCGCGCGTGAGCAACGTGATGCGTGAACTTGGTGGTGAGAAGATTGACATCATCGATTTCAACGAAGATCCTGCCGTCTACGTGGGCAACGCCCTTGCTCCGTCGAAGGTCGTTCGCGTAGAGATCCTCGACTCGGAGGCACAAGTGGCTAAGGTGACTGTGCCGGATTATCAGCTCTCGCTCGCAATTGGTAAGGAAGGTCAGAATGCCCGCCTCGCGGCGCGCCTGACTGGATGGAAGATTGATATTCACTCTGATGCCGCTCGCGATTAGCTTTCCAACGAGCCTGCGGTGGGATTAAAGGTTTGGCCCGTTTTCGCGTAGACTAGACAACGGCCCACATGCAGGAATGCTGTGGCGCAGGAATAGTGGCGATACGACGTAAGGAGTTGGATGTCTCAAGGACAGCGGCTCCGCACGTGTATTGCTACGCGTCAAAAGCATCCCGACACGGAACTGCTCAGGGTGGTCGCAGATAGGGACGATCCTTCAGGGTGCCGTGTTGTTCCGGATCCAGGCCGCCGCCTTCCCGGTAGGGGAGCGTGGATTAGACCGGATCTGGAAGCAGTAGAGCTGGCGGAGCGAACCCGTGCCTTCAGGCGCGCGCTCCGATTGTCCACAGACGTGGACACAGGTCACGTACGTGAGTACCTCGCTGCGAAGCAGCAGGTGCAGTCGGCGGGCAATCGCCCGTGCGACCCAGAGTTAAAAAGGAAGACCGAACACTGATGAGCGCACAACGATGAAGCAGCATCAGCGATGAAAGTCCATAGCCATTAACTAGGGGTCAAGCCGTGTTCCGCGGCCTTGGCTCCTAGAAAGATTAAAGAGGAGACAAGTGCCCGGAAAGCTACGTGTACACGAGTTGGCAAAGCAGCTCGGTGTAACCAGCAAGGAACTGCTCGCCACGCTGAAGGAACAAGGCGAGTTCGTCAAGACCGCATCCTCGACCATCGAACCGCCGGTGATCAAGAAGATGCGCGCACACTATGAAGCAAAGGGCGGCAACGACAAGCCCGCAGACAAGAAGGCGTCTGCAGCCACCCCCGCTTCCGCCGCCAAGAAATCTGCTGCCAAGAAGACTGCAGAGGCGAAGCCGGCTGATAAGAAGCCAGCAGCCACGCCAAAGCCTGGTCCGAAGCCGGGCGGCGCCCCCAAGCCAGGGGCTGCCCCCAAGCCGGGTGCTGCTCCGAAGCCAGGCGGTGCCCCGAAGCCGGGCGGCGCTCCCAAGCCCGGAGCACAGCGCAAGGGTGGCGAACGCGCTGTTACCCCGCGTTCTATGCCGAAGCCTGGCGGTACCCGCCGCGTGGCCAATAACCCGTTCTCCACGGGTAGCTCCAGCGATCGACCCAGCCCAGGGCCGCGCCCGGGCGGCAGCAAGGGTCAGCGCTCTGGCGGCAAGCCTGGAGATAACCGCGGTGGTAAGGGCGGCGCACGCCCGCAGGGCGATGGCAACCGCGGCGGTGGACGTCGTCCTTCGCCAGCGATGATGCCTTCGCATCCGAATCCGGCCAGCATGCCATCGAAGGCCGCAGGTAGCGGCGGTGGCGGTCGCGGCCGTGGCGGCCGCGGTGGTGGTCCAGGCCACGGCGGTCCAGGCCACGGAGGTTTCCGTGGTGGACGCGGCGGACGCCGCGGTGGCACCGCTGGTGCTTTCGGACGTCCCGGTGGCGCACCGCGTCGCGGAAAGAAGTCGAAGCGTCAGAAGCGCCATGAGTTTGAAGAGCAGCAGAAGCATGAGGTAGGCGGCGTACGCTTGCCTGATGGCGGCGGTAAGGTTGTTCGCCTTCGCCGCGGTGCTTCCCTGGCTGACTTCGCCGAGAAGATTGGTGCGGATCCCGCAGCATTGGTGCAGGCGCTCTTCAACCTCGGTGAGATGGTGACTGCTACGGCCTCCGTATCTGAGGACACCCTTCAGCTCTTGGGCTCGGAGATCAATTACGAGGTCCAGGTTGTCTCCCCTGAGGATGAGGACCGCGAGCTGCTCGAGTCCTTCGACCTGCAATTCGGTGAGGACGAGGGCGGCGAAGAAGCCCTTGAGAAGCGCCCGCCAGTCGTGACCGTGATGGGTCACGTTGACCACGGTAAGACCCGCCTTCTGGATACCATCCGTAAGACCAACGAAGGTGCGGGCGAGGCCGGCGGTATTACGCAGGGCATCGGTGCTTACCAAACTACGGTGGACGTTGAAGACGGTCCGCGCACCATCACCTTCCTGGATACCCCGGGTCACGAGGCGTTTACCGCCATGCGTGCCCGCGGTGCTAAGTCCACCGACTTGGCCATCCTGGTGGTTGCTGCCGATGACGGCGTGATGCCGCAGACCATCGAGGCAATCAACCACGCGAAGGCAGCGGATATCCCTGTGGTCGTCGCGGTGAACAAGATTGATAAGCCGGAAGCTTCCCCTGACAAGATCCGTGGTCAGCTCACTGAGTACGGCCTTGTTCCGGAGGAGTACGGCGGCGACACGATGTTCGTGGACATTTCTGCGAAGAACAACATCAACATCGACGACCTGCTCGAGGCTGTCATCCTGACCGCGGACGCTTCCCTCGAGCTCACCGCTAACCCGGACATGGACGCGCAGGGTTCTGCCATCGAGGCTCACCTTGACCGCGGTCGAGGCCCGGTGGCGACGGTCATCATCCAGCGCGGTACGCTGCGCATTGGTGATTCCATCGTGGTCGGCGATGCCCACGGCCGCGTGCGTCGTATGCTCGATGAATTCGGTAACGATGTGGAAGAAGCCGGTCCGTCCCGTCCGGTCCAGGTGCAGGGCCTCAATGGCGTGCCAGGTGCCGGCGATAACCTCTTGGTTGTTGAGGACGACCGCGTGGCTCGCCAGATCGCCGCACAGCGCGATGCTCGCAAGCGCTCCGCCCTGCAGGCGAAGGCGCGCAAGCGCGTATCCCTCGAGGATCTGGATGCAGTGCTCAAGGAAACCTCGACGCTCAACCTCATCCTCAAGGGCGACAACGCCGGTTCCGTCGAGGCACTGGAAGATGCCCTTCTGGATATCGAGGTCGACGACGAGGTACAGCTCAACATCATCGACCGCGGTGTCGGTGCGGTGACGCAGACCAACGTCACCCTGGCTGCTGCTTCCGACGCCGTCATCATCGCCTTCAACGTCCGCGCTGAGGGTAAGGCCACCGAGGAGGCCAACGCCGAGGGCGTTGATATCCGCTACTACACGGTGATTTACCGTGCTATCGAAGAGGTTGAGGCAGCGCTGAAGGGCATGCTCAAGCCCATCTACGAGGAGCGCGACACCGGTGCAGCGGAGATCCGCGCGCTGTTCAAGTCCTCCGCGGTCGGCACCATTGCCGGTTGTATGGTCACCGAGGGCAAGGTCAAGCGCAACGGCAAGGTGCGCCTCGTGCGCGACGGAAACGTCATTACTTCCGATGCCAAGATCGAGTCCCTGCGCCACGAAAAGGATGACGCCAACGAGATTAACGCCGGATACGAGTGCGGTATGGTTCTGTCCTACCCGGACATCCAGGTAGGCGATATCATTCAGGCCTACGAAGAGGTCGAGGTTCCGCGCGACTAGCCGCACCTGAGTTCTTCACTTAGTAGCAGAGCTCAGATACTAAAGCCCAGCCAGTTAATATTCTGGCTGGGCTTTAGTCGTTTCGGCCGAACGGCGTCGAATCGGTATCCTAGACTAGTTGCCAGTAACCGTACGCAAAGGAGCTTCACCATGGTTGATCACGCACGCGCCGCACGCATGGCTAAGCGCATTCGGACAATCGTTGCGAGTGCGATTGAACGCCAGATTAAGGATCGCCGCCTAGAGCTGGTTACCATCACAGATGCCCGCGTTACGGGTGACCTGCATGATGCCACCGTGTATTACACGGTGCGCGGAACGGATATTGATTCCGAGCCGAATTTTGACCAAGCGGCCGAAGCTCTTACGAGGGCCAAGGGCCAATTGCGCAAGATCGTGGGTGATGAGCTGTCCGTTCGCTTTACCCCGACGTTGTCTTTTGAGCTCGATACCGTTCCTGAAGCCTCCGCTCACATGGAGGATGTGCTTGCACGCGCACGCGCACGCGATGCGGAGCTGGCCAAGCTGAAGGAAGGCGCGAAGCCGGCGGGGGATGCGAACCCGTATAAGACCTCGGATGAGGAAGAAGACTAAGTGTCACGAACCAACTACGAAGCCGCAGTTGATGCGCTGGTCCAGGCCAGCAGCATTTGCATCATTACCCACTTGCGCCCCGACGCCGACGCGGTTGGCTCAGCGGCGGCCCTCACGTTGGCGCTTCGCCAGCGCGGTAAGCAGACCCGCACCGTGATTGGCCAGCGCCGAGACATTTCCGCCAACCTGTTTTCCATTCCCACCGTGGATGAAATCGAGTTGGTAGATGAGCTCCCGCAGGGCTATGACCTCTATGTCACTGTGGACTGCGGATCGATCGACCGGACCGGGTCGGTAGCACAGGGTATTGAGGAGATGGCGGCCGTTGGACGCGTCCTGTGTATTGATCACCACGCTTCGAACGACGGCTTTGGTGCGATCAATGTTGTGGATCCGGTATGCGAGTCCACCACGGTGGTGTTGCTCGATATCTTAGATAGGCTGTCCATCCAGATTGATCGCGTCATCGCGCACTGTCTGTACGCGGGGCTAGTGACCGACACAGGTAACTTCCGGTGGGGCCGCCCAGCGATGCACGATATCGCCGCGCGCCTGATGCTCTATGGGCTCGATACCAAGCAGATCGCGTTGGAGCTTATGGATGCCAGCACCGCCGATGACCTGCAGATGATCGGTCGCGTCCTCTCCGGCCTCAGAATCGAAGCAGCAGGAGAGCACCGCCTCGCTGTCCTCTTCGTGCCGCATGAGGAAGTCAGTAGGCATGCGGATTCAGCGATTGAGTCCTTCGTCGATTATGTCCGCGCCCTGAAAGGCACAGACATCGGGGTTGTGTTCAAGGAGCAGGCCCCCGAAGTGTGGGCGGTGTCTTTGCGCTCCTCAGTAGTGAACTGCGCCGAGGTGGCCCTCACTTTTGGCGGAGGAGGCCATATTCCAGCCGCCGGCTATACCGCGCACGGCACGCCTGAGGAGGTTATTGCGCAGCTGGTAGGTGTGTTGTCCTAAATGGCTTCCGAGCAACCAGTCAAGGTTTCTGCGGCGGAAGTCTTCCGCCTCGCTGTGCCCGCTTTGGGTGTTTTAGCGGCCATGCCGCTGTATTTGCTTCTGGACACCGCGGTAGTGGGGCGGTTAGGCGC
This sequence comes from Corynebacterium guaraldiae, assembly GCF_053480195.1. Lineage (NCBI taxonomy): Bacteria > Bacillati > Actinomycetota > Actinomycetes > Mycobacteriales > Corynebacteriaceae > Corynebacterium > Corynebacterium guaraldiae. The sequence goes on along the minus strand of NZ_JBRBAU010000004.1, from coordinate 158,667 downwards.
GCAGGATCTGGCCTCGCTGGGAGCTGCGGCCACGATCCATTCGGTGGTCACTACCCAGCTGACCTTCCTGTCCTATGGCACAACCGCGCGTGCTTCGCGTCTGTTCGGTGCAGGCAAACGTGAGGAAGCCGTAGCCGAAGGCGTTCAGGCCACCTGGGTTGCCGTCGGCGTTGGGCTGGTCCTGGCGATCCTTATGTGGCTCTTCGCCGGGGTCTTTGCCTCTTGGCTAACCGGCAACCCCGAAACGGCGAAGGGGACCGCGCAGTGGCTGCGCATCGCCGCCATCGCGATTCCCTTTACCCTTATCACCATGGCCGGCAACGGTTGGATGCGAGGTGTTCAAGACACCCGCAAGCCCTTGTACTTCACCCTTGCCGGTATGATTCCTGGCGCTATTGCAGTGCCCATTTTTGTCCACGCGTGGGGGTTGCAGGGATCGGCTTTAGCCACGGTGCTGGGGATGGGAATCATCGCGGCATTCTTCCTATGGGAACTGCGTCGTGAGCATACCGGCTCGTGGGAAGTCCGCTGGCGCGTCGTACGCCGACAGCTCGTACTGGGGCGCGATCTCATTGTGCGTTCGCTGAGTTTTCAAGTGGCCTTTCTATCCGCAGCAGCTGTGGCTTCGCGCATCGGAACCGCACAACTGGCTGCGCATCAAATCTTGATGCAGTTGTGGAACTTCTTGTCCCTTGTGCTGGATTCACTGGCAATCGCCGCCCAGGCCTTGACCGGCGCGGCGCTGGGTGCAGGCTCAGCGCGCTATGCCCGCACGGTGGGTAGAAAGGTGACGCTCTACTCGACGTCCTTCTCCCTTGGGCTTGCTGTGATTCTTGCGCTGGGTTCCGGTATCATCCCGCGGATCTTCACCACGAGCCCGGAAGTCCTCGAGGTGATCTCCGGGCCTTGGTGGGTTATGACGTTCCTCGTCATCATCGGCGGGGTGGTCTTCGCCTTGGACGGTGTTCTCCTCGGCGCTGGGGATGCAGCGTTTCTTCGCACGCTGACCTTGGCGTCGGTACTTCTAGGCTTCCTTCCCGGCGTCTGGTTGGCTTTTGCTCTCGGCACCGGGCTCAGCGGAGTATGGGGCGGGATTGCCGCGTTCATCTTCATCCGCATGGTGGGCGTCGTCTGGCGCTTTCGCTCAATGCGCTGGGCGCGGGTCTAAGCCTGTGGTAGAAGTAGAGGGAATGTTCGTGTGAAGGAGGCATTATGACCACTCTGTGGGCCGTCTCCGATCTCCACGCGGCGGTGCGCGTCAACGGTGAGCGCATCGATGAACTCGTGCCACCGAATCCCCATGACTGGTTGATTGTCGCAGGAGACGTCGCCGAGCGCATTGACCTGGTGATCAACACCTTGGCGCGGCTGAAGAACCGCTATGCCACCGTCATTTGGGTGCCCGGCAACCATGAGCTCTTTTCTCGGGGACAGGATGCATTTAAAGGCCGATCGAAGTACGACCGGCTTGTTGAAGGCTGCCGTGAGATCGGCGTGATTACCCCAGAGGATCCTTTTCCGGTCTTCGGAGGGGTGACCGTCGTCCCGCTGTTTACGCTGTACGATTACAGCTTTCGTCCGCCAGGCACCACGGTCGAACAAGAGCTTGCGAGCGCAAAGCAAAAGCAAATCGTTATGACTGATGAATTTGCCATCGCCCCCTTTGTCGATGTGCGTGCGTGGTGCTGGGATCGACTGGCCTATTCAATTAAGCGTCTGTCACGGGTGGAAGGGGAGACCGTCCTCATCAATCACTGGCCATTAGTCCAGGAGCCGACCCTCTACTTGCGCTGGCCCGAAGTGGCATTGTGGTGCGGTACCCGCCACACGCGTGCGTGGCCGCGACGTTACAACGCCAAAGCCGTGGTCTATGGACATCTTCACATGCCAAACCGAGCCAATATCGACGGCGTGGACCACATCGAGGTTTCGCTAGGGTATCCGCGTGAATGGCAAGCACACGGAGGTCTTCAACCGTGGCCGTATCCGGTGCTCACCATCGATGAGAAGACAGGGAGGGCCGAGCATGCTTGAGCCTTCCCTCTTTCCGGAGTCTGCGCGCTACTGCTACGTGCGCACGGATGAGTCGATGACTAATCTCCTCAATTTCCATCACCTATCCCCAGAAGAGCGCGCTGTGGTCTCGCAGGCCGTGGACATCCGCAAATCGGAATTCGGGGATGCCCGCTGGTGTGCTCACCGGGCGCTGAAGGAGCTTAACTACACCGGAGACGAACCGATTTTGCGCGGTGAGCGGGGCATGCCGCTGTGGCCGGAGGGCTACACGGGATCGATGACGCACACCGAGGGGCTGCGCGCAGCGGTAGCAGCGCCCACCACACACGTACGCTCGATGGGACTCGATGCCGAACCCGCGGAGCCCTTGCCGGAACACGTGCTGACGATGATCGCCCGGCCAGGGGAGATGCCGCAGCTATCCCGCCTCCGCGCAGCGGGCATCTCATGCCCGGACCGCCTGTTGTTTTGCGCGAAGGAAGCCACCTACAAGACGTGGTTCCCCATGACACGGCGGTGGCTCGATTTCGATCAGGCCGAAATCGACTTGCGCCTCGACGGAACTTTAGTCTCCTACCTCCTAGCGCGACCGACCCCAGTGCCGTTCATTACCGGCCACTGGATCATTCGGGACGGCTATGTCATCGTCGCTGCCGCGGTCCCGGCGCTCAACTTTGAGGACTAAAGAGTGGAGGGGCGAGCGACAAAAACCGTGGCCAGGCGCTTGCCCTTCTCTTTGATCAGAGCGACAGATCGGCCCTGCGGATCGACGGCCGCGTAGGTGCCTTTCAACCCACGCGGCTCCAGCCACTTACCCATGGCCAAGGCCTGGGCTTCGTCATCGGTGACCTCCAAGACCGGATAGCTACGGGCGAGCGCCTCGTCGAGGCTCAAGGACAGCTTCGGGGAGGCTTCGAGGGCGTCGAGGGGGAGGGCGTCGTCAAGCGTAAAAGGCCCTACCTCCGTGCGGCGCAGCGCGGTGAGATGGCCGCCGACGCCGAGCGCTTCCCCCAAATCCCGAGCCAGCGAGCGGATGTAGGTGCCCGAAGAACAGGCCACCGACACGTCCAGATCAATGAACTCTCCGGTGCGCCGCGTATCGAGGATATCGAAGCGGCTGACCGTGACCGGGCGCGCTGGAATCTCAACCTCTTCGCCCGCCCGCACCCGTTCGTGGGCACGCTTGCCATCGATTTTGATCGCGGACACCGCTGCCGGACGCTGCATAATATCGCCGGTCAAGGCAGCGACCTCGTGTGCAATGGCTGAATCCTCTATGGCGTCCGCCGATGCGCCCCACGTGCTTTCCCCCTCCGCGTCGTCGGTGTGGGTCGCCATGCCCAGCCGGATCGTGGCGTCGTAGGCCTTGGTGGAGGCCACCATGTGGGCGAGGAACTTGGTGCCGCGTTCAATGCCCACGACGAGCACCCCCGTGGCCATGGGATCAAGCGTGCCTGCGTGGCCCACTTTGCGGGTGTGGAAGAAGCGGCGGAGTTTTCCCACGACGTCGTGCGAGGTCATGCCGGCGGGTTTATCCACGACGACGAGTCCGGAGCGTTCGAGCGGATCAGTCATGCCCTGCAGTCTAGGGCACTGTCTGTTGTGGGATAGCATGGTGCCCGTGGATATTTGGTACGGAATCGATAGCATCCCCGCTGACCTCGGTCCGACGTCGGTGACGATTGGCGTCTTCGACGGCCTGCACCGGGGCCACCAGCAGCTCGTGACGAAGGCAGTCGAGCACGCGCGCAATAATGACCAGCGCGCCGTCATGGTGACCTTCGATCCGCACCCTGTGTCCGTCTTCTTGCCGGAGCGCGCGCCGTTGTCCGTGATTACGTTTGAGCGCCGCATGCAGCTGGCGGAAGAGATGGGCATCGAAGCCGTGCTCGTCATCGACTTCACTGAGGAACTCCGGGGCGTTGAGCCACGCGAGTACGTGACAGACCTCCTTGTGGGGCGCTTGCACGCAGAACACGTCGTGGTGGGGGAGAACTTCACGTTCGGCGCGGGCGCGGCCGGCACGGCGGAGTCCTTGGCGGAATTTGGCGCCGAGTTCGGCTTCGGCGTTGACATCGTGCCCTTGCTTGACGACGACGGTGAGCGCATCTGCTCCACCAACATCCGCGCCGCTCTTGCCAAGGGCGATATTGCGCGTGCGAATTGGGCGCTGGGGCGTCATTTTACGGTGACTGGGCCCGTCGTGCGTGGTGCGGGGCGCGGTGGAAAGGAACTGGGTTTCCCAACCGCCAACCAGTACTTCCCGGAATCTGTCGCCATCCCAGCCGATGGCGTCTACGCGGGCTGGTTCGTGGTCGAGCCCACCGGCGCCCCTTTGGAAGGCGATATGGAGCCCGGCGTTCCTTATCCAGCGGCCATTTCGGTGGGCACGAACCCCACCTTCGGCGACGAGGAGCGCTCTGTGGAGTCCTTCGTGTTGGACCGCGATGCCGACCTCTACGGCCACGAGGCCACCGTGCATTTTGTCGATCACGTTCGCGACATGGAGAAATTCAACTCCGTTGAGGAGCTCCTAGCGGCTATGGAGCGCGACGTCGCCCGAGTCTGTGACATCCTTGCTCGCGAGGCCTAAATGAAGATCATCCTCGACCTCGACACCGGAATCGACGATGCCCTTGCGCTCGCCTATGCCATAGCGCACCCCGACCTCGAATTGATCGGGGTCACGGGCACCTATGGCAACGTTCCGGTGGCGTTGGGCGTGCGCAACACGCTGGCGTTGCTCGAGCTTCTCGACGCCGAAGATGTCCCCGTCTTCACCGGCCCGACGCGGCCGGGCTTTAGCGTTGCCCCCATTTCAGCTTTCATCCATGGCCGCAATGGCCTTGGGGAAGTACTTCTGCCTCCGCCGCGCCGCAAGGCATACGAGGATGCAGTGGGCTTTCTTGTCCGTTCGGTCCGGGAGCATGGTGAGGATCTGGTCATTGTGCCGACGGGGCCGTCGACAAGCATCGCAGCCGCCATGCGCAAAGACCCGGACTTTGCCCGCAACGCACGCATCGTGATGATGGGCGGCGCACTGACCGTGCCCGGGAACGTCACTCCTTATGCCGAGGCCAACGTCTTCCAGGATCCCCAAGCCACGGACTATGTTTTCCGCCATGCCTGTGACCTCACCATGGTGGGGCTCGATGTCACGCTACGCACGTTGCTCACCACGGAGCAGACGAAGCAGTGGCGAGGAACACGGACGGGCAAGATTTACGCGGACATTGTGGATTACTACATCCGCGCCTACAAAACGACCTCCCCGCACCTCGGCGGTTGTGGGCTCCACGATCCCTTGGCGGTAGCAGTGGCAGCCGATCCTTCGCTGGTCACATGCCTCGACCTTAATCTGCGGTGTGAGGATAATGGGCGCACCATCGGTGACCCGGAACGCCTGGATAACCCCACCACCCGCGTGGCCGTTGCTGTCGACGACGCGCGCTTCGTCGAGGATTTGATGTCGAAGCTGGGAAGCCTCTATACTTCTACTTCGGCTTGCTGACTGCGGTCCACAGTAGTCACGGGCAGCGCCTTTTAGGCGCAACATTTCATGTGGACTGAAATACAATAGGAGATTTTTTCATGGCTTTGAGCACCGAGAAGAAGGCTGAAATCCTTAAGGAGTACGGCCTGCACGAGACCGACACCGGCTCCCCGGAGGCACAGGTTGCGCTGTTGACGTCCCGCATCAACAACCTGACCGAGCACCTCAAGGATCACAAGCACGATCACCACTCCCGTCGTGGTCTGCTGCTCATGGTTGGTCGCCGTCGTGGCCTGCTGAAGTACCTGGCCGCTAACGACGTTGATCGTTACCGCGACCTGATTTCTCGCCTGGGTCTGCGCCGCTAAGCGTTCGACATTTCAGCCCCCGCACCTAGCGTGCGGGGGTTTTCTTATCTCATCTGCTAAAATCCTTGGGCGTTGTCAGAAAACATCGAAGAAGAGGCGGCACCGAAGATCGCCATGACAGCTCCAAGGAGAGTCACATACATGAGCGCTAAGAACGCTAAGAATCAATCGAACAACTCCGTCGAGTTTCTTATCGACGACGATTACGGCATCACCGAGGCCATTGCCACCCTCGACAATGGTGACTTTGGCACCCGTACTATCCGGTTTGAGACGGGCCAGCTGGCTCGCCAAGCCGGTGGCTCCGTGACCACCTACCTGGACGAGGACACCATGCTGCTGTCCACGACCACCGCTTCCAACCAGCCGCGTGAGGGCTTCGACTTCTTCCCGCTGACCGTGGACGTCGAGGAGCGCATGTACGCCGCCGGCAAGATCCCGGGTTCCTTCTTCCGTCGTGAGGGTCGTCCCTCTACTGAGGCGATTCTGGCCTGCCGCCTCATTGACCGTCCGCTGCGCCCGACCTTCGTGAAGGGCCTGCGCAACGAGGTCCAGGTCGTCGTCACCGTGCTTTCCATGGACCCGGAGGAGTACTACGACGTCGTCGCCATCAATGGTGCTTCTGCCTCCACCCAGCTTTCCGGTTTGCCGGTTTCTGGCCCGGTGGGTGGCGTGCGCATGGCACTGATTGCCGATGACAAGCACCCGAAGGGTCAGTGGGTGGCCTTCCCGAACAACGAGCAGCACGAGCGCGCCCTGTTTGAGATGGTCGTGGCTGGCCGCATTGTGCAGAAGGGGCGCAAGGACGACGTCGCCATCATGATGGTGGAGGCGGGTGCCGGCGTGAACGTGGCCGAGCGCATCAAGGAAGGTGCTCCGGCTCCGCAGGAATCCACCGTGGCTGAGGGCCTTGAGGCTGCCAAGCCTTTCATCAAGACCCTGTGTGAGGCACAGGCAGGTCTGGCCGAGCGCGCCGCCAAGGAGACCCAGGAATTCCCGCTCTTCCCGGCCTATGGGGATGATGTCTACGCTGCTGTCGAAAAGGCTGCATCCAAGAAGCTGGAGAAGTTGCTTACCATCCCGGGCAAGCAGGACCGCGACGATGCCACCAATGACTACATGGAGCAGGTCGAGGCAAAGCTCATCGAAAACTTTGATGACCTCGACGAGGCCGATGCATCCAAGCAGATTCGCAATGCTTTCAATGCAGTGATGAAGGCAATCGTCCGCAACAAGATCCTCACTGAAGGATTCCGCATCGATGGCCGTGGTGTGACCGATATTCGCGACCTCGGCGTTGAGGTTGATCTCGTTCCGCGCGCCCATGGATCCTCCCTCTTTGAGCGCGGTGAGACCCAGATTCTGGGTGTAACTACGCTGGACATGCTCAAGATGGAACAGCAGATCGACTCCCTGACCCCAGTCGAGTCCAAGCGTTACATGCACCACTACAACTTCCCGCCGTATTCCACCGGCGAGACCGGCCGCGTGGGGTCCCCGAAGCGCCGCGAAATCGGCCACGGTGCTCTGGCTGAGCGCGCCCTGCTGCCGGTTATCCCGTCCCGTGAGGACTTCCCTTATGCCATCCGCCAGGTTTCTGAGGCCCTCGGCTCCAACGGCTCGACCTCGATGGGCTCCGTCTGTGCGTCCACCCTTTCCCTGTACAACGCGGGCGTTCCGCTGAAGGCGCCGGTGGCAGGTATCGCCATGGGCCTCGTTTCTGGTGAGGTCAATGGCAAGGAAAAGTTCGTGGCGCTCACCGATATCCTCGGCGCTGAGGACGCTTTCGGAGATATGGACTTCAAGGTCGCTGGCACCTCCGAGTTCATCACCGCTCTGCAGCTGGACACCAAGCTGGATGGCATTCCTTCGCACGTGCTTGCCGACGCCCTCGAACAGGCCCGCGACGCCCGTGCCGCCATCCTCGACACCATGGCTGAGGTCATCGAAGGCCCTGACGAGATGTCTGGACTTGCGCCGCGCATTACCTCGGTGACTATCCCGGTGAACAAGATTGGTGAGCTCATTGGCCCGAAGGGCAAGACCATCAACGCCATCACTGAGGAAACTGGCGCCGATGTCTCCATCGAGGAAGACGGCACTGTGTATATCTCTGCCGCTACCGGTGAAGCCGCTGAGGCAGCCATTGAGCGAGTGAATGGCATCGCTAACCCGCAGCTACCTAAGGTTGGTGAGCGTTTCCTCGGCACCGTGGTAAAGACCGTGGCCTTTGGTGCCTTCGTCTCCCTGACTCCGGGTCGTGACGGCCTGGTGCACATCTCGAAGCTGGGCGGAGACGAGCGCATTGAAAAGGTCGAAGACGTCGTCAACGTCGGTGACAAGATTCAGGTCGAAATTGCCGACATTGATAATCGCGGCAAGATCTCCCTGGTTCCGGTTGAGGAGGACTAATCCTCAGATCACCTAGGAACTACTAGGACGAGGGCCCTGCCACATAGCTTTTAACTAGCTGAGGCAGGGCCCTTAGCGTTGCCGTGGCCGCTAATCTTGGAAGTCGAGTACCAAGCGCTTGGGGTGCTCAAGGAAAGTCACCGAATACGGTGTCTTCTTGTGTAGGCCAATGATCAATTGGGTTTGTGCCTCGAATGAGGTGGTGTATACGACCTCCCTCACCACACCAGTACCGGGAGTAGTTCCCGGCTTCATAAATTTTTCTTCAAGCTGGGGAGTGGAAGGCCACGGGGTGCCTTCGATTCCCAGGTTGAGAAAAGCGTTTCCTTTCACCTCGACTGGGTGGCCTGAAGCCTGTTGATGAGGGCTGTCGGTAAATGCCGTGAACCATCCCGGCTCACCTTCTCCTTCGAGATCAACGACCACCCGCGTGAAACCGTCGTGACCGCCTACGCGCACACCTGTCGGGGTGAGGTTGCCCAGCCGCGCTGGCATGTTGTGCTGGTCATCGAGCGCGGCCGTCCCCATTCCCGCAAAGGCAGCAACATTGGCGTCCTGCTGCGAGGGTGCATCCTGCGTGTCAGTGGGCGGCGGCTCCGGCCCATCGATAGCAGCGGAGCTAGACGGAATTGCACTGAACTGCGGCGCCGGAGTCGTGTCTGACCCACGTTCCGCGCATGCAGTTAGAGGCATTACGCATACAGCGCTAACGGCTGTGATGATAGCGACTGAAGAAGGTAAGTGTGACATTCTTTATTCTCTATTTCTTGAGCTGTACCAGTTGGATGAGGTTTCCTACGGTGTCATCGAAGACAGCGATGATGGAGGGGCCGACGTCGGTAGGCACCATAGTGAAATGCACTCCCTTTCAGTGAGCTCGCTATATTCCCTCTCCACGTCTGCGGATAGGAACTGGGTGACAGGGAAACCGTCAGCCTTGAGTGCTGCTGTGTAGTCCCTGGCCGCGGAATGGGCCTTGGGCTCGAGCAGGAGCTCCGTATTTCCTTGACCTTCAGCATTGGTCACCGTGAGCCACCGAAAGTCTCCGTGGGTTACATCGTCCTTGACTCGAAAGCCGAGCGTATTGACATAGAAGTCGTGCGCGCGAGCAACGACATCGACAGGTACTGAAGCAATGTAGATCTGCAATCACTCCATGTAAACGAGCATGACGAAACCTCGCCGGCCGCCCTGCCAGCAGTCAGGGAGACCTGACTAGGGCTGAGTGATACAGTCGTCGTTCTTTTCGACGGTGGGCCGGGGTGGGTTCTTTGGTTCTGTCCTTTCGGTTGTTTGGGGTGGTGTCGTTGTTTGATTCGACGAGGGTCCGGTCCCCTTGTTCTTCGTCATCGCCGTCGTTTGATTCGACGGGTTTAGAAGGGGATGTCGTCGCCGTCGGTGTCGGTATGGGGTTCGGCTTCGGCTTCGGCTTTGGCTTTGGCTTTGGCTTTTGCTTGTTGTTGTGCGTAGTCGTCGAGTTCTTGCTTGAGGTGTTGGGCTTCTTCACGCACACGTTTCCTGGTGGCGGTGATGTGTTGGGCTACGGTTTGTGCCCAGCGTTTTTGCTTTGGTGCTAGTGGCCCGTCGGCTTCGGTAATAGTCCAGGTGCCGTCTTCATATAGCCAGATGACATCCCCGCTGTAGGGGTCCAGCAGGTATTTTAAGGTGCCATCAGTTTTCATGTTGTGGTGTCCTTGGCATAAGCATGCCAGGTTCTTCGGGTGGGTTGGCCCGCCTTCAGCCCAGTTGTGCCGGTGATCCAACTGGCTTAGAAAAGCAGGCTCGCCGCATCCGCCGACCCGGCAGGTCCCATCACGGCCTTCGACATGTTTGCGCATGACAACACCGGGCTGGTAGCCATCTGCTTCGGGGATATCTCCGGTTAAATCCCGCATCTTGTCATGCGGCATAGCCTCAGCCCGCCAGCCGAAGCCTTCAATAAAGGTCGGTGCATCCTCAATGTCGCAGGCTTGGTAGGTGTGAAGGATAACGGTGGCTGGTGGTTTTATCTCGCCGCTTAAGAGTTTGATGACTGCCTCAGGGACAGTGATGTTTTCTTTAGCGGCGGTCTGGTGAATGAAGGCATCGAGTTTAATGCCGGTGTCTTCTTCGACCTGGAGTTCCAGCCAGGCTGACGTACCGTTAGAAGAAAAGCAGTACGTATCTTTAGGCCGGGTATCGCGAAATGCGATGGAATCATCCAGGGTTTTACAAAGGTCGCGGACTTTACGCCTGATTTGACTGCGCGTGGGAAAAGCCTGATTCGGTTTAGAAGGGGTGAAGAAGTCGGCCAGGATAGTGTCGATAAAATCCAGGGTTTCCTCAGTTAAGCCGGTTAGCGCTGACATGGGTTGATCGATAGCGATGAGGGACTCAATATCCAGCAGGCACAGGGTGTCTTGTATGGCTTTGACTTTCGGCAGGCTATCAAGCCGGTGGATGGCACGCAGGCCTGCTTTGATGTGGCCTTCCGGCAGTGACCAGGCAGCCACTAGGGATAAAGCGGTGGTGTTGATATCAGCTTGCAGGCTAGGCATAGCACCCACCCAGGTGTTGTAGATAGCTCGGCGTGCTGCCGCGCGGGCTATAGCGTGTGGATTATTCGGATTCGTCGTCGAGAAGAAGAAAGAGGAGGTTGAAGGGTGTGCGGCGGTGGTGGTCATGGTATCTCCCCCGAGAAACATGAGTTAGAAGAAATGTTCTAATCATGATTCTACCGGCACGCACCACACATGGCCATAGCCAGCAATAAATTCGTGTCAAGCCGTCACTACAAACGGGGGTAGGCGTGTCAAATTAGATTGGATGTGCGATATAACTGTGGCAGGTCAGTAAAACTGACTAAACGCAAGTGAACTACGCAATTGGTCGAGGCTTATGGTGGCCTTCTCCGCCCTGTCCCAGGCCCTACCGGCGACGGGGATAGACTGGGCACAGCTAACCGTATAAACACGTATGAAGGGATTGTGAATGACTATCAAGGTGGGTGTCCTTGGCGCTAAGGGCCGCGTGGGGCAGGCAATCGTGGAAGGCGTCAACGCTGCAGAAGATCTAGAGCTTGTCGCTGAAATTGATCGCGAAACCCCGCTGGAGAAACTAGTCGAAGCAGGCGCCGAGGTTGCCGTCGACTTCACTCAGCCCGCATCGGTTATGGGTAATCTCGAGTTTTGTATTGCCAATGGAATCCATGCTGTTGTCGGCACCACGGGCTTCGACGAGGAGCGGCTCGCCAAGGTAGAGGAGTGGACTAAGAAGGAGGGCGCTGGCAACGTTCTCATCGCTCCAAACTTTGCTGTCTCAGCTGTATTGACCATGGTGTTTGCCGCTCAAGCGGCGAAGTTCTTTGATAGCGCCGAGGTCGTTGAATACCACCACCCGAACAAGCTTGACGCGCCGTCCGGCACGGCGGTTCATACTGCGCAAGGAATCGCGAAGGCTCGCCAGGAAGCCGGCTTGGACGCTATGCCGGATAAGACCGAACAGTCCCTTGACGGTGCGCGAGGTGCAGACGTTGATGGCGTCCACGTCCATGCAGTCCGCATGCAGGGAATGGTGGCGCATGAAGAGGTAATCTTCGGTACCCAAGGACAATCCCTGACCATCCGCCAGGATTCCTATGACCGCTCTTCCTTTACTCCCGGTGTCCTGCTGGGTGTTCGAGAAATCGCGTCCCATCCAGGCTTGACCGTGGGGCTTGAGAAGTACCTGGGGCTGTAATGGCGAGGGTTTCTGAGCTTGATGTCCAGCTTATTGCCGCAACCGCTTTCCACGCGCCGCGAGGAGTGGATTGGAAGGCGGACGAGGGGGCGTCGGAAAGCGAGGCTTTAGTCGAGTTTGCTGGGCGTGCCTGTTATGAGTCCTTCGACAAGCCGAATCCCCGTACCGCCTCAAACCAGGCCTATCTGCACCACATTCTGGAGGTAGGCCACGATGCATTGCTGGAGCATGCCACGGCGACGCTATATATAAGAGGGTTGTCGCGCTCGGCAACACATGAGTTGGTACGCCACCGGCACTTTTCCTTCTCTCAGCTTTCACAACGCTTCGTGCATTCTGAGGAAGCAGAGGTAGTGCTGCCCAAGTTCATCGCAGAGGATGAACAGCTAACGCGGTTGACCCTGCAGGCGGCCGATGAAGCGAGGTTTGTTTACGAGGAGCTCCTTGACGCCCTCGAGTCCAAACTGGATGAGGAGCCAAATGCATTGCTGCGTAAGAAGCAGGCGCGGCAGGCAGCGCGTGCGGTTTTGCCCAATCTCACAGAGTCCCGCATAGTAGTGACCGGCAACTACCGGGCCTGGCGCCACTTTATCGGTGCTCGGGCAACCGAGCAGGCTGATACTGAGATGCGCCAATTGGCCGTGACATGCTTGAAGCTGTTGAGAGAGCAATCGCCGGTGCTTTTCGACGACTTCCACATCACCACTTTGTCCGACGGGACCGAAATGGCTTCGAGCCCGTACGCTTAAAGGCTTTGCAGGAGACTCGCGCACGACCCCGATGCGGCCAATAGGGGCGAAAGCGGGTAATCTTGACGCCTATGAGCACAGGTATGACAGCACAGACAGGCGTCGACACCTTCGGACGCGTAGGCGTAGCTATGGTCACTCCATTTGACCAGGATGGCGCCTTGGACGTGCCCGCTGGCCGTCGCCTGGCAGCTCATCTGGTTGATAACGGTATTGATTCACTCATTTTGGCTGGGACCACGGGTGAGTCACCGACGACGTCGTTGGATGAGAAACTGGAGCTGTTTGCAGCTGTAAAGGAAGAGGTAGGCAGTCGCGCTAAGTTGTGTGCGGGAGCGGGAACCAATAACACCGCCACCAGCATTTCAGCAGCGCGCGCTTTCGCTGATGCGGGAGCAGACAGTCTCTTGGTTGTAACTCCGTATTACTCCAAGCCTTCCCAAGCCGGTGTGTATGCGCACTTTAGCGCTGTCGCTGACGCCGTGGACCTCCCCATTTGTCTGTATGACATCCCTGGCCGCTCGGGCATTCCGATTGAGACGGAGACCCTTCTTCGCCTCGCGGAAGTGCCGAACATCAAGGCCGTCAAGGACGCCAAGGGCGATCTTGTAGCGGCTGCACCGCTTATCCAGGAAACCGGATTGGCATGGTACTCCGGAGATGACGGGCTGAACTTGCCGTGGCTGGCCCTCGGTGCTTCAGGCGTTATTTCCGTGATTGGTCATATTGCTCCGCGTGCCCTGGCTGATCTCTACGTGGCCTTCGACGAAGGTGATATCGCACGTGCACGTGAGATCAACGCGAAAACTTTGTCCCCGCTCGTCGAGGTGCAAGGCCGCCTCGGAGGAGCAACTCTTGTTAAAGCTGCCCTGCGCCTGCAGGGCATTGAAGTTGGAGAACCTCGTCTCCCGGTTTCCGCGGCTGACGCGGATGAGGTTGAGGTTCTCCGTCACGATTTGGAAAAGGCTGGAGTCCTTTAAGAATGACTGAATCCCGTAACCGTTCCCGCAAGGTGACCCGTAAGGCGGGTCCGCCTTCGGAGACCGAGACCGCCTCGAATGAGGCGGCTTCGCCGGTTTTCCAAGCGCCGAAGGAATCGACTGCTTCCGGCGCATCCTCTAAGGAGTCTGGAAACTCTGAAGACGGCAACCGTCGTTCCCGTTCTCGTGGTTCCCGTGGCGGCCGTGGTCGCGGCCGCGGCGGCAACAATAACCACAACAACGGCAATAACAACAACGGTGGTCGCAACAACCGCAATCGCAACAACAACCGCGGCCGTCGCAACGTACCTAAGTCCATGCAGGGCGCGGATCTGACCAAGCGTCTGCCGGAGCCGCCGAAGCAGCAGAAGGATTCTCTGCGTATCTATGCCCTGGGTGGTATTTCCGAGATCGGTCGAAACATGACCGTCTTCGAGTACCAGGATGAGATGCTCATCATCGACTGTGGTGTGCTCTTCCCGTCCTCCGGTGAGCCGGGCGTGGACCTGATTCTCCCGGATTTTGGTCCGATTGAGAAGAAGATTCACAAGGTCAAGGCACTCGTCGTAACCCACGCGCACGAGGACCACATTGGTGCTATCCCGTGGCTGCTGAAGCTGCGCCCGGATATCCCGATTGTGGCATCCCGCTTCACCATCGCGTTGATTGCTGCCAAGTGTAAGGAGCACCGCCAGAAGCCGAAGTTCGTTGAGGTCAACGAGAAGTCCGATGTGAACTACGGTCCGTTCCGCTGCCGTTTCTGGGCAGTGAACCACTCCGTCCCGGATGCACTTGGCGTCATGCTGGGTACCCCGGCCGGCAACATCATCCACACCGGTGATATCAAGCTGGACCAGACCCCGCTGGATAACCGCCCGACGGACCTGCCGGCCCTGTCGCGCTACGGCGACGAAGGCGTGGACCTCATGCTGTGTGACTCCACCAACGCCAACATTCCGGGTGTGTCCGCCTCTGAGGGTGATATTCCGGCAACGTTTAAGCGCCTGGTTTCTGGGGCAAAGCAGCGCGTGATCATCGCCTCCTTCGCCTCGAACGTCTACCGCGTGCAGGCGGCTATCGACGCCGCCGTGGCTGCCGGCCGCAAGGTTGCCTTCAACGGTCGCTCCATGATGCGCAACATGGAAATCGCGGAGAAGATGGGCTTCCTCAAGGTGCCGCGCGGCACCATCATCCCGATCGATGAGGCAGCCAAGATGGCTCCGCACAAGGTGCTGCTCATCACCACCGGTACCCAGGGCGAGCCGATGGCGGCGCTGTCTCGCATGGCCCGCCGCGAGCACCGCCAGATCACGGTCCGCGATGGTGACCTCATCATCTTCTCCTCCTCCCTGATTCCGGGTAACGAGGAAGCCGTGTTTGGCGTTATCAACATGCTGTCCCAGATTGGCGCTGAGGTCATCACGAACAAGGAAGCTAAGGTCCACGCCTCCGGCCACGGTTATGGTGGCGAGCTGCTCTTCCTTTACAACGCTGCACGCCCGAAGAACGCGATGCCGGTGCACGGCGAGTGGCGCCACCTCCGCGCCAACAAGGAGCTGGCTATTTCTACCGGTGTGGCCCGCGACCGCGTGGTCTTGGCTCAGAACGGCGTTGTCGTCGATCTGCGCAATGGCCGTGCCGAGGTCGTCGGCCAGATCCCTGTGGGCAACCTCTACGTCGACGGTGTGTCCATGGGCGATGTCGACGCAGATACCCTGGCGGACCGCACGAACCTGGGCGCTGGCGGTGTCGTGTCCATCACCTGTGTCATCGATAACCGCACGTCGCGCCTGCTTGAGCATCCGACGGTGTCTACGACGGGCTTCTCTGACGATGACCGCGGTATCGTGCCTGAGGTCGCCGAGATGGTGGAGAACACCATGAATGATCTCGCGGCTGAGGGCGAGAACGATACCTACCGCATGGTGCAGAAGCTGCGCCGCAAGGTCTCGAAGCTCATGGACTCCAAGTACAAGCGCGAGCCGGTGATTCTACCGACCATCGTCCCGACGAACTCGGATATCTTGATACCCGACGACGACGAAGTTCACGCTTCCCGCGAATCGCTTTAAAGTTGAGGCCACAAGCGCCCCAGTGTTCCCGCCTCCGGTGGGTATGCTGGGGCGCATGTCGTTTTCTTCAGCAGAGCGCGCCAAAATGGTGGCGTTGTTCCATGAGCTTGGTCCTGATGCCCCGACGTTGTGTGAAGGTTGGACAACCCGAGACCTAGCAACGCATTTGTGGGTGCGTGAGAACCGCCCTGATGCTGTGCTCGGTTCCTTTATCCCAGCGCTATCCTCTCATGCTCGGAGTGTTTCGGATGGGGTCATCGAGGACATGACGTATGGGGAGCTGGTGGATGCGTGGGGGAGGGGAGCGTCTAGGTTTAGCCCTCTGCGCTATGCAGACTCCGTGATCAACGCGGCCGAGCACTTTGTCCATCATGAGGATCTCCGCCGAGCTAATGGCCACAGTGAACCAAGAGATCTTTCGCGAGCAGCCAACAAAGAGCTGCTGGCGCCGTTGAAACTGCTGGGCACACGGTTGCTGTCACGCTCACGCCTGCCCGTTGTCCTAGAGCCGCAGGGTTTCCCCCCGATCGTGGCTGCGGATAGGCACCGTGTGTCTGGACAAGGCGACGCCATAGTTCGGGTACGCGGTACCGTTTCCGAAGTGCTCTTGTGGGCCTTCGGCCGCGACGTCGCTGATGTCGAGATTGAAGGTGATGAATCCGCGATCGTAAGGTCAAGCCTGTAGGCTGAACTGTCAATTTTCTTCGCCGTACGTGTGTGGCGCATGTTGTTAATGGTGCTTTTGCTACTAGAGTGGCAAACATGTCTGTCAAGAACGCTCCGTCTCGCGCCTCCGGCCGAGGTCGCACGGCCAATCGCTCGCGACCGTCGGGCCGCACAAGCTACTCGCTGTCGTCTGCAACCCGCGCTGCCGAGACCTCCGAAGAGAGGACCGGCAGCGCCTTTCGTGCCGTTGGTCACGGGCTGGGCACTGTATTTGGCGCTACCGCCCGGGGCATGGGGAGCATGGCGCGGGGAGTCGGGCACGGCCTCGCCGGACTCAAGCCAGCTGAAGCGAGAGATCGGGACGAGGATCTTTATGATTCCGCTTATGATGCGCCCTATGGCGAAGAGGCTTTTGATGATTACGACGATGTGAGGGAGCCAGGGGAAATTTCTGGACGCGCGAAGAATAAGAAAACAAGCAACAGGGCTGAGGGCGGCACCTCGTCGAAAAGCAAGGTGACCCGTGCCCAGGACGTTGACGGCGAGATGCCGACGACCATCATGGAACGCCCCGCCCGAGTAGAGAAGAGCATTCGCGTCTCCAACCCGGATGCGGTCGCGCTCGTGCTGATTGGTGTGGCCATCATTCTGGCATGCGCTACGTGGTTCCAGGTGGCTGGCATTATCGGTGAGTATCTCACCAATGCTGTGCGCTATGTGATTGGCGCGGGTGCCTATGTTCTTCCTGTTGCGCTCGTCGCCGTAGCCATCGCGCTCATGATGGACCTTTCCGGCCCAGCCGGCCATTTCAAGCCGCGCGTGGTTGGCGGCACGGCCCTCATCGTGGTCTGCATGCTTAGCCTTATCCATATTTTTGCTGGGCTCCCGGACCTTACGTGGAACAACAACGCCGCCGGTGAGGCCGGAGGTGCCATCGGTTTTGCTATTGGTGAACTGCTCGTGGCAGCCTTCTCCAGCTACGTGGCGGTGCCCTTGCTCTTCCTGTTGATTGTCTATGGTGCGCTCAACATCACCGGCATCACCCTGCGCGAAGCGTATGACTTTGTCGCTGCTCAGTTCTCCGCGCTCGTCGGTGGACTACGTGATCGGAAGGACCGCTCGGAGAACGAGCTGCTTGACGACGCCTCCGCGGACGACTACGGCTATGTCAGCGATGACATCGACGCCATCGCCGAGGGGCGCGAGCGCCCCACGCGCCCGGCACATACCCCGCGCCCGCGCCAGCGCACGCAGCACACGCAGAGCTACCAGGCTCTGCCGGATGAAAACGCCACGGTCTCCTTTGACTCGGCGGCACAGCCCACGAAGCAGGAGCCGGTCCAGCACGGTCGCCCCTCCTTTGCTGCCGCAGCCGAACGCCGTGCCGATGACACCGATGAGATTCCCGTTGTTCCGGAGCCGGATCCGGAGCCGGAGCAGAAGACAGCACCGAAGCCTGTCGAAAAGCCAGTTGAGAAACCTGCGCACAAGCCTGCACAGAAGAAGCGTCCTCGCGTAGACGTTGGTGGTGCCGCTGGTGCGGCGCTGGGGGCGGCGGCCGCGGGGGCGGCCGGGGACGACGTTGTCTCCGCCGCGCACTCCGAGGCGGTCCGTATGTTCCAGGAGCGTTCCGGGCGCGATGCGCGCACGGGCGCCAAGGTCGACGAGGATGTTCAAGACGCGGCACAACAAGCACCTGCGGCCCCGAGCGGTGCGGAAGATACCGCATTGGGAGGCGGTTATGACGTGCCGACGACTGACCTGCTCACGGCCGGCAAGCCTGCGAAGGCTCGCACGGAGGCCAACGACCGCATCATCGAAGCCATCACTGAAGTCTTTGAGGAGTTTAAGGTCGATGCCCAGGTCACCGGGTTTAGCCGTGGCCCGACGGTGACGCGCTATGAGATTGAGCTGGGACCAGGCGTCAAGGTTTCGAAGATTACGAACCTGCAGTCCAACCTGGCTTATGCAGTGGCGACGGATAACCTGCGCCTGTTGACCCCGATTCCGGGCAAGTCTGCAGTCGGTATCGAGGTGCCCAATGCGGACCGTGAAATGGTGCGCCTGCGCGATGTTTTGGATTCCCCGGCATTGCGTGCTGATAACGATCCGATGCTCATTGGCTTGGGCAAGGACATCGAGGGCCAATTCACCTCTTTCTCGGTGAAGAAGATGCCGCACCTTCTTGTGGCCGGTGCAACCGGTTCAGGTAAGTCGGCGTTCGTGAACTCGATGCTGGTTTCGCTGCTGACCCGCGCGACCCCGGAGGACGTTCGCCTCATCCTGGTGGATCCGAAGATGGTCGAGCTCACGCCCTACGAGGGCATTCCGCACCTCATCACCCCGATCATTACGCAGCCGAAGAAGGCTGCAGCGGCCCTGCAGTGGCTTGTTGAGGAGATGGAGCAGCGCTACATGGACATGCAGGCTGCCCGCGTGCGCAAGATCGAGGACTTCAACCGCAAGGTCCGCAGCGGCGAGTACCAGGCCCCGGCAGGCTCCCAGCGAGAGATGCGTCCGTACCCCTACATCGTGTGTGTGGTTGACGAGCTTGCAGACCTCATGATGACGGCGCCGAAGGAGATCGAGGACTCCATCGTCCGCATCACCCAGAAGGCCCGTGCGGCGGGTATCCACCTCGTGCTCGCAACACAGCGTCCGTCCGTGGACGTGGTCACCGGCCTTATCAAGACCAACGTGCCTTCCCGCTTGGCGTTCGCGACGTCCTCTCTTACGGACTCCCGCGTCATCTTGGACCAGGGTGGTGCCGAGAAGCTCATCGGTATGGGCGATGGCCTGTTTATCCCGCAGGGCGGGCGCCCCGTGCGTATGCAGGGCGCGTTCGTCTCAGACGAGGAGGTGCAGGCGGTTGTCGACGCCGCGAAGGCACAAGGCGCACCGAACTACACCGAAGGCGTGACGGAGGATAAAGCCAAGGATGCCAAGAAGGAGATCGACGAGGAGATCGGCAAGGACATGGACGACCTTCTCGAGGCCGTCGACCTTGTGGTCACGTCCCAGTTGGGCTCCACGTCGATGCTCCAGCGTAAACTGCGCATCGGCTTCGCTAAGGCCGGCCGCCTCATGGACCTTATGGAATCACGCGGTGTGGTTGGTCCTTCGGAAGGCTCTAAGGCCCGTGAGGTGCTGGTCAAGCCGGAAGAGCTCGACACCATCATTTGGATGATCAAGGGTGCTGACCCGGCAGAGGCTCCGAAGGAGGTCCAGGATGCTGAAGGCGCTGACGGGGCTGAGGACGAGTCAGCAGATACCCGCACCGTCGAAATCTCTGCCAACCCCTCCACAGGTGCGTTTTAGATTCCGTGTAGGATAGGACGAGTCTTGGAGGGGAGTACCCCAATCCTCGGCGTCGATCGTCAACACGGCAACTGCGGTACAGTTCCCGGTCGCGCCGGCTAGCGATACTCTGCGTGAGCGTCACTAGCGGGGGAGACCTCCGGTCTTTGTAGTCGCGTCGACCGGAGGGATTACGCATTATGCATGTGCCACTTTGGGTCTGGGCCATCACCATGGCGGTGATCCTGGGCTTCTTTATTTTTGATTTTTACAGCCATGTTCGTTCGCCTCATGAGCCCACGCTCAAAGAATCCGGTGGGTGGACGCTGTTCTATATGTCCATCGCCGTTGTCTTCGGCGGTGTTGTGTGGGTGTTGTGGGACGGCGAACATGCTGCACAGTTCTACACCGGCTGGGTGACGGAACAAGCGCTGAGCGTGGACAATCTATTCGTCTTCTCGCTCATCATGGGATCCTTTAAGATTCCCCGCAGATACCAGCAGAAGGTGCTCCTCATCGGAATCGTTTTGGCACTGGTATTCCGCCTCATTTTCATTCTGTTGGGCGCGGCGATTATCGCTGCGTGGTCCGATGTCTTCTACCTTTTTGCGATCTTCCTTATCTACACCGCGGTGAAGCTGCTCATTGATGAGATCAACGACGCCCCGGAGACCGATCCCAATGACATGTTGGTGGTCAAATGGCTGCGCAAGGTCGTACACGTAACCCCGCGCTACCACGGGGATAAGCTGACCCACCGTGAAGATTCCGGGGAGAAGAAGGGGAAGTTCGCGCTTACCCCGCTGTTCGTGGCGCTGGCGGCAATTGGGCTTATCGACGTCATGTTTGCCTTCGACTCCATCCCCGCCATCTACGGCATTACCTCGGAGCCCTTCCTAGTCTTCACCACCAACGCATTCGCGCTCATGGGCCTGCGCCAGATGTTCTTCCTCATCGATGGTCTGTTGGACCGTCTGGTTTACCTGCCTTATGGCCTGGGTATCATCCTGCTGTTCATCGGCGTCAAGCTGTTGTTCCACGCGTTGCATGAGAACAACTTGCCGTTCATTAACGGCGGCGAGGACGTGTCCGCCGTACCGGAGATTTCCACGCTGATGTCGCTGTTGGTCATCGTCGGCGTGCTCGCTATCACTGTGTTGCTGTCGGTGTGGAAAGACAAGCGCGACCAAGCTCAGGGTGGCGTGGTGATTTCCCACAACCACTACGACTGGGACGATTTTGGCAACAAGATCGTTCGTAACAAGCAGGGAGAGCTCGTGGGCAAGGCAGAGGACCTGCCGAAATCCGAGCTGCCCTAACTCCGAGTGCTGCCCGAGTCCCGGGCAGCGTGGGGGGGAAGAGTTTAGAAGGAATTAATGACGGGATTCCATTCGCGGAAGGCACGGCCCGTAACGGCGCCTTCAACGTAGAAGGGGTCCTGGTCCATGAGGGCGATTACCTCGGCCACCTCAATTGACTCGTCCTCAAACTGCAGGACGATGAGCGCCCCGCCCTTGGAATCGGTGAAGGGGCCCGATCCACAGATCTGGCCTTTCTCATGGAGAGCGCCGATAAACTCGCGGTGCTTCGGGCGAACTTTTGCGATGACTGGGTTGGATGGATTGTATTCATAGGAGACAGCGAAGTACTTCATAGTGACCATGGTAGTGCTCGCGCGAGGGGTAGGGAGGCCACGGTAGGATGAAGGGCGTGAATGATTCTCAGGCTGCGCACAACCACTCTCAAACCGCGGATGTAAATCCCGAGGTCTCCAATTGGAATCTTCCCAATATATTGACCAGCTTGCGCATCCTCTTTATCCCCTTGTTCGCCTGGTTGGTTCTAGCTGGACATGAGTGGTGGGCCTTTGGGTGCTTTGCGCTCCTCATGCTCACGGACAAGCTGGATGGCGATATCGCACGCTCGCGTGGGCTCATAACAAATTTTGGCAAGATTGCGGATCCCATCGCGGATAAGGCCCTGATGACCGCGGCCTTCGTGTGCCTCAACATCACTGGTGCTCTGCAAGTGTGGATCACCGTTGTCATTCTCTTCCGTGAGTTCGGGATCACTATGTGGCGCTTCTTCTTGCTGCGCCAAGGCAAAGTGGTGCCGGCTTCCCAGGGTGGAAAGCTTAAGACAGCGCTGCAGACCTTGGCGGTGGCGTTGTATCTCTGTCCGCTGCCGGGGTGGATGGACCTTCCGAGCTTCCTCGTCATGTTGGCTGCGGCCTTCGTTACTGTCCTGACCGGCATCCAGTACCTTATCGATGGCCGTAGGGAGAACCAGTGAGCATTGAGGTGCAACTAGTATCCACGCTCCGCGAACGCGGCGAAACCGTGGCGTTCTGTGAGTCCCTTACTGCCGGTTTGGCCGCTGCAACGGTGGCGAGTGTGCCGGGAGCCTCGGCGGTGTTGCGGGGCGGTCTGGTGACGTATGCGACAGAGGTCAAGGCACATTTCCTCAACACAACCGTGGAAGAACTAGACGAACAAGGCGTGGTGTCCGCAGCTACTGCCGCGCAGATGGCTGAGGCTGCGGTCGTCGAAACGCGTGCGGATTGGGGGATAGGGATGACTGGTGTGGCCGGGCCGGACCTTCAGGAAGGTAAACCTGCGGGAACCGTGTATGTGGGGCTGTGCGGGAGGGGCGACGGGGGCGTCGCCAAGCGCGGCGTCCTCTATGAGCTTCCCGCTGAGGGGCGCAACGCGATTCGTGCCGCTGCAGTTGAGGCGGCGTTGAGTCTTCTCCTATCAACTCTTGAAGAAAAATAGTTGATTGTGGGAACAACGAGAGGTGCTGGGCCGTTGTACGGAGTGATGAACACTTCAGTTGCATTACTTGATAAGCCCACCCAGACCAGCACGCGGTCGGCGCGGACCCCTGAGCCGCTGCTGCGTGAGGCGCTTGGACTGACGCTTCGCGCCTTCCGTGCGGATAAGGGTGTGACCCTTCGTGAGCTCGCCGGTGTAGCGCGCGTGTCCCCGGGATACCTTTCAGAGTTGGAGCGCGGCCGCAAGGAGGTTTCTTCCGAGCTTCTGGCATCCGTGTGCCACGCGCTTGATGTCAGTGTCTCCGATGTCCTTATTGAGGCAGCCGGCTACATGGCTTTGCCGTCGATGGACGAAGAGCTAGCGTCCACCGCACCCGCTGCATCGGAACTGTAGAACCGCGGCGTAGCACTGCTTGCTTCGCTAATATTAGGCAGGCAGAGAATTCTTTTCGAACACTTTTTATTTACCCAACGAACTGCTGAGAAAGGCACCTTCTGTTATGGCGAATCCATTCGTAAAGGCCTGGAAGTACTTGATGGCTCTCTTCGATTCGAAGATCGAGGAGAATGCTGATCCGAAGGTACAGATTGAGCAGGCAATCGAGGAAGCTCAGCGCCAGCACCAGGAACTCTCGCAGCAGGCTGCGGCGGTCATCGGTAACCAGCGTCAGCTGGAGATGCAGCTCAACCGCCGTCTCAGCGAGATTGAAAAGCTGCAGCAGAACACCCGCAACGCTCTGAGCTTGGCGGACAAGGCTCGTGCCGAGGGCGATGCACAGAAGGCAACCGAGTACGAGAACGCCGCAGAAGCCTTCGCCGCTCAGCTGGTCACTGCTGAGGAGTCTGTTGAGGACACCAAGAAGCTGCACGATCAGGCACTGCAGCAGGCGGAGCAGGCTAAGAAGGCCGTTGAGCGCAATGGCATGGCCCTGCGTGAGAAGGTCAACGAGCGCTCGAAGCTGCTGTCCCAGCTTGAGCAGGCCAAGATGCAGGAGAAGGTTTCCGAGTCCCTCAACTCGATGAATGAGCTGTCTGCCAACGGCAATACCCCGTCCCTGGACGCGGTGCGTGACAAGATCGAGCGTCGCTACTCCAAGGCCTTGGGTCAGGCAGAGCTCGCGGAGAACTCCGTGTCTAATCGTATGCAGGAGATTGAGCAGGCCGGCGTGCAACTGGCTGGCCACTCCCGTCTCGAGCAGATTCGCGCGGAGATGAACAACCCGAAGGCCGTGGAGGGCAACTCCCAGCAAGCAATCGGCTCGGCAGGAACCCAGGCTCAGCCGAACGTGCAGAACGATGCCGTTCAGGCTCGACTGCGCGAGCTGCGCGGAGAATAGGGCTTAGTCTCCAACGCCGCGCGCTTGAAGGGCCTCACCCATGGCGCGTGCGCGGCGGATAGAGCGAATGATAACCGGGGTGCCAAAAGCGGTCAGTGATGCCGTGGCACCCCGGGCTTTTCGTGCGTCTAGCACCTCGACGACGGTTCCCAGCATGAGGGGAAGCAGACGAATAGTCAGGGACATCGCCAGCGTGATGTTCTCAACGGGGACCCCGAGGCGCCCCAGCGGGGCAAGGGCGCGGTCCAGGGAGTCCATCATTTCCGAGACTTTCGTCGTGAGCGTCAGCAGAACCGCCGCGCTAATCGCCGCGTAAATCGTGAGAAACATGATGGCAGCCGCCGTGAAGCCCTTCTGCCACCACTGAAATGCGGCGAGCGCGACGAGGAGATAGAGCGGCGGAACGAGCTGGCCGAGCGCGACGCGAAAAGGAACCCGGGCAATAGGGAAGAGGGCAAGGGGGAGAGCGAGGCTTAGCGCGGCCCAGCCAATCGTGTGCACGGCCAGCGAAGTCACGAGGATGAAGCCGATGAGTACGAGGAATTTCACCGCGGCGGGGATGCGGTGGATGATGGTATTGGCATCGACGTAGAAGCCGAGTGGGATGTTCTTGGGCATGAGCACTAGAGGGGGCGGGATTCCATGAGCTTCGTATAGAAGGGAATGACCTCGTCGGGTGTTCCATCGGCGGCTACGCGGTGGTCGTCAATGCACAGAACGCGGTCAAAGTCGGAGAGGAAGTCCAGGTCGTGGGTAACCACGATCAGCTGCTGCTCCAGGCGGTCAAACTCGCGGCGAATGCGGTCACGGTTGCGAAGATCGAGCAGGGTTGTCGGCTCGTCGGCGATGATAACGGTCGGTTCCATGACCAGCACCGCAGCCAGCGCGAGGAGCTGTTTCTGCCCGCCGGAGAGCGAGTGTGGGGATTGCTCGGCCAGGGCGTCGAGGCCGAAGCGTCTGAGGGCGGCGTCGACACGCGCGGTGCGTTCCTCCCGAGGCAGCTTGAGGCGCCGCAGGGAGAAATCCACGTCATCGCGTACCTGCGGCATGACGATCTGGTTCTCGGCGTCTGAGAACACGAATCCCACGCGGCGCCGGATTTCTTTGCCGTGCTTGCCGACGTCCATGTTGTCCACCAAGACCTCACCGCGTGAGGGCTCACCGAGACCATTGATGAGCCGGACGAGGGTTGACTTGCCGCCGCCGTTGGCGCCGATGATGCCGACGCGTTGTTCGCTCAAGTTGAGGGAAACGTCGTTAAGCACCGGCGTCTCGTCGAAGGTGACGGACACGTTACGGAATTCAATGAGCGGCACGGGAGCTACTTCGCCTTAGCGGTGCGTCGGCCCATCAGGTCTGGGAACGCTGCGTGGACGCCGACCGCAATCACAACCATCACGGCGACCTTGATGAGATCAGGGATGAGGAATGGCCCTTGGGCGATGGTGGCTGCACCGAAGGACATGTCAGAGCGGTACATCAGGCCGAGAATTCCGCAGAAGTACTGGACGGCGAGGCCAACGACGCCGGCGATAGCGAGGATGAGTGTCATTCCGCCCTTGTTGCGCGGGGCGCGGTAGGCGATGAGTCCGGCGATGGCCGGGGCGACCACATAGCCAACGAGGTAGCCAACCGTGGGGCCGGCGAGAGCGCTCAACGCGCTACGTCCGCCGGCGAGGATGGGAAGGCCGACGAGGCCGAGGGCAATGAAGAGCAGGCCCACGAAGAGGCCGCGGCGGCCGCCGAGGACCAGACCCGCGAGGATGATAACCGCGTTTTGAAGAACGATGGGTACGCCCGCGGTGGGAGTAGGAATAGAGACAAAAGCAAAGACTATGATGAGCGCGGTAAAGACCGCGACGTACGCGATGTCAGTCGCGACGGAATTCTTTTTCATGGGCCAAAGTTTATCCAGTGGGATAACTGTGCAGCAAATAGCACCTTTTGAACAGTGTTCAAGTACGCAATTTAGGACGCGCATCCACCCCGAACGGGGTATCTTTGGTGCATGGAAATTGGGCAGAAACAAGCGTGGCTTAAGGGTTTAGGGTGCCTTAGGGCGCGCTATGGGGCAGTAGCACTTCTTTCCGGTGTGGCTATAGGCGGCTTAGCTGGATGTTCGTTGGTGAATTCCGCGAATGTCATCGAAAATATCGATGAGGCCGCTGGGGTCGAGGAAGGGGAGCCGGGAAGCGTAGACATGCCGATCGGTGACATCTTCGATTCGGAGTATGAACGGGTGATCATTATTTGCCCCGGCGCTACCGAAAGGGATGTCCTCGCCGCCAGCGATGGAACCTGGCAGGGAGGTACAGATGAGGACGATGAGTGGGTGCCACCGGCGGCGGGTAGCGTTGAGCTCTACCGCGATGTGCAAGGGCCGGGGTATTCCAAGTATATGAGTAGCAGGGCTGACCTCGATGACCTGGATGTTTGCAGCTCGTTAGGGGAGGAGGTGGCCGTTCTTCAGACTGCTGAGAAGGTGACCTTCTCGCGGCACGAGCAGGACGGTCCTTGGGTACTTCAGTAGTGGAGGCTGTCGCTGGGACACGCGCTTGGGCGAAATGGAAAATCGAACACTTGTGTGTGTATTGTGGGACGTGGTCCGGCAGGCACGTTAGGGTGACTTCGTGGCTTGAGGAGAGGGCGCTAAGGCTGTTTGGGTCGCGCTAGGGAACCTCAGCTGCCACGTGGCAGTCTAACTAGGTGCCACCTTTAATGAACGCGTAAGAACGCACTACAACTGACGCACGATAGTGAGGAAATGAATGGCTACGAAGAAGAAGTCCTCGGCAGCAAGCAAGGGCGATGATCGTCAAAAAGCCCTTGACGCTGCCATGGCGATGATTGAGAAGGATTTTGGTAAGGGCGCCGTTATGCGCCTGGGTGATGATGATCGCCCGCCAATCCAGGCTATTTCCTCCGGTAATACGGCCATCGATATTGCATTGGGCGTCGGCGGCTTCCCGCGTGGCCGTATCGTGGAGATTTATGGTCCGGAATCCTCGGGTAAAACTACCGTTGCTCTGCACGCGATTGCATCGGCGCAGAAGACTGGCGGTATTGCGGCCTTCATCGATGCTGAGCATGCTCTCGATCCGGAGTACGCACGTCTGCTTGGCGTTGATACCGATAACCTGTTGGTCTCCCAGCCAGATACTGGTGAGCAGGCTTTGGAAATCGCCGATATGCTCGTGCGCTCTGGCGCCATTGACATCATCGTGATTGACTCGGTTGCTGCGCTGACCCCCAAGGCGGAGATCGAAGGTGAGATGGGTGATAGCCACGTTGGCCTCCAGGCTCGTCTCATGTCCCAGGCGCTGCGTAAGATGACGGGTGCTCTGTACAACTCGGGGACCACCGCCATCTTCATCAACCAGCTCCGTGAGAAGATCGGCGTCATGTTTGGATCGCCGGAGACCACGACTGGCGGTAAGGCGTTGAAGTTCTATGCCTCGGTGCGCTGCGATATCCGCCGCATTCAGACCCTCAAGGACGGTCAGGATGCCATCGGTAACCGCACCAAGCTCAAGGTTGTAAAGAACAAGGTCTCCCCGCCGTTCAAGATCGCTGAGTTCGACATCATGTATGGCGAAGGTATTTCGCGCGAGTCTTCCATTATTGACTTGGGCGTCGAACACGGCTTCATCAAGAAGTCTGGTTCCTGGTTTACCTATGAGGGTGACCAGCTGGGCCAAGGCAAGGAGAAGGCTCGTAACTTCCTCAAGGATAATCCGGATCTGGCGGATGAGATTGAGAAGAAGATCTTCGTCAAGCTCGGTGTGGGTGCTGCCGCTGCCGAGAGTGGCGACAACGTGGCCATGGATGTGCCAGGAGCAGATGATCCGCTGACGGATGAGTCTGTGGATCTGGTTCCGAACGTCGATTTCGACGACGACTAAACGGGATCAATGGCACAACCCTCACCGGAGAAGATTGAGAAGCTGCGCCAGGCCCTCGAATCCTATGAATCAGGTGACGCGGGCGGACAGCTAGTTGACGCAGAAGCCGAAGCTGCGAAGGCTCCCGTGCGTTCTCGTGCGCTCGGTCTGCTGGACCAGAGAGCGCGTTCCCGCAAGGAACTGCGTGACCGCCTTGTTGCTGCGGACTTCGAGCCCGACGTGGTCGAGGAGGTTGTTGATGACCTCGCAGATGTCGGCCTTGTTGATGACGCGAGCTTTGCCAAGGAATGGGTTCGCCAACGCCATGCGCGGCGCGGCAAGTCGTCCCGAGCCCTCAACGTGGAGCTCAAGGAGAAGGGCGTTGATGCCGCTGATCGGGCCGCAGCCTTAGAGCAGATTACAGAAGAATCTGAAGAGGCTGTCGCCCGCCAGGTTGCGGAGAAGAAGGCGCGGACGCTTAAAAAGGTTCCGGCCGACCGGCATGAAAGGGACAAATTCCTGCGCCGCATCGTGGGAACGCTCGCGCGGCGCGGCTACAACCAGGAACTTGTCATGCGCATATCCATCGAGGCTCTTGATGCGCGCATCGCCGAATTAAAGGCATTATGAGTAGCCGGATGGGCCAGTTAGAATGTCCCCCCGTGAGCTCCCCCGAAATCAATAGCCAGCCCCGCACCTATGAGGTGCGGACTTTCGGCTGCCAAATGAACGTTCATGACTCCGAGCGCATCTCCGGTTTGCTTGAGGAAGCCGGCTACTCGGCGGCACCGGATGGCGCCGAGCCTGACCTCGTAGTCTTTAACACCTGTGCTGTGCGTGAGAACGCCGACAAGCGTTTGTATGGAACCCTAGGTGCGCTGAAGAAAACGAAGGAAAACCACCCCGGCATGCAGATCGCTGTGGGCGGCTGCTTGGCGCAAAAGGATAAGGACACAGTCCTTGACCACGCGCCGTGGGTCGATGCGGTATTCGGCACCCACAACATGGCGGCTTTGCCGACACTTCTCGAACGCGCCCGCCACAATGATGAGGCCCAGGTTGAAATCGTCGACGCGCTTGAGGCTTTTCCCTCCGTGCTGCCGGCCAAGCGCGAGTCCGCCTATGCCGGGTGGGTATCGGTCTCCGTGGGCTGCAATAACACCTGTACTTTCTGCATCGTTCCTTCCCTGCGCGGCAAGGAAGAGGACCGCCGCCCTGGCGACATCCTCGCAGAGGTTCAGGCCTTGGTGGAGCAGGGAGTGTCCGAGGTGACGTTGCTGGGCCAAAACGTCAATGCCTATGGCGTCAATTTCGCTGACCCGGACCTGCCGCGAGACCGCTTCGCCTTTTCCAAGCTGCTGCGGGAAGTGGGCAAGATTGAGGGGCTTGAACGCCTGCGCTTTACTTCCCCGCACCCGGCAGAGTTCACCTCCGATGTCATCGATGCCATGGCGGAGACTCCGGCTGTGTGCCCACAGTTGCACATGCCGCTGCAGTCTGGCTCCGACAAGGTCCTCAAAGACATGCGCCGTTCCTACCGCACGAAGAAGTTCCTGGGCATCCTCGACGAAGTGCGCGAGAAAATGCCGCACGCCGCCATTACCACCGATATCATCGTGGGCTTCCCCGGTGAGACGGAGGAGGACTTTGAGGCCACCCTGGATGTGGTGCGTCGCGCCCGCTTTGCCTCCGCCTTCACCTTCCAGTATTCGCCGCGTCCGGGAACCCCGGCTGCGGTCATGGAGAACCAGATCCCGAAGGAGGTCGTGCAGGAGCGCTTCGAGCGCCTCGTAGCGCTGCAGGACTCCATCCAGGCCGAGGAGAACGCGAAGCTCATCGGCACCGATGTGGAGCTCCTGGTCCAGGCGGAAGGCGGCCGCAAGTCCGCCGAGACCCACCGTCTTACCGGCCGTGCTCGCGATGGCCGCCTCGTTCACTTTGCTCCCGTCGATGGTGAGGGCAAGGACATCTCCGCGGAGATTCGCCCTGGCGATGTCGTGCACACCACCGTGACGGATGCGGGCTCTTTCTTCCTCGTGGCCGATTCCGGTGTCAGTGAGCACCGCCGCACCAAGGCCGGCGACATGTCGGCTGCGGGGCAGACCCCCACCACGGCACCGATTGGGGTGGGGTTGGGCCTGCCGGGCGTCGGCAAGCCCAGCGCTCCCGCTGATTCCTGTGGCTGCTAGAAGGGAGTAGGCTCCGATTCTATGAGTGATGACTTGAAGCAGGTGCGCGATGCTGTCGCCGCAGAAAAGCGCGCGGCGAAGACCATCGAACTGGGAAAGCACAAATATGCGCTCATCGTGTCTGTCGTGGCGTGGGTAGCGTATCTGGTGTTGCCTTATGCCGGTGATGCCCGTGGATGGGAAGCACTCTTCGTAGGCGGAACCGCCGAGGGAGTGCGAATTTCACTTATGGAGACCGTTAGCGCCTGGTTAGCGTTGGGTGGCGCGGGAATTCTGACTACCGCTACGATCCTTACGCGGCGGACGTCTGTGGCTCTCGCCGCATGGATGATGGTGACCATCTCCTTTTTCGTTAACTTGTGGGGATTCTGGTACCGCGGCGGTGCCGCTGAGGGGGCATCTATTGGTATGTACGTGGGCGCTGTGTCTACGTTGGTGGCCTTCCTGGTGTACTGCCAAGTGGCGTTGCGCCGCAGCCCTGAGCAGCTAGCCGCCGCTGAGCGTGTCCGTGAAGTCTCGGGGCAGCTTGACCACGTGGGTGTCTTGCAAAATGAAGCCGCGACCGCGCTTCCAGCGGAACAGAACCCGCTGCTTATCGACGACCGCCGCTCGCGTGCCGCCTCACGCCACCGGAGTCAGGCGGGCGAGGAATAAGCGCTCCTAGATTCATGTTGTGGAGTGCATGGCTACACTCTTTGATTCCCTAGAACTAGGACGCCTCACGCTGCCGAACCGTGTGACGATGGCGGCTTTGACCCGGTCGCGCGCAGGTCGCGACGGTGTCCCCACGCAGTTGCACGAGAGGTACTACGCGCAACGCGCCTCCATGGGGCTTATCGTGACAGAAGGCGTGTTCCCAGCGGTGACCAGCCGTGCCTTCCCAGGCCAGCCTGGTATCGAGACACCAGAGCAGATAGCTGGGTGGCGTCGCGTGGCGAATTCCGTTCACGATTCCGGCGGGCGCATCTTCATGCAGGTAATGAATGGCGGGCGTTTGTCTCATGCCAGCCTTCTTGAAGGAGCGGAGCCGGCAGCTCCCTCCGCGCTGGCCTCCGGCACTGCGGTGAGAGATTTCGAATCCCGCAAGGAGTGCCCAGTGCCCCGAGCACTCGATAGTGAAGAGATGCCGCGCATCATCGATGAGTTCCGGCAAGCCGCACGCAACGCTATTGACGCAGGCATGGATGGCGTAGAGATCCACGGTGCCAACGGCTATCTCCTGCATCAATTCCTTTCCCCGAGCTCGAATCACCGCGACGATGCTTATGGCGGAAGCCCGCAGAAGCGCTATCGCCTTGTGGAGGAGATCCTGCGTGCGGTGGCTGAAGAGATTGACGCGGACCGCCTTGCGCTGCGCCTATCGCCGCAAAACAATATTCAAGGCATTGAGGAAAGCGACACTGAGGATGTGCGCGCCACCTATGGTGGGCTGCTTCGCGCCATCGAAGACCTCGGCTTGGCCTATGTTTCTTTCCTTCACGCAGAGCCCACTGGTGAGCTCATCACCGAGCTGAGCACTCATGTTCGCGCCAACGGGAAGACACGCGTCATCCTCAACTCAGGCTTTGGTCGCATCACCCAGCGGGAGGAGGCCGAGCAGCTGGTGCAGCACGGCGATGCCGTGGCGGTGGGGCGGCTGGCCATCTCGAATCCGGACCTAGTCCGCCGCTGGCAGGAGGAATTGCCTGTTACCGCGCCGGATGAGAGCACGTTCTACACGGGAGGGGAGCGCGGCTATACCGACTACCCCGTTTACACGGTGAGCTCGTAGGCGCTGCTGGCGGAGATGACGTGCGCCCCAAGGCGGGCATACAGCGCGTTCATCGCTGGATCGGCCTGGGCCACTGAGCAATACGCGCGGCGAACGGTGGGCCAGTGGTGCGCCACTGCGTACTGAGCGTGCTGTTTGGCGCGCGTGGCGAACCCGCGGCGTCGGTATTCACGGTCAGTCACTGTGAGCGTCCACTCGCACACCTCGGGGTCTGCATCGCCGTGGCGGGAGAGCTCCGTGAGGGCGACGACATTACCTTGGTCGAGAATACCCACGAGCAGAGTGTGCGCTCCGCGGGAGCGCAGTCGGGCGTGGGCCTCCTTGAGGCGCTGCCGCGTCCACACGATGGGCTCGACGCTCAAGTCACCGTAGACCGCGTCGGTGGAGGCGAGGGTGAGCAAGCGGAGGACGTCGTCAAGCAGTGCATCCGGAATGTCGTAGTCCGGCCAGACGTGCGCGCCGAGGACCGGGGAGGTGGCAGCGATGTCGATGTACATCTGGCGCTCGGCGTGCTTCTGGCGAAAGCCCAGTTCGAGGTAGGCCTGCGACATCGGGTCGTATGAGCGGTCCGCGTCCGGCGGGTACAGCATGCCAACCTGGGCATTCTTGCGGCCTAGCTGGCGGGTAAGGCGGAGGGCTTCGCGCGCCAAGGTCCGCGTGACCTCGAGGGCTTCCGGCTCCAGCTCTTCCCCGGGCAGGGGGAGGAGATCGGCGGCGAGGACGCACTCGATGTCGGCGTTATCTGTCTCTTCCAAAAGCGGAAGCGAGATGTGGATGAAACCGTCGAAGTCAATTTCCGGGCTGGGCTCGGCGGCCGAAATAACTGGCAAGCCTAACTCTCCAGCTGGGCCCAAGACGGAGTCTGTCAGACCAAAGAGGTAGGTGCGTGACTCCGTAGAACCTTGGAGACGCTGGAGCACGCGACGTGGAGAGCCACTGGCTGCGGGATCACCGCTGGCCTCTTGCGCGGCAAGGTTAGCGTCGAAGACGAAGCTGCGGAGACAATCAGCGGGCTCAGCGTGGGCCGAGCCCGGCGGGGCGACGATGTGAACGAACACTCAGGCTACGCAGCGCGCTTACTTGCCGTTGACAGCAGCCGCGGCGGCATCCGCGAACTCCTGCCACTGCTTGGCCTGGGTACGCAGATCCTCTGCCTTCTTGGTATTGCCCTTGGCCTCAGCTGCTTCTGCTTGAGCGGTGAAGTCATCCACCTTGGCCTGGAACTGAGCCACGCGGGCCTGGGCCTCCGGATCGGTCCGGCGCCACTCTGAATCCTCGGCATCGCTTACGCGCTTTTCCAGAGCGGAAATCTTAGCCTCGAACTCGCGCACCTGATTGCGCGGGACGAAACCAATCTCCTCCCACTTTTCTTGCAGCTCTCGCAGCTTGGCCTTTGCCGCGTCGAGCGACTTGGTGGGATCAATCTGGGAGTCATATTCCGCAATGAGTGCGTCCTTGGCGGCGGCGTTCTCAGCGAACTGCTTGTCGCGCTCATCGTTGACGGCGTTGCGGGCGTTAAAGAAGTGGTCCTGCGCGGCGCGGAAGCGGGCCCAGAGCTTGTCATCGATCTCGCGCGGCGCGCGGCCAGCAGCCTTCCACTCCGTCATGAGGTCGCGGTAAGCGCGCGCCGTCTCACCCCAGTTAGTGGATTCCTTGATAGCTTCTGCGCGCTCAACCAATTCTTCCTTCTTGGCGCGGGAAGCAGCGCGGTTGCGGTCGAGCTCAGCGAAGTGCGAGCCGCGGCGGCGGTTGAAGGAATCCCGGGCGCGGGAATAGCGCTTCCACAGGGCATCATCCGTGTGGCGGTCGATGCCGCGGATCTGCTTCCATTCCTCGAGGATGGCGCGGATGCGGTCGCCGGCGGCCTTCCACTCCGTCGAGTTAGCGGCGATGTCCTCGGCCTCTGCGGCGAGCTTCTCCTTCTTTGCGATTGCCTCCTCGCGGCGGCGGGCCTTATCGGCCTGTGCTTGCTCGCCGGCTTCGACGGAATGCTCGATGACGGTGCCCAGGCGCTGATCCAAGGCTGCGATATCACCAATTACCGCCTGCGTGGGCAGGGACTCTCGCAGCTCTGCCGCGGTAGCCTTAATCGATGCTGCATCGCCCGGATGTGCATTCAGGCGGGATTCCAGCAGCTCGATCTCGGTAGACAAATCATCGTAGCGCGCGCCAAAATGCGCTAGGCCTTCTTCGGGAGTGCCCGCCTGCCATTCACCGATCTTGCGTTCGCCCTCGGGTGCTTTGACATACACCGAACCATCAGCATCAACGCGGCCCCACTGAGTGGGATCGTTCTTCACGGGCTGCACCGGGCGAGCTGCCGGGGCGGACGGAGTTGGGCCGGGACGAGAACCCTTGCGGGGCATGGCTCCAGGGGAAGGAATAGCGGACATGGTAGGAAACCACCTTCGGTACTATCGCGCCGCGCGACACGGCTGCCAGAACTTATGTCACACAACACTACCGTTTCAGCCGCGCAGCCGCGTGTTAACCCCGAAAAACTAACCTTATAGGATGGGAGTCGATGCAGAATCTCATGATTATGCCAGCCTCACCGGCCTTGGCGGAAGAACTCTCACCCAGCGATGATGCCTCGCGTGCGCTGCTCAGTGCTGCGTGCGAGTTGGCCCGTGATGCCGCACGCGTGAGCGGCAGCAGCCCCCTCCAGGTGGACATTGTGGGATCGCGCGATGTGCGCTGGCGTACCGAGCACACAGGGAGCTTGAAAGCATGGGGAGCACCGCAGGTCAACGTCGGCGGCGGGAATTTCCTTCCGGAAATCATGGCCCGCTACGTGCTTAGCCGTGCGCTTAATCTCACTTCCGATGAACCGGGCTCCGTGGTGGAGGATTCTCGCGCTGAGCTCGGTGAGGTTCGCCCCGGGCGCTTGACTGTGGTCTGCGTTGACGGTTCGGCCGGCCTGACCGAGCGCGCGCCGCTTGCGCTTGTCGATGGCGCACGGGATGCACACCTGTGGTGCGAAAGCATCCTAGCGGGAGGGGAAGGCCACTGCGACGAAGAGCGCCTCCGTGCTGCCGGTGTGCTCGAGACGAGCCTCTGGGCGCAGCTGGCAAGCGTGCACCCGCGTCACGCGGAACTGCGGGCGGCGGATTCAACCCTGGGGGTAGGACGCTATGTGGCGGGGTGGCAGTGCTAATGCCTGATATTCAAGCACCCGGCCCAACCCCTATCGCGGTGGTGGGCCCGACGGCCTCCGGGAAATCAGCGCTCGGGGTAGCCCTGGCCCACGAGCTCGACGGGGAAGTTGTCAACGTCGACTCGATGCAGCTCTACCGGGGCATGGATATTGGCACAGCCAAGCTGACAATGGAGGAACGTGAAGGCATTCCGCACCATCAGCTGGATGTGTGGGACGTGACGGAAACGGCGTCGGTAGCGCGCTATCAGGCCTCCGCCATCGCGGATATTGACGGCATCCGTGCACGCGGTAAAACCCCGATCCTGGTGGGCGGCTCCATGCTGTATGTTCAATCGCTCGTGGATAACTGGCAATTCCCACCCACTGACCCGCAGGTGCGGGCCCGCTGGGAGGCCCGGCGCCAAGAGATTGGTACCGATGCTCTGCACGCGGAGCTGGCCGCTGTGGACCCAGCGGCCGCAGCCATCATCGAGGACAAAGATCCGCGCCGCACCGTGCGCGCGCTGGAGGTTATCGAGCTTACTGGGAAGCCCTTCAAAGCCAGCCAGCCACCGAAGAATGCTCCGCCCCGGTGGGGGACGATAATCCTCGGTCTGCGCACGGATTCCAGCTGGCTGAACCCACGCATTGAGCTGCGCAGCCGCCTCATGTTCGATAAAGGGCTCGTGGAGGAAGTTGAAAGCCTCCAAGCCCACGGTCTGAAGGCTGATTCCACAGCAGGCCGGGCGATCGGTTACGCACAGGTGCTGCAAGCCCAGCGCGGCGA
Organism: Corynebacterium guaraldiae; assembly: GCF_053480195.1. Lineage (NCBI taxonomy): Bacteria > Bacillati > Actinomycetota > Actinomycetes > Mycobacteriales > Corynebacteriaceae > Corynebacterium > Corynebacterium guaraldiae. Next base: position 123,020 of record NZ_JBRBAU010000004.1, on the reverse strand, counting down.
GCTGACATGGGAAGAAGCAGTGGAGCGCACCATTACCGGAACCCGCCGCTATGTGCGCCGCCAGCGCTCCTGGTTCAACCGCGACAAGCGGATCCAGTGGCTCGATGCTGCGGCCGAGACGCCGCCGCAGGCATTGCGCATCGTGGAAGGACAGTAGACTTTAAACCTATGAAGTTTGCAAAAGGCCACGGAACTGAGAACGACTTCGTCATTGTGGAAGGAACAGAAGCGCTGCCGCCGGAAAAGGTAGTGGCTCTGTGTGATCGTCGTGCGGGAATCGGTGCGGACGGCGTGCTGCGCGTTATCCGCGCCGGTCAGCTGCTTGCCAATGGGGAGATTGAGGAACTCGCGCCGGGCATCGCTGCGGAGGACTGGTTCATGGACTACCGCAATGCGGATGGCTCGATTGCGGAGATGTGTGGCAACGGCACCCGGGTCTTCGCGCACTGGGTCCGCTCCCGGGGGTTGGTGGATACCGACACCTTCACCGTGGGCACACGCGCCGGAGCCAAGCAGGTGACCGTGCACTCCTTCAACGACTCGGCGGCCGAAGTCAGCGTGGAGATGGGCCCAGCACAGGTGCTCGGCGTCTCCACAGCGTCGATGGCGGGGGAGAGCTTTGCCGGCCTTGGCATAGACGTGGGAAATCCCCATTTGGCGGCGGTTATCCCAGACCTTAGCGCAGAGGAATTGGCTGGAAAGCGCCTCGAGCAACCGGTATTTGATACGGACTTCTTCCCGGCTGGCGTCAACGTCGAGCTGGTCACGCCCTTGGAGAATGGAACGGTTCACATGCGCGTCTTCGAGCGCGGCTCGGGCGAGACCCGTTCGTGCGGCACCGGGACGGTGGCGGCAGCGTGCGCCGCGCTTGCCGACGCCTCCCGCATCACCGGCAGCGTCCGCGTCATCGTCCCCGGCGGCCAGGTCCAGGTAGAAATCACCGAGGACGGTTCCACGCTGACGGGCCCTTCGCGCATCGTGGCAACTGGTGAAACGTCACTATAGAGCTTTCAGGACGGTGTTTAGCGTCCGTCCTCCTTTTCGTAATTGGTTCCCAAGGCCAAGGCGGCGCGGCGGGCGGCGAGCCAGGCTTCTTTGAGCTCGGCGGCGCGTTCATCGGCTACCTTGAGCAGGGATTCAAGCTCACTTGTCTCGGCATTCGGCGAGTTTACTCGAGCGTCGAGGCGGCGTAAGAAGCGTTGCGCGCCATGCATCTCGTAGTGGAACGCTTCGATGGCGGGGTTGGCGCAGTCGGCGTCGACAAGCGCCGGGCGGTGCAACGTGCGGTCGGCGAGGGACTCTGCGTCGTCGCTCGTGGCAAACGTCGCGTAATCCTCAAGCACTCCCGTGATGTCCTCCACCGTGAGCGCAATAGAAGCCCGCAGTGCCGCATGTTCAGAGGCGTTGGGGCGGGCGTCGGCAAAGAGCCACAGCGCTGCGCACACAAACGCGGCGAGGATAACCCCCGGCAGCTTCAGCGTCAGAATCAACACCGCAGCGGTAACCACGGCGAGAAGCAGCGCAAGGCCGCGACGCTGAGATGCGGAAAAACTCATGTGAACTACTCTACGGAAGTTCTAGTGACCGCCGCAGCCGCCGGAGCCGCAGGCGCACCCGCCTTCGCCGCCGCAGCCGCCGGTAGGCAGCGCGATCGAGGCGGTCAGCATTGCCGAACCCGCAAGAACGGAATCCTTTACCGGGAGGTCTCCAAAGCTCTCGGGCAAGCAGAGATCGAAGGGGAACGCACCATCCATGACCAGATGCATGAAGCGTTCACCGGTGAGCTGGTTGTGGCGCCACTCGGATTCCATGACCCGTGCTGCAAAGTTGCAGCCCGGGGTGGGGGTTTCGGCGCCGGAGCCAGCCGCGACAATGTCCGCGCCCGCGGACTCAAACGTGGCCGGGTAGCTTCCTTTCGCTGCTTCGTAGGCATCTGTGCTGTCGAATGCGGAGACGTTGAGACCCATCGCAGTGAGCTCTACTTGCTGCCACTGCTGGGTGTCTTCGTCAGCGAGGAGCGGGCCCTGCGCCAGATTTGCCGTCGCCTGCGCGAGCACGTTGCCGAAAGGATCAATGATCTCCAGGAAAGCCAAGACATCATTAATCATCGACACGTGGGCGAAGCCCTGGGTAACGCCCTCGAAACCAATGAAGGTGGCGAAAGGCTCGACGGCGAGGATATTGAGTTGCGCGCCGGAAGGATCCGCGAACTGGATAAGTTGTCCCCCGCGAACCTCCCCGGTCACTGCCAGTTGATTGGTGGAAATGGCTGCCTCGACGGCGTCCTGCCAGCGCTCGTAGTTAAGGCCGATGGCCTGCATCTCTGGGTGGGAGGTTTCTTTCACGGTCATGTGCACCATTGTATCTGTCGCAGAGGGGACTCAAAAACCATCGCTGATACGTCACCGCGCTGCGGCAGTTCGTGGGAACAGGAAGCGGAGATTCCCAGTTGAGAGCGGCAACGTGCAAGAATAGGGAGCATATGACAAAAGAAACCCATGATGATCTCCTCGCGCAGGCTTTTGGTGAGCCCGCGCCCAAATCACAGGAGCCAACTACCGGTGATCTCGACCTTGCGGAGCGCAACGCCTTCCGGCGAGTAAACCGTGAGACCACCATCCGCGCGGAAGACACCACCGATGGCTACGAGGTGGAGTATCGAAAGCTGCGCCTTGAGCAAGTGGTGCTCGTGGGAGTGTGGACCGAAGGTACCGTGGCCGAGGTCGAGGCTACGATGGCGGAGCTAGCCGCCCTGACGGAAACCGCGGGAGCCGAAGTCGTCGAAGCCTTGTACCAGAAGCGCGATAAACCGGATCCGGGCACCTATATCGGTTCGGGCAAAGTGAACGAGCTCAAGGACATCGTGGCTGCTACTGGCGCGGATACCGTGGTGTGCGATGGCGAGCTAACCCCAGGCCAGCTCTCTGCCTTGGAGCGTGCGCTCAACACCAAGGTCATTGACCGCACCATGCTCATCCTGGATATCTTTGCGCAGCACGCCAAGTCCAAGGAAGGCAAGGCCCAGGTCTCGCTCGCGCAGCTGGAATACCTCTATACCCATACCCGTGGTTGGGGTGGAAACCTCTCGCGCCAGGCGGGCGGCCGCGCCGGCTCCAACGGTGGCGTGGGCCTGCGTGGTCCGGGTGAGACCAAGATTGAGACGGACCGCCGCCGCATCCGCACGCAGATGGCCCTGCTTCGCAAGGAGCTTAAGGCGATGAAAACGGCACGTGAGATTAAGCGTTCGCGCCGTGCGTCATCGACGATCCCTCAGATCGCCATCGCCGGCTACACCAACGCTGGCAAGTCCTCCCTCATTAATGCAATGACGGGTGCCGGCGTGCTGGTGGAGGACGCGCTCTTCGCGACCTTGGATCCCACCACTCGCCGCGCCGAGCTTGCCGATGGCCGCCAGGTCGTCTTCACCGATACCGTTGGGTTCGTGCGCCATCTACCCACGCAGTTGGTGGAAGCCTTCAAGTCCACCTTGGAGGAGGTCCTCGCAGCAGACCTGATGCTGCACGTGGTGGACGGGTCGGATCCCTTCCCGCTGAAGCAGATTGAGGCCGTCAACCAGGTCATTTATGACATCGTGAAGGAGACCGGTGAGGAGGCACCGCCGGAGATCGTCGTGATCAATAAGATTGACCAGGCCGATCCGCTGGTGCTGGCGGAACTGCGTCACGTCCTCGACCGCGACAACGTTGTGTATGTCTCCGCCAAGACGGGGGAGGGCATTGATGAGCTCACCACGCGCGTGGAGCTGTTCCTCAACTCTCAGGATGAACACGTGCGGCTTCTCGTGCCGTTTACCCGCGGGGACGTGATCGATCGCATCCACACCCAAGGCACCGTGCGCGGCGAGGACTACACGGGGGAGGGCACGCTTGTCGACGTCCGCCTGCCAGCTTCCGTCGCCGCCGAGCTCAAAGAATTTCGAGTTTCTGACCAAGACGCTTAGGTTTCGGTGCTCGCGTGAGCCATAATTAAGGCTCGTGAGTAGTTTTGGCTGGGCCGTCCACGGGGACGGAAAGACGATTAAGCCGGGCGCGGTTGTCGCACCCGAAGAACGATTGAGCTGGGGCCGCACCATCGGCATCGGCATGCAGCACGTGGTGGCCATGTTTGGTGCGACGTTGCTCGTGCCCACCCTGACCGGATTCCCGGTCAACACGACGCTGCTGTTTTCGGGTTTGGGAACGATTCTGTTCCTCCTGATTACCCGCAACCGCTTGCCTTCCTACCTGGGCTCCTCATTCGCGTTCATTGCGCCGCTGAGCGCCTCCCAGCAGTACGGCATTGGCGCGCAGGCAGGTTCCGTCCTCGTGACTGGCCTGGTCTTGGTGGCCATTGGTCTCGCGGTGAAGGCGGCGGGCCGAAAGGTCCTCGACGCTGTCATGCCGCCGGCCGTCACCGGTGCCATTGTTGCGCTGATCGGCCTCAACTTGGCTCCCAATGCAGCCACCAACTATTCGAGCCAGCCGCTGGTTGCCACGGTGACGCTGGCGGTCATCATCCTCGCCACTGTCGCTGGGCGGGGCATGGTTTCGCGTCTGTCGATTCTGATTGGTGTCGTCGTCGGCTGGGCTTTCGCGGCCGCCACGGGCAACCTCGGTGAGGGCGCGGTGGAGTCTATCCGCGAGGCGGCTTGGATTGGCTTCCCGCAGTTCCATGCGCCGGAGTTCCACGTTTCAGCCATCGCGGCAGCACTTCCGGTGTTGGTCGTTCTGATTGCTGAAAATGTCGGCCACGTTAAGGCGGTCTCTGAGATGACCAAGCGCGACCTCGATGATCTCGCTGGCGATGCTCTCATCGCGGACGGCCTGGCTACCTCCCTGGCCGGTGGTTTCGGTGGTTCCGGCACCACAACCTACGCGGAGAACATTGGCGTCATGGCCGCCACCCGCGTCTACTCGACGGCCGCCTATTGGGTGGCTGCTGTTACCGCTATCGCGCTGGCTTTCATCCCGAAGTTTGGCGCGCTTATCTTCACCATCCCCACCGGCGTGCTGGGTGGTGCTTGCATCGTCCTCTACGGCCTCATCGGCATGCTTGGCGTGCGCATCTGGATGGACAACAAGGTCAACTTCAACAACCCGGTGAACCTCACTGCGGCGGCAGTGGCGCTCATCGCAGGCATTGGCAACCTCACCCTCGACGTCTTCGGAGTGACGCTGGAAGGTATTGCCTGGGGCTCGGTTGGCATCATCGTGCTCTACCCGGTGATGAAGAAGCTCTACGGCACCATTGGTGAGGGACGCGGCGCGAAGTACTAGAGGCGCTTCCGCCGATTAGCGAGGATAAGGGACCGGAGTAAAGGCACCTTCTGGACGCGTATTTACGCAAAACCCCAGGTGAATGTGTGCAGAAATCTGCATAAGGTGCTTGTACTTCGGTCCCTCTGCGGTATGAGGCAGCGCATCCACATGGTTCTACTCACATGGTTCGGGTCAGAAGGTTTTCTTGGGGTCAAGTGAACCTTCTAGGCACCTCTATATGGTTTCCTTGCCCCCCAGCAAAACCGTTTGAGTAGAGCCCGATGACTAGAACCATTTGCTAGACAACCAAGCAACGAAAAGCTCCCGCCACCCTCATCAAAGAGGGAAGCGGGAGCTGCCGTTCTATAAACGGAAAGTGCTTTAGGAAGCGTCGAGGTCCTGCTCGATAAGGCCAGCAATCTTCTCGACAGCTGCCTCGTTCTCGGAGGTCACGGTGACTTCGTCGCCCTGCTCGGCGCCGAGAGCCATGATCATGAGGGAGGAAGCAGCATCGGTCTCATCCTCGTCCTCATCGCCAACGAGGGTGAGGAAGATGTCCTCATCGAACTCAGCGGCAGCGTCTGCGATGATGGAGGCCGGACGTGCGTGCAGTCCGACGGAGGAACCAACCTTGACGGTCTTAGAAGCCATGATGATAATCCTTTCGAATTACGGTATTTCGTGCTTACAAGTGTACGCGGGTTAAGGGTTAGGCGGCAGCCTTGGCCATGTCGGCCTTTGCTGCAGCCTCTTCAGCAGCCTTGTTGGGCCAGAATCGCTTCATCGCGATGACCGCGATGGTGGACACGATGACGCCGGCAAGGATGGCCACGAAGTACGCCCACGCAGGTTCGATGGCGAAGATAACGAAGATTCCGCCGTGCGGGGCGCGAGACATGACGTCAAGGGACATCGACAGCGCACCAGTGACCGCGCCACCGAGCATCATCGAAGGGATGACACGCAGCGGGTCGGCGGCAGCGAACGGAATGGCGCCCTCGGAGACGAAGGACAGGCCCAGCAGCCACGCGGACTTACCATTCTCCTGCTCCGCAGGCGTGAACAGGTTCTTGCGTACGAAGGTAGCGATCGACAGCGCAATCGGCGGAACCATGCCGGAGGCCATGACGGCGGCCATGATTTTCATGGAGGCCTCGTCGCCCGTGGACAGGCCAGCGGTGGCGAAGAGGTAGGCAGCCTTGTTGACCGGGCCACCCAGGTCGGAGCACATCATCAGGCCGAGGATGATGCCCAGAAGGACAGCGGAGGAACCAGACATCGAGGACAGCCAGTTCTGCAGGCCCTCCATGATGGCGGCCAGCGGGGCACCGAGAAGCAGGTACATGAGCAGGCCAGTGATCATCGTGGCGAGCAACGGGATGATAACGACAGGCATGAGGGAGCCGATCCAACGCGGTACCTTCCACTTGCCAATCCACAGCGCAACAAAGCCAGCAATGAGACCTGTGACGAGACCGCCGATGAAGCCAGCGCCGAGAGTCACGGCAATGGCACCACCCGCGAAGCCCGGCGCGATGCCTGGGCGGCCTGCCAGCGCGAAGGCGATGTAGCCGGAGAGCGCCGCGACGATGAATCCCATCGATGCTTGACCGATGGCGAAGAGCACGGCGCCGATGTACAGGGCGAACCCTGCCTTCTTGAAGGTCATCATTTCGCCGTCGACCATGACGTCATGGCCCGGCAAGTTGGTCAGCGAGTAGTCGGTGGTGATGGCCTGCCACCCATTAGCCATGTCATATCCGCCGAAGAGGAATCCCAGTGCCAGGAGGAGGCCGCCCGCGGCAACAAACGGAACCATGTAAGAAACGCCGGTCATGATGGCTTGCTGAATACGCTTGCCCCAGCCCAGACCCTGGCCATCTTCCTCAGCGCTAGAGGAGGAAGCGCCGGCAGTTCCTGCCACCTTGTGCGCGTTGGGGTTCTTCGAGGCGGCGATGGCCTCATCGATCATCACGCCCGGTTCGTTGATGGCGCGCTTGACGCCAGATTCGATGACCGGCTTGCCGGCGAAGCGCTCACGGTCACGAACGCCCACGTCGGTAGCGAAAATCACGGCGTCGGCAGCCGCAATCGTGTCTGCCGAAACAGAGGTGTTGTTGGAGGACCCCTGGGTCTCCACGGTGAGCTCGACGTCGTCGCGTTCCTCGGCGGTTTGGGTGAGGGCGTCGGCAGCCATGTACGTGTGAGCAATGCCGGTCGGGCATGCGGTGACGGCCACGATGCGCGTCTTCTTCGACTCTGCAGCCTTGCTCGAAGCAGGAGCCGCTGCCGCTGCACTCGCACCTGCAGTGGGTGCTGATTCGGTGGCCGCAGCCTTCTTCTTCGGCTTTTCTGCGTTGACAACGTCGAGGACGAGGGAGACGATCTCTTCTTTGGTCTTCGCAGTTCGAAGGGCTTCCAGGAAGTCCTTCTTCACCAGCGCGCGAGCGAGCTTCGAGAGAATCTTCAGATGGGCCTTGCCGCCGCCTTCCGGAGCGGCGATGAGGAATACCAAGTGGGCGTCCCCGTCGGGGCCCGAGAAGTCGACCCCGCGCGAGAGACGGGCGAAGGCCAGGGTGGGTTCAGACACGGCAGCAGAGCGGCAGTGTGGGATGGCAACGCCGCCGGGGACACCGGTGCCGGCTTTGGCTTCACGCGCGATGGCCGGGCCTGCCAGCTCGTCCACGGAGGTGGCGCGGCCGGTGTCGTGAACAAGCGTGGCCAGATTGGTAATGACTGATTCGATGCTGTCACCGAAGTCGGCGTCGAGCGCCACGAGGTCGGTGGTGATGAGTCGTGATGACATCGGTAGGTACTCCTCAGTACTACTAAAGGTCGGTGACGGCAGAAACCGTCGTGTGTTCGATATCTAGTTCTTCGGGGGTTGGAATCTGGGTTCCCGGGAGTGCTGCGGCTGCTGAACCGTAGGCCACAGCCTGGCGCAGGGCCTCGGGGTACGAGGCGCCGGAGCGGCGGGCGAGGATATAGCCGGAGAGCGAAGAATCGCCGGCACCCACGGTGGAGCGCAGGGTAATCGGCGGGGGAGTAGCAGCCCATGCTTCATTGGCCGTGACCAGCACCGCGCCAGCGCTGCCCAGGGTGACAAGAATCTCGGGGATGCCGCGCTTGACGACGACCCTCGCGGCCTCAACCACTCCGCTGAAGTCGCCGTCTTCGGCGGCGGCCTCAAGGGCCTGACCATCGACACCTGCAAGCTGGCCCAGCTCGAGGCCGTTTGGCTTGATGAGGTCGGGGCTGGCTACTTCGAGGTTGTCACCGAGAGCCACCATGGGCGCATCAGAGGTATCGACGGCTATGCGCAGATCAGGGTTGGCTTCGCGGGCTACCCGGATGAGCTGCGTGTACCAGTCGGTGGGAACGCCTTGGGGGAGAGAGCCTGCCATGACTAACCACTCGGCGTCGGCGCAGTGTTCTGCGAGTTCCTGTGCAACGGCTTGCTGCACGTCCGTATCGAGCGTGGCGCCGGGGCCGTTGAGCTTGGTCGTGCGGCCATTCGGCTCGGTCAGAGTGGTGTTGGTGCGCACCGCGCTGTGAGTGGGCACGGCCTGCACGGGTATCGATGCCTCGGCCGCGAGGGCCAAGAAAGGATCGGAGGCAACGGCGGGGAGCAGCGCCAGGCTGTCGACGTTGGCGAGCGTTACCGCGTGCGTAACGTTGACGCCTTTACCACCGGCAACGCTGGAGACGGATCCGGCGCGGTGAACAGCACCAGGTTCGAGTTCCTCGTTCAAGCGCACGGTGGCGTCGATGCTCGGGTTGGGGGTCAAAGTAAGGATCATCGTGGAGAATGTCCCCTTTCGCGGAGTGCGTATATTTGGGGCAAACGCGCCTCAGCGGCGTGAACAAGAGCTTCGGTGCGGATTGCCCGTTGTCAGCGTGAAATTAATGTTGCTTAATGTTGATTATTGCCCGTATGTGTCCGAATGTCAATGGAATCACTGTGGGTTTCGTTGCATTTTTGGCCGACTTGTGATGATCTGGAAAGAGAAAACATCGTCTCCGTAAGGAAATGTGTCATGGAAAACGCATCCCCATCCATCATTAAAGGCACCGGCGTCGTCGCTGGCGTTGCATACGCTGAGGCGGTGTGGGTCCGCCCACGCCCAGAACTGCCCACGGCTGGAGAAACCGTGGCGGAAGAGCAACGTGATGCCGAATACGATCGCTTCCTCGAAGCGGTAGATATGGTTGCTAGCCGGTTGGAACAGCGTGCAGCTGGGGCCGAAGGCCAAGCGGCTGAAGTTCTTGGCGCAACCGCCGGAATGGTCAAGGACCGAGGCTGGCACAAGGCAGTGCGCAAGGGTATTCGCGGCGGTAAGAACGCCGAGTATGCAGTTGTGGGGGCCACGGACAGGTTTGTCACCATGTTTGAGGCCGCCGGTGGCGTCATGGCTGAGCGCACGACGGACCTCAAGGACGTGCGCGATCGAGTGATTGCTCAGCTGCGCGGTGAGCAAGAGCCGGGTCTGCCCATGGTCGAAGGGGAGGCTGTACTGCTGGCTGACGATCTAGCCCCGGCGGATACTGCTACCTTGGACACCACCCACATCAAGGCGCTCGTGACCGAGCTTGGCGGGCCAACCAGCCACACCGCGATTATTGCTCGCCAGCTTGATCTTCCCTGCATCGTGGCAGTGGGCGCTAAGCTGCGAACGATTGAGGCAGGCACCCAGCTCTTCGTTGATGGCTCCGTAGGATCGGTGTCCCTCGGTGCAGATCGTGCCTCCGCGCTGAAGGCCGTGGAGGAATACCGTGAGAAGGCGGCACGAGTTGCCCAGTGGCGGGGACCAGCCCAGACCAAGGATGGCCATCGCGTGCAGTTGCTGGCCAACGTTGCTGACGGAAACGCAGCCCGCATCGCCTCTGACTCGCAGGCAGAAGGCATTGGCCTATACCGCACGGAGTTGTCCTTCCTCTCTGCCAGCGAGGAACCGACCGTCGAGGAGCAAGCGCGCATCTACGGCAAGGTTTTCAACGCTTTCCCGGAGTCCAAGGTCGTCGTTCGCACGCTCGACGCCGGTTCGGATAAGCCGATTTCCTATGCCACCTTGGACTCGGAAGAAAACCCCGCATTGGGCGTTCGTGGTTTGCGCATCGCCCGCGACAACGAGGCGCTGTTGACTCGTCAGCTCGACGCTATCGCCCAGGCCGCGGAAAAGCGCGGAGATGGGGCTACGACGTGGGTTATGGCGCCGATGGTGGCTACCGCAGTGGAAGCGAAATGGTTCGCTGGTCTGTGCCGCGAGCGCGGTTTGACCGCCGGCGCGATGATTGAGGTTCCCGCCGCAGCCTTGATGGCGGATACCATCATGCCGCATCTCGATTTCGTGTCCATTGGTACCAATGATTTGACGCAGTACACCATGGCCGCGGACCGTCTGTCGCCGCAGCTGGCCTACTTGACCGATCCATGGCAGCCTGCTGTCCTTCGCCTGATTCAGCACACCTGCGTGGTGGGGCGCGATAACAACGTTCCGGTTGGCGTCTGCGGCGAAGCCGCAGCTGATCCCATGCTTGCCTGCGTGTTGACTGGCCTCGGTGTGACTTCGCTGTCGGCGGCGTCGACTGCGGTGGCTGGCGTCGGTGCGCAGCTGGCTGAGCTCAGCCTTGAGCAGTGCCAGAAGATGGCAGAGGCGGCTGTCAACGCCGAAAGCCCAGCGGACGCTCGTGCCGCAGTGATTGCGCTGCTGGAGGAATACCAGTCCGCTTAGAGCGCTGAATTGCACAGGAGGTGTGCGCCCTCATCATGCGGGGTGCACACCTCCTGAATTGATCTATGGGTGAAAGCGCCTACTTGTCCGCGGCGACAATCACTTCGATGCCGTGCTCGCGCAGAGCCTCAACGTAGGAATCGGGGGCGGCGGCGTCGGTAATGACGACATCAATCTCATCGAGTGATGCAAAGCTGACCAAGTAGTCATTGCCCAACTTCGATGAATCACACAGCACGACAACGCGGTGTGCATTGGTGACGAATGCTGACTTGATAGCCGCCTCTTGCGAATCGGCCGTAGAGAGCCCGTGGTCAATGGTTAGCGCATTGGTTCCGATGAAGGCGACGTCGGCACGCATCAGGGCCATGGTGCGAAGCGCAGTGTCACCGACGACGGCCTGGGTAATCGCGCGCACGGTGCCACCCAGCAGCTGGACGTCAGATACCCCGTTGCTGGCTAGTGAAAGAGCGATCGGGAGACTATTCGACACAATGCTGAATTGCCCGGCCGAGTAGCGCTGGCCTATGAGATCGGCAAGCGCATTCGTGGTGGTTCCGGCATCGAGAAAGATGCTGCCGCCGTCGGGAAGCTGCTCCAGTGCGGCGCGTGCGATTGCCATTTTGGCGCCCGTGGCCGAACGTTGGCGAGTATCAAGGGTGAATTCGGCGGTCTGGAAGGATTGGGAGGCGACTGCACCGCCATGAACTCGGTGCACAACTCCCTCTCGGTCCAAGACTGCGAGATCGCGGCGAATCGTCTCAGCGGTGACATCGAAGCGCTCGGAGAGCTCGGTGACATTGACTCGTCCTTCTACAGCGGTCAATGACGCAATTTGTCGGCGACGCTCTTCTGCGTACATGGTTCCTCCAAATGAAGTCTGCCTGTGGTGGTCACTGCGCCCGCCGGTGAAGGAAAACGGGGCTGGGGCATGTGAACGAAAAGAACAACGGATGTTGTGGCGATACTTCTATTGTCCCACTGAATGCGAACAAAACGGAACTAAACAAAGAAAAGCTCACATCGAACGCGTGCCTTAGTCACTAAAACCTACGGTTGTACTGCAAGTATCCGAATGTGTGATCTCGGACGCTAAAACGGTCGAAATCGGGCATGTACACACACAAGGGGGTAAAAAGAAACAATCCCCCAGTCCGGTTCGCCCGCACCGAGTGGGTGATTGGTGTGGAGCGGGGAAGGCCTGAGGGAGCGCTGAGGTGGATGGTTTCTAGAGTTTGCGGAACACGGATACTACTTTGCCCATGATTTCGGCTTCATCGCCCTTGATGGGTGAGTAAGCGTCATTGTGGGGGAGGAGCCATACACCGGAGGAATCTCGGTGAAATTCCTTCACGGTCGCTTCTTCGCCATCCAAAAGTGCGGCTACGAACTCGCCTTCTTCTGCAACAGACTGCGAGCGAATAATAACCCAATCCCCGTTGAGGATTCCTGCATCCTGCATTGAATCTCCCACGACTTGCAGCATATATAGTTCGCCGCTGCCTAGGATTTCACCCGGCATGGGGAAGTAGGCGTCGATGTTCTCCTCGGCGGTGATGGGGGAACCAGCAGCAATGCGGCCCACAACAGGAATGTAGTTTGGGGTGGCGGCGTCTTCGGGTGCGTCAGGGGTGGAGGTTCCCGATGGTGCGATTGCCTGCCCGGTCTTTCGTCCGGGCTTTTTGGGGTCGTCGGCGCCGGGGAAATGGCGCACATCAACAGCTCGTGGCTTGTTTGGATCGCGGCGAAGGAAGCCCTTCTCTTCCAGCTGCTTTAACTGATAGGCCACGGACGAGGTGGACTGGAGGCCTGTTGCGTCACCGATTTCGCGGATGCTTGGCGGATAGCCGCGCAACATTACGGCGTCATGGATTACTTCCAAGATGCGGCGTTGGCGAGGGGAAAGTGAATCGAGGGAAGGGTGGTCGCTTCGCTTCGGATTGCGGGCCATTCTTGCTCCTAGGAACTGTCGGGATGTGCAGAGTTGATGTGCGCGGCTTTGGCGTGCCGGACATAAGTGGGAGTGGGCTGCTGGTGATACTTCCGCTTCCCTTTTTAGCACGGAAAGAAAAAATGTTCGACTAACGCCGCCCGAGTGTGGACAAATTTTCGAAGGCCTGCTATAAATCGAACATACACACCAAATCGAACGGTTGATCGAAGGTGATGTTCGAAGATGTCGGGCTTGGTTCGTACACTTCGGGCATTGTCTCAATGAATAAGGAAGACCTAGAAAGGAACCGTCATGGCTATCGCATTAAACAATGCCTCTGTACTGCGCGGGGTGGCCCTCGAGAAGTCTAGCAATCGGACTGTGCTAGTGCCGCCAGCGGCGGTCTGGGATCCCGCTCAGTCTCGGTCGCTCACGTCTGATGCCCCGCGCAACCTTCCATATGGGCCGTCTCGTGTTCGAACTCTTGCCGTAAACGATAGAACACAGTGCCGTCCAGAAATTCCGGTGAATTCCCAGGTTTCGGCCGCCGGGGCAACATCGGGCAGCCGTCGTAGTCGGTCGAACGTAGGTAACTATGTGCTCGGAGCAGTCTTTGGCGCCGCGGTATTCATCGGCACAGTATGGGGTGGCCTCAGTATCGATAGTGAGGTTGACAGTGCGAGCACCTCTTCGACCACGACGGTCGTGTCTTTGCGCTAGAATTCCTTGGGCCAGCAGCATGTGCGCATTGGTCGAAAGGAAGGATACGGCACTGTGTATTGCCCGTTCTGTCACAACGAACAATCACGCGTTATTGACTCGCGCGTAATCGACAGCGGAACCTCGATCCGGCGGCGTCGCGAATGCGCCGCGTGCAAAGGTCGCTTCACCACCATCGAGAAGGCAGTCTTGTCAGTAGTCAAGCGAAATGGCTTGGCTGAGCCTTTCAGTCGCGACAAGCTGATCCGAGGCGTCAAACGCGCATGCCAGGGGCGCGACGTTAGCGATGATGCTTTGAAGAAGCTCGCTCAAGAAGTTGAAGAGACCGTGCGCAGTCACGGCTCCTCGCAAGTCAACGCCAATGACATCGGCCTTGCCATCCTGGAACCTCTGCGAGATCTCGATGAAGTGGCCTACCTGCGCTTTGCGTCCGTGTATAAGTCTTTTGAAAGCGCCGACGACTTTGAATCAGAAATCCGCCTCATGCGTCGGCGCGACCGCGATAGCTTTTAGCGTAATTTATCCACTGCCTTTTGGATTCTCCTCAAAGACACCGCGTGGGCAGTGCCCAGGCGTTGTGCGAAGAGCGATACGCGCAGTTCCTCAATCATCCAGTAGATGTCTTTAACCTCTCGCGTCTTTTCGCGGCCAGGAGGCAGGGAACGCAACCGATTGGCCACATAGGCTTTGGCCTCGTCGACGTCTGCCTGCCGGTCAGCATCGCGGTCCGGATCCACGTTCATTTCCTCAAGCCTGATGCGCGAGGCCTGGATATAGCGCGGTAGATGGCGCAGATGTTGGATCCCGTGGACGGTGATGGCGTGCGCGGGCAACAGGAAATTGAGCTGGGCCCGAATATCATCGATGGCCAGCCCCTCCCAGTGCTTCAGCTCAGCATTCAGATTGGAATACTCTGCCAGGCCCGGCGCAATTGCAACGACTGCCTGGCGCACTCTGCCCGGGACCTCCGGTTTGACCGCGTTGAGCAATGCATTGAAGTCACCGGGGGTGCGCACCGGGCCGCCCTTTTCCATCATGATGTCGCGTACTGCGGCTACCCGGGCATCGCTGACAAGTCCTTCCGCCCCGCCGTGGGGGTAGGAGTCGACGGCTACCCGCTGCTGTAGAGGAAGCCCTTTGACCATCTGCTGCGTATTCACCGTAATTTCTCGGAGCAGCAAGGTTAGGGTGGTGGTGATCATGGAGGCGTCGGCAGCCGCCTTGGTGGGATGGACCTTGAGCGCCACGCCGTCCTTGGTCGCTACGAGCGCGGGGTAGGCGGTGACCTCATGCCCATCGACGACGGTTACCACTTCCTCATCGATGGCGCCGAGCGTATCCTCCGTCCATTCCTTGACCGCAGTGGATTCGGCGGCGCGGCCAACGCGCGAGACCGAGGAGGAAATGTGGCCGGCTTGGCGTTGGACTAGAGCCTGCAGGTTGCGGTCTGAGTCGATGACCTTGCCCCGCTTGTCCACTGCGGCATAGTTCATGCGCAGATGCGGAGGGAGCTGGTCGGGGCGGAAATCGCCGGCATTGATGCCTTGGCCGCCCATCTCTTGCAAAACCGCAGCGAGTTGCTCGGTGAGCGCGCCCTCATAGGGCAAGAGCTTGGGCAGCGCGCGTTCAGCGAACTCGGGTGCCGGAACCACGGTGCGTCGAAGAGCCTTCGGCAGCGAGCGAATGAGCTCAGTTACGAGCTCTAGACGTAGGCCCGGTACCAGCCAATCGAAGCCTTCTGTGTCCAACCCCGCGAGGAGCGGGACGGGAACCATGAGTGTGACACCGTCGAGCGGGTCTCCCGGCTCGAACTTGTAGGACAAGTCGTAGTCGATGCTTCCCTTCAACCAGCGGTCGGGGAAGGCATCCTCGGTGACATCGTGGTCCTCCTCAAGGAGTGCTTCTGGGTCGAAGTCCAAGGAATGCTTGTTCTTCTGCTTTTTCCACCAGGAATCGAAATGCCGGGCGGTGGTGACAGACGCAGGGATGCGCTGATCGTAGAAATCGAAGAGAGTGTCTTCGTCCACGACGAGTCCGCGCCGGCGGGCCTTCTCCTCATATTCGGAGGCCTCGGCGAGTTTGCGCTTGTTGTCGTGGAAGAAGTGGTGGTGGGTGGTCCAGTCGCCGTCGACTAGCGCGTTACGGATGAACATATCGCGCGCTGCCTCAGGATCCACGCGGTGATAGGGCACGGTCCGGTCGGCGACAACAGTGACGCCATAAAGCGTCGAGCGTTGGGTGACGACCGCAGAGCCGCGCTTTCGCGACCACGTCGGGTCAGAATAGTTGTGCTTCAGCAAATCCTTCGCCAGCTTTTCAACCCATGCTGGGTCGATGGCAGCAACGTCGCGCGCCCACAGGCGCGACGTTTCCACCAACTCAGCCGCCATGACGAACTCGGGCGGTTTCTTTGCCAGTGCCGATCCGGGGAAGACGAGGAAGCGGGTATTGCGTGCACCAATGAACTCCTTAGAGTTGCCATCACGCGCGCCGATATTAGACAACAGTCCAGAAAGCAAGGCCATATGGATGTCATCGGGGCGACGCTCTGTGCTTTCCTGGGCTTTCCACCCGAGCTGCTTGGCGACGTCCCGCAGCTGCCGCACCAGATCGAACCACTCGCGGATGCGCATATAGTGCAGGAAGTCGGCCTTCATCCGTTTGCGGAAAGCATTGCCGCTCATCTCATCGCGAGCTTCCTGGACAAAGTCCCACAGGTTGAGCATGGCCACAAAGTCGGAGGTTTTATCCTTGAAGCGGGCATGTGCCTGGTCGGCTTGAGCTTGCTTGTCGCTCGGCCGCTCGCGCACATCTTGGATCGTCATGGCAGCAACGATGACCATGACGTCGTGGAGACACCCGGAAGTCTTGGCCTCGACCAGCATGCGGGCCATGCGTGGATCTACGGGGATGCGGGCAAGATCGCGGCCTATTCGGGTCAGGACAGGTAGTCCGTCTTTTTCTTTGCCCTCGAGGGCGCCCAGTTCGTGCAGAAGAAGTAGGCCGTCTCGTACGGCCTTCGGCTCAGGGGCTTGGACGAAGGGGAAGTCAGCAATGTCCCCAAGGCGCAGCGAAATCATCTGTAGGATGACGCTGGCCAGGTTGGTGCGCAGAATCTCGGGATCCGTAAACTCCGGGCGGGATAGGAAATCCTGCTCGCTGTACAGGCGGATGGCGATGCCATCCGCAACGCGGCCACAGCGGCCCGAGCGCTGGTTGGCGCTTGCCTGGGAGATCGGCTCGATGGGGAGGCGCTGCACCTTGGTGCGCGTGGAATAGCGCGATATACGCGCCGTTCCCGTATCCACGACGTAGCGAATGCCTGGCACCGTCAATGAGGTTTCAGCAATGTTGGTGGAGAGCACGATGCGCCGTCCGCGGTGCGAGCGGAAGACGCGGTGTTGTTCCTGGTTGGACAGGCGTCCGAAGAGCGGAGTGACCTCCACGTTGCGCCAGTGGCGCCCTTCTATGGCTTCCATGGCGTCGCGGATATCGCGCTCTCCGGGGAAGAAGCACAGAATATCTCCTTCGCCTTCGGCCATGAGCTCCTCGATGGCTTCGCAGAGGGCGTCGAGAGGATCGAGGTCGATGGTCTTGCCACCCGATTCGACCTCGAGCGGGCGGTAGCGGATCTCCACGGGGTAGGTGCGCCCGGAGACCTCGATGATGGGGGCAGGATTGCCCTCAGCGTCCGCGAAGTGTTCGGCGAAGCGCTCGGGATCAATCGTTGCTGAGGTGATGATGACCTTCAGATCCGAACGCTTGGGAAGCAGCCGCTTGAGGTAGCCCAAGAGGAAGTCGATGTTGAGTGAGCGCTCGTGTGCCTCATCGATGATGATCGTGTCGTAGGCATTGAGGAAACGGTCGCGCTGCATCTCTGCCAGCAGGATGCCGTCGGTCATGAGCTTCACGGCGGTGGTGGAGGAGACTTTGTCATCGAAGCGAATGGCATAGCCGACTGTCTCCCCGATCGACTGATCAAGTTCTTCTGCAATGCGCTCGGCGACGGTACGCGCTGCTAGTCGCCGCGGCTGGGTATGGCCAATGAGCCCCCGCCGGCCGCGGCCGAGTTCCAGGCAGATTTTTGGAATCTGTGTGGTCTTTCCCGAACCGGTTTCACCAGCGATGATGACTACCTGATTCTTTTCGATCGCCGCGGCGATATCGTCGCGGCGTCCGGTGACGGGAAGCTGCTCGGGGTAGGTAATCGGCGGCACGTTGGCATCGATGGTGCTCACCTTGTCTTGGGCGGCTGTGATATCGGCCTGGATCGCAGCAAGGGCCTTAGGAGAGCGAGCCTTGCGCAGGCGGCGACGGAATGCGCGCTCATCACTCAAAGAAACTGTTGTGAGAGCGCCGTAAAGATCTTCGCGAGTAGCAGTCATAGTTGACCTAAAAGTCTACTCGGAAGGCTATTCGCTCACAGGTCCAGGTAGAGAAATTGGTACCCTCGTGGTGACTGTGTGAACAATGATTAAAGAAGGGCACAATCAATGACTAATCCTTTTGGTTCGAATCCGGAGGACAACGGCTCCAACGGAGGGTTCGGAAGCAACCCGCAGAACGGCCCCGGTAATTCCTCCGGGAACACAGGTGGACTTCCAAAGTATGAACCCACCAGCCACCCAGAAGACCAGGCTGGTTTCGGTCAATCCGGAAACTATGGCAACTATGGCAACTATGGCGGTGGAGCTTACGGCTCTCAGTCCTATGGTGGGTACGATGCTGGCCAGCCGGGTTATGCCGGTGCGAGCTATGGGAATAGCTCCGGTCAAGAGGGCCTCGGCCCAGGTGCCGGTCCGGCCTATACGGGCCCAGTCAGCGCTATCGAAGCGATCAAATGGGGATTCAAGGCCGCGCTCGGCAACGCACTTTTGTGGGTGCTGGGCGCCGTCGTCGTGCTTGCTATTCAGTTTGTCCCACAAATTGGAATCAGCGTTGGTGCGCAGAACGCCGATGGGGCGGAGACCTCCGTCATGTTGGACCTCTTCTCCTTCGCGGTGTCCATCCTGTCCTTTGTCATTTCTCTGGTCGTCTATCGTTTGGCCTACCGTGAAATCGATAAGCCGAGCCCCACATGGGGAACCCTGTTCCAGGGGGTCCGGTGGGTGCCGCCACTCGTAGTGAACCTTGTTTTGGGTGTTCTTGTCGCGATTTCCATCGTCATCGTGGTCGTCGTTCTGTTTGTTGTCGGCCTGGGTGGAGTCTCTTCGATGGATCTCCAGAATCCGGAGCAACTCAGCCAGAGCGATGTTTTCGCGCTCGTTGGCTCCATCTTTGGTGGGCTCCTTGTAGTGATGCTGATTGCGCTGTTTATTCAGCCCTTCTTTACCCTCATGCCCTGGTTGGCAGCCGATACCTCCTCGATCGGCGAGGCTTTCTCCCAGGGACTCAAGCTGGGCAAGGAAAACTACAGCCACCTTTTGCTGTTTATTGTCCTGTCTGGCCTCTTGGGTTTCGCGTCCCTTATTACCTTGGGCTTGGCTCTGATTATTATCGCGCCGGCCCTTCAGCTGGCGACAGCGCACCTGTGTCGTCAGTGCCAGGGTCGTTATGCTCCCGCAGCTTAAGGTCTAAACCAGACCTATAACGCAACGCCGCCTAAGCTTTCCGCTTGTTTAGCCACCGCCTACCGAGGCGGGTCGGGCTACCAGAGGTAAGCCGAAGGCGGCGTTGTAGTTTTAAAAGCCATCAGAGTTGGGGGCTTGAATTACGAGGCCGGGAAAAGGGCTCGGGAGCGTTCCGCAGCGTCCTGGAAGGCGGCGGTGACCAAAGAGCCAAAGGCGCGAAATTCATCAGCGCGGGCAGCAGACGATCGAAAAACGAGTCCAACCTGGCGCTCCGCCGTTACCGTGGGGGCGAAACGGGCGACCGCAAGCTGCGGGTTTTGGCATTCCGTTGCGAGCGCTGATTCAGGGACAAGGGTAGTGCCTAGATTCCCCATGACGAGCTGCAGGATAGTAGTCAGCGATGATGCTCGGGTGACGGCATTGGTGGCTTCGGAGGGGTTCACCTTGGCGCGACGGCATAGGTCGAGGACTTGGTCGCGGAGGCAGTGGCCGTCGTCAAGCAGCAAAAGGTCAAGGCCTGCAAGCTCTTCGAGCGTGAGATCCTCGCGCCCCGCGAGCGGGTGCCCTGCCGGTGTTACGACGGTAAAGGATTCGCTATAGAGAGGAGTCTCGACCATCCCGGTGGCCTCGGTGGGCAGTGCGGCCACAGCGAGGTCTAAGCTGCCCTCGCGCAGCTTGTCTAACAGGTGTTGAGTCTGCTCCTCGACGAAGCGTGGTTCTAGATCGGGGTAGGTTTCGCTGATGGATTTCAGCAGCCCCGGCAAAATATAGGGCGCGATGGTGGGGATGATTCCGATGGTGAGGGGGCCAGTTAACGTACCGCTTGCACCGTGGGCTTGGCTGAGGAAGGCATCGGAAGCTTCGAGCGTTGCCTTGGCGTAGGGGAGGAGCGCCTCGCCGGTGGACGTCACGATGACTTTGCGGGTAGAGCGCTCGATGAGCTGGACGCCCAAGCCTTGTTCGAGGGCGACGAGTGCTTGGGAGAGCGAAGGCTGGGAGATATCGAGTTTGGCGGCCGCGGAGCCAAAGTGTTTGTTCTCCGCAATCGTGACGAAGGTGCGCAACTGGGCGAGGGTTGGGCGATACTCCTTATTGTTCATGCCTATAACTCTAACATCTCTAATTCGTCAGGCCTATTGACGTGTGAGAGGGTTCGTGGCATACTTAACAAGCGAGCGGCTGCGTACCAGCTAAAAGGCAAAATGGTGTGTGGTCGTAGAGATTTACATCACTTTTGTGCATTGTTGTGACTATTGAAGGAGTTGAATCTTCTATGCCTATCTTGACCGTTGGTGAGAAGTTCCCAGAGTTCGAACTGACTGCGCTGAAGGGCGGCGACCTCCACGACGTCAACGCTAACCAGCCGGAGGATTACTTCGAGCAGGTGTCTTTGGACAAGTACCAGGGGATGTGGAAGGTTGTATTCTTCTACCCGAAGGACTTCACCTTTGTGTGCCCGACTGAGATCGCAGCCTTCGGCAAGCTGGATGAGGAATTCCAGGACCGCGATACCCAGATCCTCGGCGGCTCCACCGACAATGAGTTTGCGCACTTCAACTGGCGTGCAACCCACCCGGAGCTGAAGGAAGTCCCGTTCCCGATGTTCTCTGATATTCGCCACGACCTCATCCGAGCCCTCGGTGTGGAGAACGCCGACGGCGTTGCTGACCGCGCAACTTTCATCATTGACCCGGACGGTGTTATCCAGTTCGTGTCCGTGACCCCGGACGCTGTGGGCCGCAACGTTGATGAGGTTCTGCGCGTGCTCGATGCGCTGCAGTCCGAAGAGGTTTGTGCCTGCAACTGGGAGGCTAATGACCCGACGAAGAACATCGACAAGCTCGAGGTCGTTCAGTCCGCACTGTAAGACATCGCTAAGCACAACCGTCCAACCATAAAGGAGTTACTCAGTGTCCATCGACAACCTGAAGTCCGCACTTCCGGCGTATGCCAAGGATCAGAAGCTCAACATCGGTACGCTGACGCGTACGACCGAGCTGAATGAGGAGCAGCTGTGGGGCAGCTTGGTCGCTGCTGCGGCCGCCACCCGTAATGATCTGGTCCTGAAGGAGATTCTTGAGGAAGCCCGCGAGCACCTCAGCGAAGAGGCAGTTGACGCAGCTCTCGGCTCCGCCACGGTGATGGCTATGAATAACGTGGCCTACCGCGCAAAGAGCTGGTTGGGCGATGATTTCGCGCAGGTCAAGTTCGGTCTGCGCATGAACATCATTGCTAAGCCTGGCGTAGACAAGGCAACGTTTGAGCTGTGGAGCACCGTTGTCTCTGCTATCAATGGCTGCGAGCACTGCCTGACTGCACACGCCAATACTCTGTTGGAGGAGGGCGTGACCAAGGAGCAGATTTGGGAAGGCGTCAAGGTCGCAGGCGTTGTTCAGGCTGTGGCGCAGGCGCTGCAGGCTGAGGCTGTGCGCTCCGCTGAGTAGATAAACAGCATGCCTTCTTAGGCGCACGATAGAAAGTCCCACTCCCGTGATTATGTACAGGGGAGTGGGACTTTTTGTGCCTCAAAGGGCTGGGGAGGTTTGCGGCCTTCTAGCCGATGACCCCGCCGAAGGCAACGCCGATGCCATAGGTAATGGCTAGCCCGAGCGCTCCACCAATGACGAGGCGGAAGACGGAACGTGCGGCATTTGTACCGGCGAGGCGAGCAGACACGTAGCCCGTAATCGCCAGGGCAATGAGAGTGATCACGGCGACGACTGCTGCGGCCATGCTCATCGGGGCTATAAAGATTGACAGGAGGGGTAGCGCTGCACCGGCAAGGAAAGATGCTGCCGACCAGAAAGCGGCGTGCCAAGGGTTCGTCAGGTCCTCACCATCGATGCCCATCTCCAGCCTCAGGTGTGCCTCCAAGAGCCTATCTTTGGCGGCGATCTCATGTGCGGCGGTGTCTGCGGTAGCGGTGTTCATGCCGTAGTCAGCCAACATGGATACGAGTTCGGCGTGTTCTTGTTCAGGAAGCTCCGCCAGTTCGCGAGTCTCCTTATCTATCATCATCCGTTCGGAGTCACGCTGCGCTGACACCGAGACGTATTCTCCCAGCGCCATCGACGCGGCTCCCGATACGGTTGCGGCCAAGCCGGCGGTGAGGATGGCGCTTGCCGACGCCCCCGACCCCACGACGCCGAGCAGAAGTGCAGCGACGGAGACGATGCCGTCATTGGCGCCGAGAACTCCCGCCCGAAGGGAATTTAACCGCGCGTTGTGTGAATCGCCATGGGGCTCGTTGACATGGTGTGCCATTTCCAGCTCCTTGAATCCTAGAGAACTGCTCTTACTCCAGTATCGTCGCTGGTCAGAGTCCTGTGAAGCGTGTATAGGCTTCGCTGTGTGTAGGGAGTGAAGGCTTAGGTAATCGTTCCCGTCCACTCACCGCAGGGGATGCCGTCCACTGACAGGCCCATCGTGAAGACTTCCTCTTTGAGATCAAAGTGGGCGGTGGGCAGCGTGATTGCGAGTGCCTCGGGGGAGTAGTTGTATTGATAATCAACTGGACGGTGGGCGTCCCTCGTGTCTTCTCCGTATGAAGCGATCTCCATCGAGCTGAGGTTGGCTTGCTCGAAGTGGGCGATGAGCTGAAGGTCGAGGGTGTGCAGCTTAAAGACGACGTCACGGTGGTGGGGCATGCCTCCGAGGAGCCAATGCACAGTGACTGAGTCCTCATGCGTCTCAAAACTAACGCCGGCAAGGTGGATGCTGGTGGCTGGGGATTTTGGGTTAGTCATAGTGGCGCCCACTGTACTCCCCATGTCGCTACTTGAAATCGAGGGAAAAGTATTCAGATTTGGTTAAGTGCAGAACCTTTTCAAAGAGCCAGCAAAAGAGCAGCGCAAGGGCGAGGGGAAGTACGACATAAACGAAGGTAATGATCATCACGTTGCCGGCGCTCCATCCCCACCCTTCGTAATTGAGAGCCGCCAGCGGGCCCATGAGTCCGGAAATTCCGAAACCGGCGGAGATTGGTGTGCCCGAGATCCCTAGAGCGCCACCAACTGCGCCCAGGATTGCGGCGGAGCAAATGACGGGAAGGAAGGTGACCGGCTTGGACAACATATTGGCCATCTGCACTTTGGGAGAGCCCAGAACATGCAGGATGGAGGTGGCGAAGCCGTTTACGCGCCAGCCGGCAACGAGGAGCGTGAAACCTGCGGCAACGGCCCCGAGGTTGGCGGTGCCAGAGGCGATGCCGTCGATAAAGATGGCGGTAGCAATGCCGACGGTGGAGACTGGGGAGACGATCATGACTGCAAAAAGAACGGCGAGGACTATGCCCATGAGGACCGGCTGCAAAGTTGTCGGACCGTTCACGAGGTCACCAAGCCACAGCGTAAAGACCTTGACGATGGGGAAGGTGACGACCCATCCGATGCTGCCTGCAACGAGCGTCACGATGGTGGAAAGCAACAAGATGGAGTAATTCTTGAGCCTATCGCCGATGAAGAGGAGCAAACCAACTGCCATGGCTGCGGTTAATCCAGAGTTGATGACGAGCCCGGTGCCTTTGAGGAAGAAGCCGCCTTCGGGATTGACGGTGGCCACCCCGGAGCCGCAGAAGGAAGCAATGCCCACGGCTGCGGTCTGAATCGGTGTCATCTTGAATTCGATGCCTACGAGGACACCAATCATCACAGGTAAAAGGCTGGCGGCTAGACCCGTCAGCGCTATTACGGTGGACGCGCCGGACCAGAAGGGGAGCAGCGCCTTGGCCAACTCGCCGAGCAAGGCCTGCGGGACGAGCGACACGACGACGGCGATCGAGATGCCGTTGAGAACCTTCATGGTGAAGGATCCGAGAGCGAGATGCTCGGCCGCGGGCGCGGCGCTGGCGTGGGGGATGGGGGAAAGCTGGCGTTCGTCGATCTGCTGTGGCGTGCTCATTCCCCAATCATACGCATAATATGCGGTTGACGGAGAATAATAACAAAGAAAGGGCGTATTTAAATTCCCTAGTATTCCACGCGTAGTTCGGACAGCCGGACTTCACCAGCCTCATCGGAGGCATCCAAATCGACAGTGCCAACGATGTGGTAGGAGTTGTCCCCCTCTGGGTCCTTGAGGATCTGCCGGACGGTCCACGATCGTGAACCCCCGACGCCACGAGCCCCTGAGCCCTTGTCGCCCTTGTCCAGGACAAAGTACTCCGGCCCCCGTGCTGCTGGCCCAGTATCGATGTCATCGTAGTCATCGAAGTAGTCATCGAGAGCTTGGCCAAAGTCGGGGATCTCCTCCAAATAATCCAACAAATCTGCCAAGCGATCTTCCTTCTCCAAGGCAAAGAGCTGCGCGAGCCGGAAGAAGTAGTTGCGCACCATGATGCCAAAGGCGCGCTGATTGGCTGTCAAGGCGGTGGGATCCTCAACGCCGAAGGCCAATTCGCGGTCCAAATCCGCCTGGGAAATGGGGGAGTCCTCGCCGGCCATTTCAGCCCACTCGTCGACGAGAGAAGAATCAACCTGGCGGATAAGTTCTCCGAGCCAGACGATGATGTCTTCGAGCTCCTCGGTAAGGAACTCGGCAGGGATCGACTGCTTGAGCGTGCGCCAAGCATCAGTGAGGTAGCGCAGGATGACGCCTTCAGAGCGGGCGAGTCCGTAGGTGGCGACAAGGTCGGAGAAGGTCATGGCGCTCTCTAGCATGTCGCGAACCACAGACTTAGGACGCAGCTCAAATTCCTTGGCCCAAGGATTGGTTTCGCAAAAAGTGTCGTAGGCCTGCTCCAAGAGCTCTTCGAGTGGCTTCGGCCAGGTGATGTCTTCCACGATGGCCATGCGTTCGGTGTAGTCCACCCCGTCTGCTTTGAGCGCCGCGATCTCCTCGCCACGGCGTTGCTTTTGCTGAGCAATTAGGACTTGGCGAGGATCATCGAGCACCGCCTCGAAGACCGAGATGACGTCGAGGGCATAGGTGTCCGATTCCGGATCCAGCAAGGTGAGTGCCGCCAACGCGAAGGGCCCCAAAGGTTGGTTCAAGGCGAAATCGCGCGGCATTTCCCGCACCACGTGGTACGGGCGTCCATAGATGTCGAGACCCTTGGTGGATTTTTGGACCACGCCTGAATTGAGAAGCCCTCGAAACAGGCTCAGCGCCGTTAAGATGTCTTCGTTCTGGCGCGCACGCGTGTTGTGACTCGTACGCAGCAGGTGTTTTAGGTGTTCGTAACCGTTGCCGTGGCGGGCGAGCACATTGAGCAGCATGGAATTGGAGACCCGGAATTGGGAAGTGAGCTGCTCCGGTTCGGCGTCGATAAGCCGGGCATAGGTCTGCTCCGACCAAGAGACCTCACCGTCGCGCGCGGACTTCTTCTTCAGTTTCTTTAGGCGCGCCGGGTCATCGCCCACGCGCCGCCGCGCTTTGGCGTTTTCGATCTCGTGCTCCGGCGCCTCTACGACGACCGTGCCTTCCGTGTCATAGCCTGCGCGGCCGGCGCGACCGGCAATCTGGTGAAACTCGCGGGACTTGAGGATCCGCTGACGGGTTCCGTCATACTTGGCCAGGCCCGTCATCAACACCGTGCGGATCGGAACATTGATGCCAACACCTAAGGTATCCGTTCCGCAAATGATCTTGAGTAGACCCTTTTGGGCCAGCCGCTCCACCAAGCGCCGATACTTCGGCAGCATGCCGGCATGGTGCACACCAATTCCCTTGCGAAGCAGCTTAGACAGGTCCCTGCCGAACGTCGTGGTGAATCGGAATCCCGCGAGCTCAGCGGCAATGGACTCCTTCTCCTCTGGGGTGATGATCTTTGACAGCGACGTCAATGCTTGCGCGCGCTCTGAGGCCTCGCGCTGGGAGAAGTGGACAACGTAGACAGGAGCCTTGCCACCAGCGAGCAAATCCTCGATGGTTTCATGGACTGCGGAAAAGACGTAAGAGAAGTCCAACGGGACTGGGCGGGTTGTCCCAGCCACGAGCGTCGTCGTGCGTCCGGTGCGCTCAGTTAAGTCCTTTTCCAGCCACGTCGTATCGCCCAAGGTCGCGGACATGAGCAAGAACTGTGCCTTCGGCAATTCCAACAGCGGAACCTGCCAGGCCCAACCGCGATCCGGCTCAGAATAGTAGTGGAACTCATCCATGACCACCTGATCGATGGCAGCTTCTGAGCCATCGCGTAGCGCAATATTCGCCACAATCTCAGCGGTCGCAGCAATGATGGGAGCGGAACCGTTCACGGTGGCATCGCCGGTCATCATGCCAACGTTTTCTGGGCCAAAAATCTCACAGAGAGCGAAGAATTTCTCGCTCACCAAGGCCTTGATAGGTGCGGTATAAAAACTGCGCTGCCCTCGCGCTAAAGCTATGAAGTGGGCGGCATTGGCCACCATGGACTTACCGGACCCGGTAGGCGTGGCCAAGATGACGTTATCCTGCGCGAGGATAGCTAAAGAGGCCTCTTCCTGCGCCGGGTACAGCGAGATTCCACGGCCGGAGGTCCACGATAAAAACGTGTCCCAGATGGCCTCATCAACCATCGGCTCGGGGACTTCGGCGAGATCGGGCAACATCTGAGAAAGGTTCACCCGTCCCACCTTAGGCGAAAGCCTTAGAGTATAAGTCTCCGCCCTGCGGCTGTGAACGACCGAGACCCTCGACAGCCGCGGCGTGTTGAGCTTATCTGAGGTTAGACGTCATCGTCCATGTCTGAGCCGGGGCCCTCGTCTCGCCCGTAGTTATCCTCGCGGTCGTCGATGTCTTCAGAGAGGATATCCGGGTTGTCATCGAGCCCGGCAAGGAAAGCCTCGAAGTCAGCCCCGATCTCCTCGCCCGTAGGCATGTGCTCTTCACCCGGCATAATGGCCTGCGGATGGCGGGAACGGTAGCGCTCCATATAAGCGTCGTACTGCTCTTCCAACTGGCGGACCACGCCCGCGATCTCTTCAGAATCCGTCACCTGCTCCTCGAGCTGCTGGTTGACGCGAGCCACGTCTGCCTCCAAGCTACCCAAGGGAATGTTGAGGTCGACGGCTGAGGCAACCGAATCCAGAAGACGGAGCGTGGCCGCTGGATAAGGCGAGGCCGCCAGATAATGCGGCACATGCGCGGTATAGCCGGCCACGCGGCGGCCCTTCTTATCCAAGGCACGCTCAATATACAGGGCGGCTGCGCCGGGGACCATCATGGTGGATTCCATGCGCACCATAGAGTTAAGGAGTTCCGGGGCATTGCCGTGCGCAGTGACCACCGTGGGGCGGGTGTGTGGCACCGGCATGGGCGCGGAGTAGAGCATGATGGTGTTCTTGATATCGAACTTTTCAACCAAGTTCACTACCGCATCCGTAAAGGCCTCCCACCGCAAGTCCGGTTCCGGTCCGGACAGTAGCAAGAAAGGCGTGCCGGAATTATCCCGCAATACCTTGATGCCCAAATCCGTGTTCTCAATCTCCACGGTGCGGTCATGGTCGATAGTGACGGCAGGGCGGCGTGAACGGTAGTCAATGAGTTCGTCGTTATTAAACGAGGCCAGCTGGCGGTTTTCCAACGCGGCTTTGAGGTGATCAGCGCTGGCTTCAACGGCCTGGCCTGCATCGGCGTAGCCATTCATGGCAACGATCATTGTGGGGCCTGCGCCTGGAGTGGAATCATCCTTGACCACTGGAGCGGGGTACTCCAGCTCGTACATGCGGCGCTGTTCTTCCTGCATGGTTGTGACTCCTCCTTCTAGCCGTGTGCTTGTTCTCGAGCGTACGACCTCAATCAGTGTTCTGTGACATGCAACGCTTAAGGCTTACCGCCTATTCCCAGAGGCGACTGGGCGTCCGGGACGAACGCGAAGCTGGTCTGTACGCGCGGGGGCTCCCGCAGGGAACCAGTGATGATCGTTCAAGCATGCCATATGGAGGCTGGTTGTGCCAGGTTTCCACTTGCTGGGTGTGGAAAACCGGGCTACTTCCAGTGGACTGCGCACTAGCCCGGACTCGTTATCCACAGATGTGCCGTGGACGGTCTTAGTGCTCTAGCGAATCGAGGTAAGTGTGGTTCAGGCTACAAGGTATGAACACACACTCAACGCATACAGACCGCACTCCACCAATAACGACCCCAGGTCACCTCCTCGCAAACATCCCTGGCCTCCTAGGCTTCTATCCCACTGAATCGGTGGTTTTCATGGCTATCGATACCACCCCGCGGGGCCCAGCAATGGGCCCGCTTGCACGCGTCGACATCGCAGATGCCCAAGGGGCAGTAGTGGACATCTCGCCGTTACTGGCCGAGCACGCCCGCGAAGGTGTGTTTGCATTCCTTATTTCGAAGCGTCCCCTCACCGAGCTCAGGGAGGTGGCTCACTGGCTATATGGCCTAGACCGCGCCGAGGACGGGCTGGAGGTCGACGCTGCGTGGCATACCCGGGAAATCACCAAACATGAGGCTTATGTCTTGCTTCATGGAACCGTCAACGCGGATGGAAGCGGGCCAATGAAGAAGTGGGTTGAGGGGACAATACCGGCGCTGACCGACGCCCCCTCGATGCGCTCTTGCGTCGACCACAATGTTGTACCGGAGCTCAATAGGGAGGAGTTCTTTGCTGTCTTTGCCGCAGGGAACCAGTATCTGGATGCTGCCGAAGCCGATGCCTTGGCGCGGCAAGCGCAAGATGCGGCGACGCAGTATCGTGCGCAGGTAGCAGCTGCGCGGGGAAAGAAACGAAAGGACCTCTTGGATCACTTCCTCGACGATGCTCGGTGGGCGCTTCGCCAGGTGGCGTCGGTGGAGGAGGCTGAGCAGGACAGTGAGCTGCTGGCAACCTGTGCTGTGTGGCTGTCAACGACGTGGACGCGTGACCTCGTCGTGAACGTGTGCGCGACGTCGGGCGAAACGGGAGCGCATCTCCTTCTGGCGGCGGCGCGGACATTCGGCGGCGAGTTGCGGGCAAACGCGCTGACTCTCTTTGCGCTGGCGCAGCTGGAACAGGAGTGGGATATCCTCGCCGGCCCTGCATTGCAGCTCGTCGTGGAAGAATTTCCCAGCCACCGCCTAGGCTCACTCCTGTGCCAGGCATACCGTCATGGCCTGCACGAAAAGATTCGGGACTCAATTCATACAGGCGCCCTCAAAGCCTATGAAAACGCTATAGGGGAAGGGGAGGAGCATTCAGAGGATGCGGCTAGCGATGCGCAGAATGTGCCCGCTCGCCGAGCTGCTGGGTGAAGTTCCACGCGTCTGTCACGATGGTGGTTAGATCGGTGCGGCTGGGGTTCCACCCGAGCTCGGATTTGATCTTTTCCGAGGAGGCCACGAGTGTTGCGGGATCTCCGGCGCGGCGAGGTGCAAGCTCAGCCGGTATGGGGTGACCGGTTACTTCGCGGCAGGCCTCAATGACCTGTTTGACGGAGTAGCCATCCCCGGAGCCAAGGTTGTAGATGCGGTGCGTTCCTGCGGCGTTGCTCTCCAGCGCTAGGACGTGGGCCTCTGCCAGGTCTCGGATGTGGATGTAATCCCGGACCGCGGTGCCGTCGGCGGTGTTGTAGTCATCGCCGAAGATGAAAATCTTGTCGCGGTGCCCCAGCGCTACCTGCAGGACGAGGGGAATGAGGTGGGTTTCTACTTCGCGGTTTTCTCCAATGGTGCCGTAGGCTCCGGCGACATTGAAGTAGCGCAAGGAGGTCGCCCCAAGGCCGTAGGCAGTGGCATACGACGTGATCATGTAGTCAATTGCGAGTTTGGAGGCGCCGTAGGGATTCGTTGGCTGCGTAGGCATCGACTCCGTAATTGGCACTTGCGCCGGCTCGCCGTAGGTTGCCGCGGTCGAGGAAAAGACGAGGTTTGTGACCTCGAATTCCCGCATGGCGTTCAGGAGCGTCAGCGTGGTTACGACATTATGCTGCCAATAGTCAGCGGGGGCTTCAACGGATTCACCGACGAGGGAACGCGCCGCAAAGTGCAGCACGCCGTCGAATCCACCTTCAGACAACACCTCACGGGCGACATCAGCGACGTCGCCTTCAACGAGACGTGCCTGCTCTGGGATGGCCTCGCGGTTGCCGGTAGAGAAGTTGTCGATGATGGTGACGTCGTGGCCTTTTTCGACCAAGACTGCCGCGCACACACTGCCGACATATCCGGCACCACCGGTAACTAACAGCTTCATCGTCTTACTTCTCCTTAACTCGGATGGCGTGGGCGAGATCGTCGACAAGCTCGACGGTATGCCCAGATTTCGTCGTCAGCGTAATGGTTCCGCTCTCATTGACCACCGTCACCTGCGAACCGATTTGGATTCCGCAGGAATAAAGATCATCGAAGGTCGAGCTATCGGCCTGCAAAACCTCATTGATTTGCACGATGGTGGCTTCAGTTTCTTGTCCCGTAGGGAGGTCGATGGCGCGGGTTCCCAAGTCGAGCTCCACCGGGGTCGTACCCAACTGTGCCAAGCCTGGGATGGGGTTGCCGAATGGTGAGCGCGAGGAATCCTCCAATACCGCGACGACGCGCTTTTCTACCTCTTCACTCATGACGTGTTCCCACCGGCAGGCCTCGTCGTGGACCTTGTCGATATCCAGTCCAAGGACGTCTGTGAGCAAACGTTCAGCTAGGCGGTGCTTGCGCATGACGTTGGTTGCCAGTTCGCGGCCCTGTTGGGTGAGGTCGAGGCTGCGATCAGTACGCACGTGGAGCAGGCCATCGCGCTCCATACGAGCCACGGTCTGGGATACGGTCGGCCCAGACTGCTCTAAACGCTCTGCGATCCGCGCGCGGAGGGGAGTGATGCCTTCCTCTTCGAGCTCGTAGATAGTGCGCAGATACATTTCCGTGGTGTCAACTAGGTCCCTCACGTGGGCTTACCTTTCTGCGTTGTGGGCGGTGCGTAGCCACATAGGTTTAGACGCGGTAATAAGGATGTATTAAGAGAATATCTTAAACAATAGCGCATTCGTCGAAAGTATTGAGCGCGCAGCGCTGTGCCTCCGGCGGGGTTCGACGGGGCACGGCAACCTCGCGGGACCTTGTGGAACGACGAAAGCCACCGAGCACTGACCGCCAAAGCCCACAATGCTGTTTCAGCTGGGCTAGCAGGTAGCTGGCTCGATGGCTCATGCCAGGATTTGAATAAGAGATTTAAAGTGCGTATTCGCGGAGGCGATCGGCGCGGTTGCCTTCGCGCAACTTGGCCATGACCTCACGTTCAATTTGGCGAACGCGTTCGCGGGAGAGACCGAACTTGCGGCCAATCTGGTCGAGGGTGCGCGGAACCCCATCATCCAAGCCATAGCGCAAACGGATGACGTCCTGCTCGCGCTCCTCCAAAGAACCAATGACGGAGCGGATATCGGAGTGGCGCATCGAAGCAACCACGGCGGTTTCGGCGTCCGTTGCTTCGGCATCCTCAATGAAGTCTCCCAGTGGAGCCTCTTCATCGGTGCCCACCGGCATATCCAAGGAGACAGGATCGCGGGACTGACGCAGCAGCATTTCGATCTTGGACTCTTCGATTCCCGATTCCTCTGCGAGCTCCTCGTTCGTAGCCTCGCGGCCTAGGGATTGGTACATCTCGCGCTTGATGCGCGAAAGCTTATTAACCTGCTCAACTAGGTGTACAGGGAGGCGAATTGTCCGGGACTGGTCAGCCATGCCGCGGGTAATGGCCTGGCGGATCCACCAGGTTGCGTATGTGGAGAACTTGAAGCCCTTGGCGTAGTCAAACTTCTCCATAGCGCGAATCAGGCCCAAGTTACCCTCCTGGATGAGATCCAGTAGCGGCATGCCGCGGCCGGTATAGCGCTTAGCCAGGGAGACCACGAGGCGCAGGTTTGCTTCCAAGAGGTGGGAGCGTGCCTTCTTACCTTCGCGAGCCAAGATCTTCAGGTCACGCTTCTCCGCGCGAGTTAGCTTCTCAGCATTGGCAAGCTTGTACTCGGCGTAGAGGCCAACCTCAATGGTCTGCGCCAATTCAACCTCGTCCTCGGCGCTCAGCAGCGCAGTCTTGCCGATTCCATTGAGGTAAACGCGGACCAAGTCCGCGGAGGGATTGTCATTGGTCTGGTTACGGCGTGAGCCGCGGTCAACTTCCTGTCCGTCCTCGTCCTGGACGCTAGCAGCGGATGATGTGGCCATCTCATGCCTCCTAAGTTGCGGCTTGGTTCATCCCCTACAACGGGCCTTCGCGTCAGATAGTTCCCACGGGCCCAAAAATGTTTAATTACCCGGGATGTGCGAGAGGTTTTAGGCCATTTTGGGGGAGGCGCGCCGAAGCTAGACCTCAACGAGCACGGTAAACGGTCCTTCATTGATGGAGGACACGCGCATCATCGCTCCAAAGCGGCCTTCTTCCACAGTGATTCCGCGCTCGCGAAGGCGAGCGACAACTCCCTGGATAACCGGCTGCGCGGCTTCACCCGGTGCGGCATCTGACCACGATGGGCGCCTGCCTTTGGCCGTTCGTCCGTAGAGGGTGAACTGACTTACCACCAGAACAGGCGCACCGCTGTCGGCCACGCTGGTTTCGCCTTCTAGAATACGCAGCTCAGCGATTTTGCGCGCCATCGTGTCCATCCGCTCTTCCAAGGTTGGTCCTTCGGCAGTGCCGGAGTCAGAACCTGCCGCGACGTCCTCGCGGGAAATACCGACGAGCGCTAAGACGCCGCCGGTATCCGGGCAGGAAATAGAGCCGACAACGTCGTTGTCTACGGTGACGGTAGCTTCGGAAACGCGGGTTAAGACAGCACGCATGGGAGGGAGTACACGACCTTTCTGGGGAGGAGTTCTTTCTCAGATGACAAACGCGAGGGGCTTGAGGGAAAAGGAGGGGACTACTCAGTGTTGCTAAATGCCAACAATTCCGTAGGGATGAGAAGCCCATGGCGGATGAGATCCACAATGGCTGGAAGCGCGGCGCTAACCAACTCGGATTCCTCAAAGCCCTGCGCGGCGGCATAGAGCTCGATGGTCTCCCCAATGCTCAGCCCGTGGGGATTGAGCCCGGCGACGATCGCCGCGAGGTGCTCGTCGACGTCATGCTGCCAGCGTGGACCGTCCGTGCGGCTGAGCCGTAATGCTGCGCGCTCAAAGCCCATGCCAAGCTCCGTGTCGGGCAGTGAAACGTCTTCGCGGGCGACACCTGGGCGCAGCTGCACATGCTTTGTTTCCAGCTCACCCGGCACCAGGTTGCGTAGCCATTCAATGCGAGCAAAGTATTCCTCCACTTCGGGCCCGAGCGGATCGATGACCGGCTGCGCCATGGTTTCTGCCAAAATATCGGAGGGCTCGCCGTCTGCAATGCGCTGGATAGCCACGAAACCAAACCCGATGCCGGTGACATCATGATCGCGGAAATGCTCCAGCCAACGGCGTGAACGCTCCTGGCCTTCGGCACTGCGAACATCCACGGATTCATCGCTCAACCACGTGGAAACATAGAGCGCAGGGTCCGCCACATCGCGCTGAATGATCCACGCGGCCACGCCGGTATCCGGCAGCCACGAGGCAACCCGCTGCTGCCAAGACTTGTCGCCTTGGTGTACCCACGCAGCGAGAATGTGTGCGGTGCCCCCAGGATTGAGGTGCTCCACAGCTTGCGATATGACAAGCTCACTTGCTCCATCCAGATTGAGGCCGGAATCCCGGTAAACGTGGCCCACCTTGGGCAAGCCCACCACGAACGGAGGGTTAGCAACGATTCGGTCGAAGCTCTCGTGCTGCACGGGCTCGAACCAAGAACCCTGGCGAAGCTCAACACGGTTTTCTGCGCCTGCAGCAGCGACAGTAGCGCGGGCAAGGTGGAGGGCTCGCTCGTGAACGTCGGTCGCAACAATTCTTTCAGCAGACTCCAGTTGCCCAAGGATTTGTACGCCAGAACCCGTGCCCAGGTCTAGTACTGAGGACACGGGAGTGGTCGGGGTCGAGTGCAAGAGGGAAAGACTGGCAGAGCCTACCCCCAACACGTGCTCGGGGCCGGGCACGTGATCCACTAAGGAAGCATCAACATCGGAAAACACGATGCGGTTCTTACCCACAATGACGTGTGGCCGAATGTCATAAGCCACGTAGGCGGTGCCGTGCTCGTCGGTAAGCACTGCGCCGCAGTCGAGCAGTCGGGTGGCTAGGCGTGCGCCGAGGACGTCGGAAAGCAGCGTGGCCGGTACGTGTTCGTGCAGCAGGAAGATCCGGATGAGGTGGTCCAGGCGGGAATCACCGTTTGCTCCAAGTGCCACGGCGGCTGGCTCGCCGCGATGTAGCGCTTCGGTGTACTCCGGCCCCAGGTGTCCCGCGATACCGTCCGCACTGAACCCTGCCTCAGCAAAGACGTGGGCTAGTTCCTCCGCAACGTCTGCGATGGGGTTGTCCGGGTTCATCGCCGGGCCGAAAGGGGAGGGCTGTTGGGTGCTCACAAAAATATCCTTTGATAGTTGGGGGAAGGAAACGGTGACTTCTTAATCTTCGTGCTCAATTGTGTTGGTCGTTGAACTCTCCGCGTCCGTGCCCGAGGGGGAAGTGTCCGATGAGGGCGCGCCGGGAAGTTCGCCGTGAGCACCGCTGGTGATTTGTTCGCGCCGTGTCTGCGCCATCTGTCGGGCGAGCGCGGGCTTGTAGACCGCTTTGTCGCGTTTGTCCTTCTTCTGCCCCCGCCCGTTGCCGATGACCACGGCTATCCAGGGAAGCGGGAAGGTGACGCCCACGGCGATGGCGGCGGCAATCCACCAATGCCAGGCATACACCATGACACCAGCTAGAAGCAGCGAAGGGATGCGCAGAAACTGCAAAATTGAGTAGATAACTTCGCGGCGATGCCGGTCCTGGCCGGGAGCGAGTTTGGCGGTTGTAATGAGATAAGCCTTGCGCCCGAATCGACGCCCACGCCGCCGCCCCGATCGTGGGGTATGGCGGGCGTTATCGCGCGAGTTCGAAGGGGTCATGCCCACCAGCGTAGCGGTAGGACTCGCCAACTTCGATACCGATGCGGCATGATAGTGGGCGTGAGTACGACGACTAAGACTATTGAACGCCCTGATGTCCGCGAGGATACGTCGACCAACGACGACACCCCGAAGTTTTTCCACTATGTAAAGAAGAACCAGATCCTCGATTCCGCGGTCAACGGTAAGTACGTCGTTGCCCTCTGTGGTGAGACCTTCCCTGTCACCAAGCAAGCCAAGCCCGGTTCGCCCGTGTGCCCGGACTGCGAGCGCGTATATAAGAGCCTGCGCCGCCGCTAAGCGTGCCGTCGACGCGTAATGTTGCGTCGACGTAAAACGAAGACTTTCACAAGAGCGGGATGTTGGGATAACTAGAGGGGGATAGTCGCTGACCGTGTCTACACAGACTCCAGCACAAAGATTTGCCAATAATGGTTCGCTGCGTGTGTGGCAACGCGCGGCCTTGGATAAATTCCTGGCCACCAAGCCGAAGGATTTCATGGCGGTGGCAACGCCAGGCGCAGGTAAGACTACCTTCGCCCTGCGCGTGGCCACAGAGCTCATGGCGGACCGTACCGTAGAGCGCGTGATCGTGGTGGTGCCCACCGAGCACCTCAAAGTGCAGTGGTCTGAATCTGCCTCCCGCGTGGGGCTCGCGCTGGATCCGAAGTTCACGAACTCTTCTGGAGTCAACCCCGCCATGGATGGCGTGGTGGTGACCTACGCCCAAGTAGGCATGCACCCCTTTAAGCACCGCGCGGTGGCCTCAGCCCGGCGCACCTTGGTGATTCTCGATGAGATTCACCACGCCGGCGACGCCAAGAGCTGGGGTGACGGCGTGCGTGAAGCCTACGACGACGTGGAACACCGCCTGGCGCTGACCGGTACGCCTTTCCGCTCGGATGATTCCCAGATTCCTTTCGTGCGCTACGAGGAGGACGGGGAGGGGCACTTGGTCTCCCGCTCCGATCACACGTACGGCTATGGCGATGCGCTTGCCGACGGCGTCGTGCGCCCCGTGGTCTTCCTCAGCTACTCCGGCGAGTCCCGCTGGCGCGATAGTGCCGGCGAGGAACATACGGCCCGCTTGGGCGATATCCTCAATCCGGAGCAGACCGCCCGCGCGTGGCGCACTGCTCTGGACCCCAAGGGCGAGTGGATCCCCACCGTCCTTCAAGCTGCCCACACGCGTCTGATGCAGATGCGCCGCAACATGCCGGATGCCGGCGGCCTCGTACTCGCTACCGATACGACGACGGCGCGCGCCTACGCGAAGATCCTCAAGCAGATTTCGAACACCCCGGTATCCGTCATCCTTTCCGATGACCCGGGTTCCTCCGCGCGTATCGCAGAGTTCTCCGAATCCACCGACGAGTGGATGGTGGCCGTACGCATGGTGTCCGAGGGCGTCGACGTTCCGCGCCTCGCAGTGGGTGTCTATGCCACGTCTGCCTCGACCCCGCTCTTTTTTGCTCAGGCCATCGGCCGCTTCGTGCGCTCCCGCATGCCGGGCGAGACCGCCTCGGTATTCCTGCCGTCTGTCCCGGTCCTGCTGGGGCTGGCGGAGAACATGGAGAAGCAGCGCGACCACGTCCTCGGAGGGGAGAAGAACCCCGACAAGGAGGGCTGGGACGATGAGTTGCTCGAGGACGCCAATAAGAAGAAGTCCGAGCCGGACATGCTCGAGCCTTCCTATGAGTCCCTCGGCGCGGAAGCAGAATTCTCCGGCCTGCTCTACAACGGCTCGCAGTTCACCACGGGCAATATCACCGACGAAGAAGAAGACTTCCTCGGAATTCCCGGGCTTCTCGACGCAGACCAGGTCAAGGACCTCCTTCGCAAGAAACAGTCCGATGAGATGGATCGCCGTGAGGCAGAGGAGAAGGCGCGCCGGGCTGCTGAGGCGGCGGAGGAACAACGTCGCAAGCTCTACGGCACCCCGCATGCGCCGAAGCGTGGGGCAGAGACGTCGGCAAGCAGCACCGGATCTCAGTCAGGCGTGGTGGATGAGATTTCCGCGCTGCGCAAGGAGCTCAACACGGTGGTCTCCATCACCGCTCAGCGCACCGGCCGCCCGCACGGAGCCATCCACACCGAAGCGCGCAAGGCCTGCGGCGGACCTCCTACCGCGCTGTGTAACGCTGAGCAGTTGCAAGAGCGCATCGATTATCTGCGCAAGTGGTAGCTGCGCGGACGCAGTAGAATCCGGCACAGTATCCGGTGGCGAAGGGTAGGCTCGGCAGCATTGTGAGAAGAGTGCTCTAGGCCAAAGAAAACCTAAGGAGAAAGATGATGAAAAAGCTCATCAACTCACCGGACAACGTAGTAGCCGAATCAGTAGAGGGCTTCGCGTTAGCCCACGGTGACATTGTCACTCGCAACACGAACCCGCTGTTTGTTTTCCGCAAACAGAAGAAAGAACACGGCAAGGTTGCCATTGTCTC
Source organism: Corynebacterium guaraldiae (assembly GCF_053480195.1). NCBI lineage: Bacteria > Bacillati > Actinomycetota > Actinomycetes > Mycobacteriales > Corynebacteriaceae > Corynebacterium > Corynebacterium guaraldiae. The sequence continues at coordinate 85,494 of NZ_JBRBAU010000004.1, read as the reverse complement.
CGGCGGTGGCTCTGGGCACGAGCCGCTGCATGCCGGTTTCGTCGGCCATGGAATGTTGGACGCGGCCGTGCCCGGCGCTATGTTTACATCTCCGACGCCAGATGCCATCCAAGCAGCCACCGAGGCAGCTAATGCTGGGGCGGGAGTGCTCTACATCGTGAAGAACTACACCGGCGATGTGCTCAACTTCGATACTGCGGCAGAGCTGGCTGAATTCGATGATATTGAGGTCAGCCAGGTCATCGTCGACGACGATGTCGCGGTGGAAGATTCTACGTTTACAGCCGGTCGCCGCGGCGTTGCCGGAACGCTGTTGGTGGAGAAGCTGGCCGGTGCGGCGGCCGAGCGCGGCGATGATCTCGTTGCGGTGACCGCTGTGGCGAAAAAGGTGGTAGAAAACACCGCGACTATGGGCGCGGCGCTTTCCGCCTGCACCGTGCCCCATGTGGGCAAGCCTTCCTTTGACCTCGGGGAAGACGAGGTTGAGTTGGGCGTGGGCATCCACGGCGAGCCGGGCCGCAAGGAGATTCCGCTGGTTTCGGCCGACGACGTAACGGACCACTTGCTTGATCCCGTCCTGGCAGACCTTAAGCTGAGCGAAGGCGAGCGCACCATCGTCGTTGTCAACGGCATGGGAGCCACCCCGGCCTCTGAGCTTTACGTGGTTTACCGTCGGGTAGCTCAGCGCTTAAAGGAGGCGGGGGTGAGCATTGAACGCTCCCTTGTGGGCAACTTCGTCACGAGTCTGGATATGGCCGGGTGCTCCGTGAGCGTTATGCGCGCCGACGACGAAGACCTGGCGCTTTTCGACGCCCCCTGCCACACCGCCGCACTACGCCAAGGAGTGTAACTATGACAAATGATGTAACTCTTTCAACCGACTGGGCATTAGCGTGGATGAATAATTGTGCTGCAGTTGCGCATGAATACCGCGAGGAGCTCATCGAGCTTGACCGCGCCATTGGAGACAGCGACCACGGTGAAAACGTCGATCGCGGCTTCCGCGCCGTCGTGGAGAAGATGGGCGCGGAAATCTCCCCAGAGGATTCTACCGTCGCTGATGTTCTGAAACTGACGGCAAAGACACTCATGTCCACCGTTGGCGGCGCCTCCGGGCCGTTGCTAGGGACCGCTTTCTTGCGTGCGTCTAAGGCTGCCGGTTCCGGGGCGATTGATGCGCCCACGGTGGCCGGTCTAATCGAGGCTGCGCTTGAGGGGATTACTGCGCGCGGCAAGGCCGCGGAAGGGGAGAAGACGATGGTCGACGCCTGGGCGCCGGCCGCACGAGCTGCCCGTGAAGCGGCGGATGCCGCGCTGAGTCCCGCTGAGGTTGTGCGCGCGGCTGCTGACGCCGCAGCAACCGGCGCGGAGGATACCATTCCGATGGTGGCAACGAAGGGCCGCGCTTCCTATCTTGGGGAGCGCTCTGCTGGGCACAAGGATCCGGGTGCTACGTCCTCGGCTCTGTTCCTCGCCGCGGCTGCCGACGCTGCCGAGACTTCAACGAAGGAGGCATAAAACATGACACAACCGCGCGTTGGGCTTGTCCTTGTATCGCATTCGGCCAAGCTCGCTGAAGGCCTAGCAGAGCTTGCCGGACAAATGGCCGCTGATGTGACCATCCTTCCCGCCGGCGGCTTGGAAGACGGCGGAATCGGAACTTCCTACGACTACATCGAAGGCGCCATCAGCCATGCCCTCGGCCAAGGTCTCGGTGTTGTCGTCCTCACGGACTTGGGCTCGGCCACGATGACCGTTGAGTCTGTTCTTGAGTTCCTTGATGAAGAACAAGTTCAGTTTGTGGATGCCCCACTAGTCGAGGCTGCCGTTGCCGCAGCCACCGCCGCCCAACAAGGCGATGACCTTGCGGCCGTCGTCAGAGCTGCGGAACGGGCCATCGAGGTCTTCGTGCCGAAGCAGTCTGCCGCCGCTGATCCAGTGGATAAAGAGGAGCCTGAAACTAACCCAGATAGGTACTCGCTGACAGTGACCGTGGCTGATGAGGCGGGACTTCACGCCCGTCCAGCCTCCAAGGTCTCGGAGATGGCCGCAGAGGCAGACGGTGTCATTGTCCTCTCCTTTGATGGCGAAGAGGTAGAAGCAGACTCTGCAATGATGCTGATGTCTCTTGGTGCTTGTCAGGGTGCTTCAGTGACTATCAGCGGTGACACTGCTGATAAAGAGGTCATTGACCGGATTGCTACGGGCATAGAGCTGGGGCTCGACGGCTAGGGCTCCTGGGAAATCGATGAGCAGCGGGCAATGACCCCCGTACGCGGGGACTGCGCCCGCTGCCTTCGCATAAGATATCGGGCAGTGACCTAGCCGAGTCTTCGCGAAAGTGGGAAGTCATGACCCAGCCCGACTATGTGGAACCAAACTACTACGCAGCGGATCCGTACCAGGCTCCGTACCCGCAGGCTTATCCGAATTCCTATGCGGGTTCCTATGCGCCGGTGCCTTATGAAAGGCCATTCACTCCGAACCCGCTCGCCCCATGGGCACTGGGCTTGGCTATCCTTCCGCCACTTATCGACATCGCGCTGACACTCCTCATCAGCCCCGTTGGCTTCATGCTGTCGATGCTTACCATGATCACTGGGTGGTGCGCAGCAGGCCTTGGCGTTGCTGCGCTCATTCTCGGATCGGGGCGACGCCCTGAGCACAGGGGGACCGGTATGGCGGTGTGGGGAATGCTCATTGGCGTGGGCTGGAGCTACATTGCTCCTTTCGTTTCCATGGCACTGATTTTTGTCGTGGGGCCAAATTATTAGCCATCCAATGCGCATAGAGCGCGCAGAGCACAGAAGAAGCGGCGAGGAAGGTTAAACCTCCTCGCCGCTGAAATCTTTCTGCTCGCCCTAGTCTAGGTAGTCGCGCAACACCTGAGAGCGTGATGGGTGGCGCAGCTTGGACATCGTCTTGGACTCGATCTGGCGAATACGCTCGCGGGTAACGCCGTAGACTTGGCCGATTTCGTCTAAAGTGCGCGGCATGCCATCGGTCAGACCAAAGCGCAGACGAACCACGCCGGCCTCTCGCTCGGAGAGGGTCGTGAGCACGTCCTGGAGCTGATCCTGCAGCAAGGTAAAGGACACAGCGTCGACAGCAATGACCGCTTCGGAATCCTCAATGAAGTCACCGAGCTGGGAGTCGCCCTCATCACCGATGGTCTGGTCCAGAGAAATGGGCTCACGAGCATACTGCTGGATCTCCAGCACCTTCTCTTCGGTGATATCCATTTCCTTCGCCAGCTCCAGCGGGGTGGGCTCGCGGCCCAAGTCCTGCAGCAGCTCGCGCTGAATGCGGCCCAACTTGTTGATGACTTCCACCATGTGCACCGGGATGCGGATGGTACGAGCCTGATCAGCCATGGCGCGAGTAATGGCCTGGCGGATCCACCAGGTGGCATAAGTGGAGAACTTATAGCCCTTGGTGTAGTCGAACTTCTCAACGGCGCGGATTAGACCCAGGTTGCCTTCTTGGATGAGATCCAGGAAGGCCATGCCGCGGCCCGTGTAGCGCTTAGCCAAGGACACCACGAGGCGCAGGTTTGCCTCGAGGAGGTGGTTCTTAGCCTTGCGGCCGTCACGAGCGATGGCGCGCATGTCGCGCTTCTCCATGGGGGAGAGCTTGGCGGCCTTGTCGCCTTCAGCGCGAGCCTTCTCCATCTCGTCCATGCGGTACTGAGCGTAGAGGCCTGCCTCGATGCGCTTGGCCAGGGAGACCTCCTGCTCGGCGTTGAGCAGGGCGACTTTACCGATCTGCTTGAGGTAGGCGCGGACAGAGTCGGCCGAAGCAGTCAGCTCCGCGTCTTTACGGGCCTGACGCAGGGCAGCGGATTCATCCTCATCCCAGACGGAGGAGCCATCCTCCTCTTCGTCCTCGGAGTCCTCATTCTCCAAATCGTCATCATCGTCACCGAACTCGTCGTCCTCGTCCATCTCCGCGTTGTCCGGATCGAAGTCGATGTCGGCGTCATCGGACGTCTCGGCGTCCAACTCATCGGTCTGATCCTCTGCGAGGTCCTCCGAAGACTCGGCGCTTTCCGGCGAGGTTGCCTTCTTTGCCGCCGACTTGCGCACCGTCTTCTTGGCCGTCTTTTTCGCGGCCTTCTGGGCGGACTTGCGAGTAGTTTTCTTCGTTGCTTTCTTGGCCGTCTTCTTAGCCGTTTTCTTGGCGGTCTTCTTCGCAGTCTTTTTCGCGGTTTTCTTGGCCGTCTTCTTAGCGGTCTTTTTTGCCGTCTTCTTGGCGGTCTTCTGTGCAGGTGCAGATGCCTCGGAGGTGCTCTTGTCCTCGCCGAGTACCTGGTCTGAAGAATCAGTGGCTGCCACGTACGCCCTTTCGACTTGCTCTCTGAGTGGAAAATATGGGGACGCGCAAGTTTGTCGCGACTAGTCCCCGATGCTAGCCCGCCTCCGAGATGAGCGAGGGAGGCGCGCCGCTGGATATTCGATAATCGACAGCCCAGTATAGATCATTTTTGTCAACAGGCGGTGACTGGGGTCAACTAGGGAACGCTGGGACGATATAGATTAGGGGCGAATTCCTTCCTTCGCCGCCATTGCCGCGCCCACGATGCCCGCGCGATTGCGGAGCTGAGCAGCAACGACCGGTGTTTCAATTTTGAGGTGCTCGCCCCACTTGTCGAACTTGCGGGAGATTCCGCCACCGATCACAAAGGCTGAAGGGTTAAACAGCGCCTCATACTCGTGGAGTACGCGGTTGACGCGCTTTGCCCACTGCTTGGACTTGAGGCCTTCGCGTTCTTTGACTGCCGACGACGCCTGGTGCTCTGCTTCCTTCTCGCCAACGATAAGGTGGCCAATCTCCGTATTGGGGAAGAGCTGGCCGTCCAGAAGGAATGCGGAGCCGATGCCCGTGCCCAGGGTGAGGAAGATGACGGGGCCCGAACGTGCAATGTCATCACCGTAGGCCACTTCGGCGAGGCCGGCCGCGTCGGCGTCGTTAAGCACGGTGAAGGGCGCGTCGAGGTACTGGCTCAACAAATCCTGCGCATCCACGCCAATCCAAGACTTATCAATATTCGCCGCGCTGCGAATCACTTGGCCTTTCACCACAGCAGGCATCGTGATTCCGACGGGGCCGTCCCAGCCTTTTTTGGCGACGATTTGGGCAATTACCTTTGCTACGGCTTCCGGCGTAGCGGGCTGGGGAGTAGCGATCTTCAGACGGTCACCGACGAACTCGCCTGTCGCGAGGTCTACCTCGGCGCCCTTGATGCCGGAGCCCCCAACATCAATGCCAAAGGAATGGCCCTGGTGCTCAAGGCTCAATGTCGTGTCCTGGTGCTGTGCTTCTTGCGCGGTCATACTGACAGTCTATGTTGAGCGCGGCGTTGATGTGGCAACAGTGTGAGTTTCGTATCGCTGGCGGAGTCGGCACTGTGCCGTTCCCGTATTAGTGACCGCATTGTGGGTGGGTGTGAGGAGTGATACTCAGAAAAATATCCAGCACTCCAAGAACGGTGAATGCCCAGCTCATCCTATTAAAATTCGCAGGGTAGGGGGTAGAGGGGTGGGGCGGTTGGTGCCCCCATCGCGGGGCGAGTGTGACACGGGGGCTTGCGTGGTTTAGGATGCCGTCGATAAATAGACGTACCAATCAATCTGACTCACAGGGGCAAGCATTATGGCCACCGATTACGACGCACCGCGTCGCCGCGCAGAAGACGACCTCGAGACCGATTCCCTCGAAGGCCTGAAGGCGGCTGAAAACGATAACAACGGCATGGATGACGATGGTGAAATCGTCGAGGCTTTTGAGCCGCCGTCAGTGGACCTGACCGGTGAGGAACTCAATGTCACCGTCGTGCCGCGTAAAGAAAACGAATTCACTTGTTCTGTGTGCTACCTGGTGCAGTCCAATAAGCGCCTCGACCACGAAGAGGATGGGCAGCCAGTCTGCATGGACTGCGCCTAGCGCAGCAGTTTATCCTGCGCGCGATGTTTAGCCCTCGGAGGCTGCTGCCTGTTCTGGAAGGAAGGCCGCGAGGAGCTTTTCGGGGTTGGTGGAGCCGATGAGCCAATAGGGGGTGGGATCCTCTGGGTCGTCGAGGACGAGCATGACGTGCTCAGGAACCCAGCCATGCGTGACAAGGAAAGCAGCCGGATCGAGCTGTGGTCCCAGCGCATTGCGCCGCGCGGTGGCCGGCACCGCGGTACTGCGGGAGACAACATCGCTAGGCAGCTGTGCGTCCTTCACGGTGAGCCACCGGGTGCCATCGGCATCCTGCTCCACTTGAACTACTGTGTTGGACCACGTCACTAGCACCCACACGGCGATGGCGCTAAGCAGAACGGCGGGAATGATGACCCACATGATGCCGCGGTTGAGGCTGACTGTGGCCGTGGAAATCACCACGACGAACGCAGCCATGAACCACCAGTACCACGGCACCCATTGGCGCTCGCGATAGAGGATGACGGGGGATTCAGCGGACGCTGTGGGGGGAACAGACGATGCACTCGAAGTCATGGCCTTTGAGTCTAGTCGTCGGGGAAGGGTAGAACCCAACGCAACCTAAGACACCGGGTAAGCGCGGTAGACACGGCGCTAAGCTCCATCCCTCAGGGTGGGGGATGGTGAGGACAAGGTAGGCTGGGCCGCGTGAATGAGCAACACCCCCTTGTAGATCCGGTAAGTCCATTCGGAGACATTCAGATCAAGCGCCTTGATAAGGAGCTTCCGCTGCCGCAGCGAGCCCATCGTGGCGATGCTGGTGCGGATCTCTACGCCGCGCATGACGTTACTCTGCGCCCCGGTGAGCGTGCGCTTGTCGGCACTGGCATTGCTCTTGCTTTGCCGATGGGCACGGTAGGTTTGGTCCACCCGCGTTCGGGCTTGGCAGCCAAGCACGGGATTTCCGTGGTCAACACGCCGGGCACCATCGATGCGGAGTATCGCGGTGAAATTAAGGTGTGCCTTATTAATCACGATCCCGATAAGACCTTTGAGGTCGAGCGCGGGATGCGAATTGCCCAGCTTGTTGTCCAACGAGTGGAGCTCGTGGGCTTCCGCGAAGTCGAGGAACTCGATGACACCGCTCGCGGCGACGGCGGGTACGGATCCACTGGCGTTAACTGAATCGGTTGCTCGTGGTAAGGCCTGCGGGTTCGCCGGCCCATACCGAGCAACCGCACATCCGGCAAACACAAGTTATCCGGTACAAGACAGAACAAGACACAGAATGAGGAAGGCACAAAACCATGGCGATGTGGCCCTTTGGCAAAAAGAAAAAAGATGCTGACAAGGAGACACCGGCCGAACCATCGTCGGCGGAGAGCTTGGCAGCAGAGGCCGGAGAGAGCTCGACTTCTGAGGGGCCTGCGCAGATCAGCACAGGGCTGGTCCGCGAGGACCAAGAAGACGTCGAAGGTGTTGCCGGGGTAAAAGCCGTGGCGCACGACGCCATCAACGGTGAGATGGGCCCCTACGACGGCGACAACGTGGATATCGCCGAGTTCAACTTCGAGGACTTCTCCGTCGGCCTTTTGGACCTGGGCTCGATGCGCATCCCGCTGCCGAAGGGCTCGCAGGTGCAGGTAGAAATGGGCCAAGACGGCCCTCGTATGCTCCACATTCTTACGCCGCACGGACGCATGACGCCCGTGGCCTTCGCCGCGCCGCGCACGCCGGGGCAGTGGGCGGAATCTGCCAAGGACATCGTCAAGGGTTTGGAAGCAGATGGGTTTACAGCGCATCCGGAGGATGGTCCTTGGGGTTCTGAAATCGTCGGCACCAGTGATAAGGGCGGAATCCGAATCATTGGTGTGGAAGGGCCGCGGTGGATGTACCGTTTGACCTTGGCAGCTCCTGCGGGCAAGGAAGAGGAGCTAGCGCAGCTGGGACGCGAAGTCGTCGCGCGCACCTTTATCTATCGCGGCGAGCAGCCAATTCTTGCCGGAAGTTCACTTCCCGTGATGCTGCCGCAGCAGCTCGCTGAGCAAGTCCAGCAGGCGCTTAAGGAGCGCCAGCAACAGGCAGCGCAACCATCCAGCGCTCAAAACTCCGCGCCAGCGGATAATGCTGCCGGCGCCGAAAGCGGCGCGGAGGCCGAGGCTCGCAAACAATTGCGCAATCTCGACGACCACGAGAACAAGTAGCGCGCCCTATGCCATTGGCCGTGACCCTCCCGGCTATTACCGAAAAGGATTGTTGAAACTCGTGACCACCCCTACGCCCGAAGGGCGCGATACCACCGAACACGGCGCTACGCCCGCCTCTGAGGCCTCCACGAATACTGAGACACCACAACAGACTGCAGCAGCGACCCCAGCGCCTGAGGCAGAACCGTCGCTGCTCGAACAAATGGGAGGCCTGACCGGTCTGGTGTCTGCGACCCTGCCCGTGCTGGTTCTCATTCCGGTTAACAACATGTGGGGCCTGGGGCCTGCATTGGCCGCAGCGCTCGGTGTGGCGCTGGCCATCAGCCTGTGGCGTTTGGCGCGCAAAGAAACTCTGCAGCCAGCATTTTCCGGGTTGCTGGGTGTCGCCATCTGCGCTGGCATCGCGTGGTTTACAGGAGACGCCAAGGGCTACTTCCTTTATGGAATTTGGATGTCGCTCGTGCTGTTTATCGCGGCGGTTGTCTCCATCATCGTGCGCTGGCCGCTTGTCGGCGTGGTGTGGAAAGGCCTAAACGGCGATGGCATGGGGTGGCGAATCGTGCCGAAGGCGCGGCGAGCCTATGCCTTGGCAACGGCGGGTTGGGCCGCGGTCTTCATTGCCCGTTTCGTGGTGCAGCGCGCGCTTTACGACGCCGATGCCACCACTACCCTCGGCATCGTTCGCATCCTCATGGGGTGGCCGCTAACCGGCATCGTCACCATCTTGACCGTCTGGATGGTTCGCCGTGCCAACGCCGCGGTGGAGGAATCACAGGGCGTAGAAGGAACACAGAGCTCCGAAGACACCAAGGAGAGGATCCATGACTGAGAGTGCTTACAACGCTGCTGATTCAAGCGTTGTCAAAGGGGCGTCCTTCGACACCACCATCGAACGCATGGGGCACGGCGGTGTCGGAATCGGTCAGGCGCCCGACGGGCGCGTGTGTTTCGTCCCCAGTGCTTTCCCGGGCGACCAGGTGAGGGCGACAGTTACCAAGGCGAAGAAGTCCTTCGTGGAAGCGGAGATAATATCCGTCCTCCAGCCAGGTGAGTACCGCGTCGAGTCTTCGTGTCCCGCGGCACAGCGCGGTGCAGGTTGCTGCGATTTCGCCGAGCTAAATCCTGCGGCGGAACCAGGAATCAAGGCCGCCGTCTTGCGCGATCAACTACATAGGGTGGCCCGGCTTGAGGATGTGCCCGAGATTGAGGCTATCGATGTCGCACCGCAGCGCGGGTGGCGCACGAGGGTACGGCTGGGCGTCGACAAGCAAGGCCGTGCCGGTGTGCGCAAGCGCGGCTCCACTGAGCTGATTACAGACGTGGCGTGCAGCCAGCTGGTGCCGGGCCTCGTCGCAGGTCTGGTGGGGCCTGGTGCTCGCACCTTTAGCCCTGGCGCGGAGGTTATTGCGGTCATGGACAGCGATGGCAACCGCCACGTCGTCGAGACACGGAAAGCACCGCGCGGCCGGCGCATAGAGACTATCCGGGAAGTAATCGAGGCCCCGACCGAGGACGTCGTGCAGCGTGCCGACGGTCACGAGTTCCGTTTCCCGGCCACCGCCTTTTGGCAGGCGCACGTGGGCGCGCCTGACGTGTACACCAGTCTCGCACGCGAGTGGCTTGCTGTGGAGGCGGGAGAAAGCAGTGCCGCAGATGAATCCGCGGTCGACGCAGTGGCTTGGGATCTCTATGGAGGGGTAGGGCTTTTCGTTCCTGCTCTGGCTGAGGCCACGGCGCCCCAGGGCGGACACACCACCGTGTTTTCTGTCGATTACTCGCCGGCGGCTGCGGCGGCACAGCCGGGTCTTGCAGCGTATGACGTGCACTTTCGCACCGACAAGGTGGAGCAGGTAGCGAGCCAATTGCCAAAGCCAACGACGGTGGTTTTGGATCCGCCGCGCACCGGTGCTGGCCGGGATGTGGTGGGCGCAATTGCTGAGGCAGCGCCGCAACGCGTTCTGCACATCGGATGCGATCCCGCTACCTTTGCCCGCGATATCGCCGCGTGGTCTGAGAGCGGCTACCGCATACTGCACTTAGCAATGGTGAATGCTTTTCCCGGAACGCACCACTTTGAAACCCTGGCGCTGTTGGTCCCCGCGGCACAGGTGGCATAGCTTTCGCTTCGAGTGCTGCCGGGGCAATGATTGACGTGTCACGTGTGTTAGCGGGTACGGTGGTAGAGAAGAAAACGATCGATGAAGGGGTTTAAGGCAAGCTCTATGGGCATTCTGGATTCCATTCAATCACCAGGCGATCTCAAAGCCCTGAGCAAGACGCAACTGGGTGAGCTCGCGGCGGAGATTCGCCAGCGCTTGATTGAGAAGGTGTCCGCTACCGGCGGTCACCTTGGCCCTAATTTGGGTGTTGTGGAGCTCACTGTGGCGATCCACCGCGTCTTCGATTCCCCGCGAGATCCCATCGTCTTTGACACCTCCCACCAGGCATATGTGCATAAGATGCTCACGGGCCGTGCCGATCAATTCGATACGCTGCGCCAGAAGGGCGGGTTGTCCGGCTACACGGACCGCGGGGAGTCTGAGCACGACTGGACGGAATCCTCCCACGCCTCGGCGTCACTGTCTACGGTGGACGGCCTGTCCAAGGCCTTCAAGATTCGCGGTGAATCGCACCGCAATGCCGTGGCGGTTGTCGGTGACGGCGCCCTGACGGGTGGCATGTGTTGGGAAGCGCTCAACAACATTTCTGCGGATAAAGACCGCAACGTTGTTATCATCGTGAATGACAATGGCCGCTCCTATTCACCGACCATCGGCGGACTCTCAGAGAACCTTGGGCGCATCCGCGCGCAGCATGGCTATGACGAGTTCATGGCGCTGGGCAAGAAGCGCCTGAAGTCCATGGGCTGGGTAGGTGAGCGCACCTTTGACGCTTTGCATGCGGTCAAGGAAGGCGTGAAGTCCACCGTCCTGCCCACCGAGATGTTCCCAGAACTGGGCATCAAATACATTGGTCCGATTAACGGACACGATATCGACGCCGTGGTCCGGGCACTGAGCTACGCCCGCGACTATGACGGCCCCATCATCGTGCATACGGTCACGGAGAAGGGCCACGGCTTCGCACCAGCGGTCAATGAGCCGAAGGACCAGATGCACTCCACAGGGGCTATCGATCCAGTCACCGGTGTGTCCAAAGGACAGAAGCAACCGGGATGGACTGCGGCCTTCTCCGAGGAACTCATCAAGGCCGGTCATGCCCGCGAGGATATTGTGGCGATAACCGCCGCTATGGCAGGCCCAACGGGATTAGCTCCATTCCAGGAGGAATTCCCAGAGCGCTTCTTCGATGTCGGAATTGCAGAACAACATGCCATGGCCTCTGCGTCAGGCCTGGCGCTGGCAGGTATGCACCCGGTGGTGGCGGTGTATTCAACCTTCCTCAACCGCGCAGTGGACCAAGTGGTCATGGACATCGCGTTGCTGAAGCTGCCCGTCACCATCGTTCTTGATCGCGCCGGTGTCACAGGATCCGATGGTCCCTCGCACAATGGTGTCTGGGACATGGCGCTGATGAGCATCGTCCCGGGTATGCGCATCGCCGCACCGCGCGATGGTGCCCGCTTAAGGGAGCTCTTCAATGAAGCAATCGCCATCGAGGATGGCCCGACGGTAGTGCGTTTCCCTAAGGGCAACCTGCTGGATGATTGTGAGGAGCTCGAGCGCCTCGATGATGGCGTCGATATCCTGCGTTATTCCGATGCTGCTGAATCAGCGGCCGAAGCAACGGATGTTCTGATCGTCTCCATCGGCGCCATGAGTGCTCGGTCCTTGGGGGCCGCCGAGCGGTTGGAAGCCGAAGGCTTCAACGTGACCGTCGTTGATCCGCGTTGGCCGGTTCCGGTCCCACAATCCATTATCGCGCTGGCTGCGGATCATGACCTCGTGGTCACGGTGGAGGACGGGATCCTGCGTGGCGGCGTGGGTTCCATGGTGGCCGAAGCACTCGATGCTGCCGATGTGGATACCCCTGTGCACCGACTCGGCGTGCCGGGCTGTTTCCCCAAGCACGCCAGCCGCGGTGAGGTTCTTGAGGAATTCGGGCTGACTCCGGAGGGAATCGCGGAGTCCGTCAGCGAGTGGGTAGCTGCTCGCAGCTAAGAACGCGGGCGAGTGGGCGCTACTGCTCTAGCCCGTGGCGCAAAAGCGGGGAGGCAAGCTCGATTTGCCACTCGCGCGCGCCCTGGGAGCGTAGGAAATCGGGGATATCCGCAGCATCTGTGATTTCCCCGGCGACGCCACCCTCTGGGCCACACGCCGCCCACACGGCCATGCGCAGCAGGCTGGGTTTGAGAATGAGCTCGTAGCTCATGCCGAGCTCATCGCCGAGGTCCTCGAAGTCACTACGGATTTCGGTGTAGAGCTGCCACAGTTCGGGGAACTCCCGGCTAAAAACTGATTTGGAAGGAACCGGGCGCGGGCTGCGCAGCACCTTCGGCCATTGCTGGCGCGGGCTGGCCAGTGCGGTTTCAACCGCGTCGAACCACCGCAAGGTCGCACCCCCGCGGCGTCGGGGAAAACCTTTGATTTGGTTGATTTCGCGTGGCGAGCGGGGCACGCGGCGAGCAATGTCCACCAACACGCGGTGCGGTAGCACTCGGTTGGGGGCCACGTCTTGGGTGCGCGCGATAGATTCGCGGCGCTGCCACAGCTCGCGAGCCACGGCGAGCTGTTCGCCGGAGCGAAGCGAGGACACGCCCTTGAGATCCCGCCACGAGCGGGGCTCGGGGCCCGTAATGCGCGCGTGGTCGTCGACTATCTTCTCAAACTCCTCATAGGCCCAGTCGAGCTTTTCCTCCTCCGCGAGGATATCGCGCAAGGTCACAGCGAGCTCATTGAGTAACTCCACGTCAAGCGCCGCATAATTGCGCCACGACCGGGGAATGGGGGTTTCGGACCAGTCGGAATCGCCGTAGCCTTTTTCCAATTGGACGTCGAAAAGCTCCAGCACCATTGCTGCCAAGTTGGGGTGGGCAAAGCCGGCGAAGCGGGCGGCCAGCTCGGTATCGAAGAGCCTGCCTGGGTACAAGCCCAGCCAGGCAAGGCAAGGAAGATCGGAGGGGGCCGCATGGACGACCCATTCTTGGCCGTTGAGCGCCGGTGCTAAGGCCGCGCGGAGCTCAGCCCTGTGGTGTTCCGGGGCGAGCAAAAAAGTGCCCGCACCTTCTCGGCGAATTTGTACAAGGAACGCGCGATCGTCATAGCGGTAAGCTGACGCGCGTTCGGTGTCGATGGCGAAGGGGCCAGTTCCAGCTGTCAGGCGGTCGGCGGCGGCGTGAAATTCACGGGGAGAAAGCAGGACCTTTGGTGTTCCGTCAACCGGTACCTGGCGCAGTTCAGTCATGTTAGCGCCCGAGCTCCGCTACGCCTTCTGGTGGCAGTCCTGCGACGAGGGAAAGAACCTGCGCAAAAGCTTCCACGTGTGGGGCAAGATCCAGGCCAGAAGCGGTCCAGGAGGCGCGCATTTCTAGTTGGTAGGCGCGCGGCGGGCCGCCGATCTCGCCGAAACGAACCGAGGCGGTCGACGTGACGGTGCCGCCCAGGTTCGTATGGGTCGCCTCGTGCACGTCAAGGGATTCGGTAAGCCATTCCCAGGCGACGTCGGGAAGCAGCGGGTCTCCTGCTACGGCATCGTCCAAGTCTGCTTGGATATAGGCCACCAGGCGCATCGCACCCTCCCAGGCCTCCTCAGCGCCCGGATCGTGGAGCAGGATGAGGCGGCCGAAGGCATCGCCGTCAGAGTCAGTGGGGATGTTGTCCCCATGCTCGTTGCGCTCAACTTCCAAGCCGATGGCGTGGCTGAACGGCGCTAGGCGCTGCGGTGGGCGGATGGTGCCCAACGTGATTTCTGGGCGCAGCTGTGCGGCATGGAGGGACTCAACGGCCTCCGTGAAGGCGGCCGGGGTGCTCGGCTCCGCAGGGCGCGAATCGGCGGGGGAGGCGGCGGCGCGATCGTGCAGGTTGGTCGGTGCCCCTGCGAGGTTGCGCGAAGAAACGTCGGAATTGCTCACGGGGAACAACGTATAAGCTCCGCCCTCGTGGCGGTGGAAGGCGCGCCGAAAGGCTAGTGGCGCGAGGGGTCGTCTCCAACTTATGATGGATGCGAAACTCTGTCGGTTGAAAGAAGGAGAAAGGCATGTCGAAGGTCAACTTTGCCGAGCTCAATAAGGTCCAGCGCTATTCGCAGCACGCGGTTTTTCAAGTAATCCCCGGTGCGCTGGGCACCGAGCGCGAGGAGATCGTGGCGCAGGCACAGAAGTTCTTCGCGGAATTGGAGGAAGCAGGCGTGGTTACCGTTCGCGGTATCTATGATCTCTCCGGGATGCGGGAGAGCGCTGACTTCATGATCTGGTGGCACGCTGAAGAATTCGCCGACATCCAGAAGGCCTTCGCGGACTTCCGCCGCGAGACCGTCCTGGGCCAGGTTTCTGAGGTGACGTGGGTAGGAAATGCTTTGCACCGCCCGGCAGAGTTCAACAAGTCTCACCTGCCGTCCTTCATTATGGGCGAGGAGCCCGGTGAGTGGATTTCCGTCTACCCCTTCGTGCGCTCTTATGACTGGTACACCATGGATGAGGAAAAACGCCGCCGCATCCTCATGGAGCATGGCATGCAGGCACGTGATTATCCGGACGTACGCGCCAACACCGTGCCAGCCTTCGCGCTGGGTGACTACGAGTGGATCCTGGCCTTTGAGGCCCCGGAGCTGCACCGCATCGTGGACTTGATGTACCTCATGCGCTACACCGAGGCTCGTCACCACGTGCGCGAGGAGATTCCTTTCCACACCGGCCGCCGCGTGAAGGACGTGGCTGAGCTCATTGCGATCCTGCCTTAAGAACTGCGATAATTCGCGGTAGCTGCCGCGAAAAGCGCCGGAAGCCGGTTGAGGGTTTAGTCCTCGACCGGCTTTTCTTCTAGATCCAGGCAGATGGAATTGATGCAGTAGCGCAGGTCCGTCGGCGTATCGTAGCCCTCACCCTCGAAGACGTGGCCGAGGTGGGATTCACAGTTAGCGCACAGTACCTCGATGCGGCGCATGCCCAGTGAATTGTCTTCGCGCTCAATGATGGCGTCACCGGCCAAAGGGGAGAAGAAGGACGGCCAGCCGCAGTGCGACTCAAATTTTTCCGTGGAGCGGAAGAGCTCGGCACCACAGGCGCGGCAGGAGTACACGCCTTCGGTAGTCGTGTTGGTGTACTCGCCGACGTGCGGTGCTTCCGTTCCGGCCTCACGCAGAACGTGGTACTCCTCGGGGCTTAACCGCTTGCGCCATTCGGTATCTGCAATGAGCTTGAAATCAGTCATGCTGGGAGTTTATCGCTAGCTTGAGGCTTTGGGCTAGTGCCTCTCTCCGCGGACCACCAGCCGGCTACGGTGGTGGCGGTCACCACGATGAGCAGTCCCCACCCGATGGTGGCGATGAAGACGCTCATCCAGTGTGCGGCGGTGGGCATGCTTGTCGACGTCCACTCGAGCGGCGCCAAGAATAAAAATGCGGCCAACCATGCTCCCCATGTGTGGAAGACCGAGCGTGCAAGCATCACCGTAAACAGCATGGGGATAAGCCACATGGAGTAGTACTGCTGACCCAGGGAGGAAAGGAAAAAGATGCCGGCCATGATGACACCACTTGTGCTCAGCGCCCAGAAGGTGGGATCGCTGTCGCGCCAGCGTAAAAGCCCAAGGATGCCTACTGCCGCTAGTGCCGCGAACAGGATCCAGATGGGGTAGTAGATAATGCCGGGCAGATCGAAGTAGGCGCGCACGCCCGGCCATGATGCGTTGGCATAATCGCGCGTTGTGGCCAGGTAGGGAAGAAGGTTGGCGCGGAAGCCTTCCACGCCCGGAACGAACGGCCAAGCAGCAAGGTTGGCTACCAGCGGTATAGCCATGCCCAAACCTAAGGTGAGCCAGCGCTTGCGCACCAAGGCGAGGAAGAGCAGCGGGGCAAATTGCGGCTTAACCAGAATCGCCAGACCGATGCACAGCCCGGCGGCCCATCCGTGTTTATCCAACAAGACCAGAAACGCCACCATGGCGAGTAGAAGCACGCCGTTGATATTGGTAAAGACCAACGTGTTGATGACTGATTCGGTAGCGAAGGCAGCAGCGATGCTGACTGGCCACAAGGGGCCTCGCAGGCCGTGGCCTACGAAGCGAGTCAGTAGGGCCAAGGCGGCGACGATGGCCGCGGCGTTGGCCAGGATGAAGGCGATGCGCGCGTGTTCCTCGGAAACAAGCCCCAAGGGGGATAGGAGGAGCGTTGCGCCCGGGTTGTATAGGTAGAGCGGCTCGACGAAGGAATAGTTCTGTTCGTAGACCGGGTTGCCCTCCCACAGGTTCCGGATTGCGCGGTAGACGGTGCCGAAATCATCGGTCACCGTGCCGTTGAAGGCGAGCACGAACACGCGATGGAAAACCAAGACTATGGCGGCGGGCCACGCGGCGGCCGTCCACAGTCGCGCGGAATCTGAGGTTGAGGGAGCCGGAGAAGTCACGGCAGCACAGTTTACGGTGTTTGGGTTCGTCGATAGCGCAGAAACACCGTGCTGTCGACAGCAGCAACGTTCTCCAACTCGAGCTTGAGCGCAGGGGAGGTGGCTTTGCCATCGACGACGGGCTTTTCGACGGAGGGCGATAGGTGCGGGTCGAGCGTCAAATAGAGCTTGTCCACAAGCCCTTCGGCGATAAAGGCGGAGTACACGGAAGGGCCGCCCTCACAACTGATGCGGCGTGCGCCCTGGGCGCGAAGGGCAGCAATAGCCTCGCTCATGGTTCCGGTACCTGTGCTGATGACTTCGGCGCCGGCGTCGGCTAAGCGCCGTGCCTCGGGTGACGATGCGCGTTCCTCCGGGGTAAGAACAATGGGGCCGGAGGCTATAAACTCTTCGAACCCGGCAAAGTCAAGGGAGTGACTGAGTACGGCGAGCCGCGTGCTTGTCGACGGTCCGTACTCTTCCGACTTCACCGTGGCTGAGCCGACGACGGCAATGTCGGCCCACTCGCGCAGTGCAGCGAAGAGTTGAGCGTCGGTGCCGTTGCCCATTGGCCCTGAGGTTCCATCGATGGTGGCGGAGCCGTGGAGAGTGCTCACCGCAATCAAGCGGATTCCTTCTCGGTCGGGCCCCATGAGGTGTTTTATCAGAGCAGTGTCACTCATGGCGCCCCACGGTACCTGAAATGTCGACGACGGCTTAGGGTGTGGGATTGGCCGGAGCGTATGTGATCAGGCGCGTTGGAACTGCCATGTGCCGAAGCGCAGCGCAGAGGCTCCCCAATGCAATAGCAGGAGCACCAATAAAGCAAGGGACAACCGGTGCCAGCCTTCGTCCCAGGAGCCAAGACACAAAGTGCCGACAGGGAATGTGGAGCCCCACCAGCCTGGGCCATAAGGGGCCCACGCGACTACCGCTTGGTAAAAGCAATACATTGCGAATACTACGCAGGGCGCACCAATGATGAACACGATGATGCCGTAGAGGTGGGCGTCAAAAAGCAGCGTCGAGGCCGCCGTTGACTGTCCAACCACGCCGAGCGGGATCCATGCCGTACCCGCAGCCGCCTCGCGCGGCCTATCTTGACGGCGTGCTAAAGACCAATAGCAATAAGCGAACAGCGGAATTGCGGTGATGAACGTGAGGAAGAAGCACAGCTCGCCGGCATAGCGGTAGAACTGCCCGTGATTGATAGCCAGTTGACCCGCGGAAGTCGCCGCCACCATGGGGGAGACCAGCGCCAGCCCCCAAGGAAACGCGGGCTTGTCGTAGTGGTGCTGCTGTTTGAACAACCCCCACAGCTGCCACAGACAGACCACGACCGAAAGCGGTGCGCCAATCCACCAACTTGCCAACTGGAAGGCATCGGTTCCGGTCAGCGCGGTCCATGCCGAGCCGCACGCCAGCAGGCCCATCGTGTACATGCCCCACCCAGCCATATTCTGGTGCCGAGGCGGTTCATTTTTCGTTCCCACGGTAAAAATCACCAGCAGAACAGCTGCGATAAGAGCAAAAACGATTTGGCCTATGCGTAGACCATGCAAACCCGACAAAGTTGACGCAATTGAGGTTCCCATCAAGGAGCCTGCCCAGGCTGGGCCGTACTTTGGCAACTGCACATCTATCACCCTATGCCTGCACGTGTTGCTATTGAACCATTATGGAGTTATCGGGTAACTACGCGCGGGGGCAGGTCCAATATCGTGCAGGCTTTATCAACCATGCCGTGCCCCAACGGGTTGAGCTATCGTGTCTGGCTTTCTTGGCCAGTTTCAGGAACAATGAGAAAATACCCCCGCGTGAACAGATAAATGCGGATTCGTTTTCCGCATAGTATCCACGCGGAGGCTTGTGTTATACGCTGCACGTCTTTTACCTGCAGCTTTAATGGTGGTCCTAGCTGGGATTGAACCAGCGACCTTTCCGGTGTGAACGGAACGCTCTCCCACTGAGCTATAGAACCTCGGTGCAGCACTTAAGGTACACCGCGCGTATGGAAACCCCTAATCGTCCAGCTCAACCGTGCTTTCATTTACTCTGCGTGCATTTATTCTGGTTGGTTGCTCGCGACTGTAAGGGTGTAGTGGCTACTCAGGGCTGTGCGAGAACGGATGGATCTTGGAGTTCTCCCGACAGTACTAGTGTGTTCCTAGTGCAATCATGCGCAATCACTGTAACCGCAGTCTCAATCACATTAATGTAATCCATGCGCTGTTGGATGGTTGGGGATTAGTGCTGTGGGCTGCGGATTTGGAAACTGGGTCGGTGCACGATAAAGTTTCTTCTCGCACCACGGCATACCAGCCGGGTACGTGCAATGCGGATGTAGCGCAGTTGGTAGCGCATCACCTTGCCAAGGTGAGGGTCGCGAGTTCGAGTCTCGTCATCCGCTCCAAGGCTTTCTTGATGCTAGAGGGATTCTCGAGCAAAAAGCCTTGATAAATGGATAAGCGCGATTAGCTCAGTGGGAGAGCGCTTCCCTGACACGGAAGAGGTCACTGGTTCAATCCCAGTATCGCGCACAAGGACTTAGTCCTAGAAACCGGGCCTGGTTTCGAATGCGGATGTAGCGCAGTTGGTAGCGCATCACCTTGCCAAGGTGAGGGTCGCGAGTTCGAGTCTCGTCATCCGCTCCAGCACATGTAGTGTGTGAGGCGGTATCGCCACGGTGGAATGGCCGAGTGGTGAGGCAACGGTCTGCAAAACCGTGCACACGGGTTCGATTCCCGTTTCCACCTCAAAAGCTGGCGCCCAACTTTGGGTGCTGTGAGCGCGTTTAGCTCAGCGGGAGAGCGCTTCCCTGACACGGAAGAGGTCACTGGTTCAATCCCAGTATCGCGCACAGGGAGTTCCTTATGGACTCCGTGACAAACTCCGGTTTGTCGCGCGGATGTAGCGCAGTTGGTAGCGCATCACCTTGCCAAGGTGAGGGTCGCGAGTTCGAGTCTCGTCATCCGCTCCACGTCGAGTGCCCCTCCACTATGGAGGGGCACTTTTCGTTTTTCTTGTTTGCCGGGGTGTATGGCTAGGGGCGGTCCAGGGAACTTTTCCGTCGCGTGCAACGACTACTTGGTAACCTCGCACAATCCGTGCGGGGTAAGGATTGGCTCGAGGATCCCTCCCGGCGATAGGATGAGGGAACCTTCAACCAAAAGTTTCATCAGACCATCAAGGAGTTGTTCTGGACATGCAGCTGCGTCAGGTCACCACAGGGATTGCTGCCGGGGCAGCCTGCCTCGCGGTCGGGCTGTCCGCGCCACTAGCGGCGGCACATGACTCAGTCATAGGCGGCAACGTTGTGAGTGATACGCCGCTGGAGGAATTCCCTCGCGAAATCACGCTGGAATTCTCTGGCATCCCAAAGGACAACTTCAACACCTTCGCCGTGAGTGATAAGACAAGCGGCGACGTGCTCTTTGACGCAACCCCGACCATTGATGGCCGCAACCTCACCGTCGAGGTTCCCCAAGACGTCGAGCCCGGTGATGGTGACTACCAAGTAGGTTTCCGCATTACGTCCTCCGATGGGCACTCCACACTCGGTTCCGTGCCATTTAGCGTGGCCTCCGGGGCTGGGGGAGATAAGATTGCAGATGCTTCTGCCGATGGTGCCAAGGAAGGCGACGATGCACAGGAGTCTCAGGATCCCCTGAGTTCCTTGCCCACCGCGGCCAAATGGATCATTGGTGTAGGAGCGGTTCTCGTCGTCGGCGCAGCCCTTTTCGCCTTCGGAGCAAAGACCCGCCGTTCTGGTGGAGAAGACCCAGAAGGCTAAGCACCACACGGTTCTGATGATGCGAGAGTCAAACCGCATTTTATTTCACTACTGTTACTGCAGAAAGGCATGTCACATGCTGAATTCCCGTATTTTCCTCCGTGCTTCCGTGGTTGCCGTTGCGGCTGCCGGCCTTACACTGGCAAGCTGCTCGACGAGCGAGGAAGATTCCACCGCAGCCCCATCGAGCGCAGCAGCCAGCGCTGAGAAGGACAAGGAAGCAGCGACCAGTGGTTCGGCTTCTTCCTCCGCTGAGTCCGGTGTGACCTTCGAGGATGCTGTCGTGCGCGCCATGGAGAAGGATTCGGATATGACCGCGATCTTCGGCACCCTCCACAATCACACTGACAAGGACATCAACGTGGTTGGCTTCACCTCTTCGGTGAAGGCGGAGCACTACGAGATCCATGAGGTCGTCGATGGCGTCATGAAGGAGAAGGAAGGCGGCTTCGATATCCCCGCCGGCGAATCCGTCGAGCTCGCACCGGGTAGCTTCCACTTCATGCTGATGGGAGTTACAGAGCCCGTTATGGCTGGCGAGACCGCCACACTGACGCTGGAGCTTAGCGACGGCTCAACGGTCGACCTGGGCGACATCCCCGTGCGTTCCATCGGCGCAGGCGACGAGAACTATGGCGATATGGGCGGCATGGAGCACGGCGGCGATATGGACCATGGCGACATGAAGCATGGTGAACACATGGACCACTCAGAGTCCGCAGACATGTCGGGCATGAAGACGGAAGAGCACGCTCGCTAGAAAAGCGTTCTCTGGGCCAAGGTAGGCAAGTTATCGGTTCTCACGAGATAAGGAGACATCAACGATGAGCGGGTTCGAGGAACCTGTCAGCCGGCGTGGATTGCTCGCCGGAAGTGCTGTGGCTGCAAGCGCGGTAGCGCTCGCCGGTTGCGCGAAGGGGGAGGAGTCAGGGCAGTCTTCGGCGGAGTCTGCAGACGCTTCCCAAGCAGCGCAGGCCGGTGATGCCGGAAGCACCGGGCCGGAGCGCCGCGAGGAAACCATGGGTGGCGATATCGTCGCCTTCGATGGCAAGCATCAAGCAGGCATCCAAACCCCGGTCCAGGCGCACGTGGAATTGGTCGGTTTCAACCTGAAGAAGGAGACCACCGCACGCGGCGCGGCCGCACTCATGCGTCTGTGGACGGAGGACGCTCGCCGCCTGTGCACCGGCGAGAACCCGCTGGGTAGCCTCGAGCCTGAATTGTCTACCACCCCGGCAAACCTCACCGTCACGTGCGGTTGGGGAGAAGGATTCTTTGACACGGTGGGCGTCGCCAAGCCCAGCTGGCTGCGAGATATCCAGGACTTTGAACACGATGATTTGCGCCCTGAATGGGGACAGACCGATATCGTCCTACAGATCTGCAGTGATGATGCCTTCACCGCGGCCTATGTACTGCGGCATATGACTCGTGCCGGTAAAGACTACGCCGACGTCGCGTGGATTCAACAGGGGTTTAGCCACGCTTATGGTTCCGCACCGAAGGGAACAACCGCGCGCAACCTTTTTGGGCAAAAAGACGGCACGGTCAACCCGCGAAGCGATGAAGATTTCAATGAGCAAGTGTGGATCGAGGACGGCCCCTTTGCCGGCGGCAGCGCCATGGTGGTTCGCCGCATCCACATGAACCTCGATACGTGGGAGCAACTTGATCGTGCTGCACGTGAAAACGCTACAGGTCGAGCGCTCGATACCGGCGCACCTCTAGGTGGCAAGGACGAGTTCGACGAGGTTGACCTGGACGCGCGAAACGAGTTTGGCCTCAAGGCTATTGATGAAAACTCGCATGTCGCCCGGGCACATCCTCCGGTCGACTCACCTCATCAGAAGCTGCTGCGCCGTCCGTATAACTACAACCTTCCGCCTTCCCCGGAGACCACCAAGCGCGGTGAACTCAGCAACGCTGGATTGATCTTCATTTGCTACCAGAAGGATCCTACGGCCCAGTTCGAGCCCATCCAGGCGCGCCTCGACAAAGCGGATCGCCTCAACGAGTGGATTACCCACATCGGCTCGGCCGTGTACTACATGCCTGCCGGAACTGAGGGCGAAACCTTTTGGGGCGAATCGCTCATCCGCAGTTAAGAGGGGTAGACTAAGCCGCTGTAACTTTCTCGTTGAGCGCTGCTCGGCCAGGTATGTCGAGCGGCGCGTGAGCGCAAAGGAGCGCAACAAGTCATGGCGGAAATGATTCCAGCAGTCCCGGTGAACTACGAGCCGATCACGGTCCCGGCCGGTACTGCCGTGGGAGCAGCGATGCGCGAGCATGAGCTGCCCAACAAGGGCCCCGAAGCAGTAGTCGTCGTCCGCGGCGCCGACGGTACTCTCTACGACCTTTCCCACACGCCGGACACTGACGCCGAGTTCACTCCGGTTGCTGCCTGCGAGGAAGACGGCCGCGCCGTTATTCGCCACTCCTGTGGGCACGTCATGGCCCAGGCCGTGCAGGCGGAGTTCCCCGGCACCAAGCTGGGCATTGGCCCGGCCATCGAGAACGGCTTCTACTTCGACTTCCAGACCGCAGAGCCCTTCACTCCGGAGGACCTCAAGGCCATTGAGAAGCGCATGAAGAAGATCATCAAGGGTGGCCAGCGCTTCGAGCGCCACGTCTACTCCTCCCCGGAGGAAGCGGAGCAGGCGCTTGCTGCCGAGCCGTTTAAGCTCGAGCTGGTCCAGGACAAGGGCAACGTGGACCCTGATTCCGATGAGGCCGCCGAGGTTGGTGCCGGCGATCTGACCCACTATGACAACGTCAACCCGCGCACCGGCGAGGTGGAGTGGTTTGACCTCTGCCGCGGTCCGCACGTGCCGACCACCAAGTACATCCCGGCATTCACTCTGACGCGTTCCTCTGCTGCCTACTGGCGCGGTGACCAGTCCAAGGCTGGCCTGCAGCGCATTTATGGCACTGCTTTCGAATCCAAGGAAGCTCTTGAGTCCTACAAGACCATGGTGGAAGAGGCAGAAAAGCGTGACCACCGCCGCTTGGGTGCCGAGCTGGACCTGTTCTCCTTCCCGGATGAGATCGGTTCCGGTTTCCCGGTATTCCACCCCAATGGCGCTACCGTGCGCATGGAGATGGAAGAGCACTCCCGCCGCCGCCACATCGCTGATGGCTACTCTTTCGTGTCCACCCCGCACCTGACCAAGGGAGACCTCTTCAAGAAATCCGGCCACCTGGACTTCTACGCGGATGGCATGTTCCCGCCGATGCAGCTCGATGGCGAGTGGGATGAGGACGGCAATTGCACCAAGCAGCCGCAGGACTACTACGCCAAGCCGATGAACTGCCCGATGCACAACCTCATCTTCGCTTCTCGTGGCCGCTCGTACCGCGAGCTGCCGCTGCGCCTCTTCGAGTTCGGTACGGTGTACCGCTACGAAAAGTCCGGCGTTGTTCATGGTCTGACTCGCGCCCGTGGCTTCACCCAGGATGACTCCCACATCTACTGCACCCCTGAGCAGCTCGAAGATGAACTGACCAAGGTTCTGGAGTTCATCATTTCTCTGCTCAAGGACTACGGCTTGGACGACTTCTACCTGGAGCTGTCCACCAAGGATCCGAATAAGTACGTCGGCTCTGATGAGATCTGGGAGCGCTCGACGGCTATTCTGCAGTCCGTGGCGGAGAAGTCCGGTCTTGAGCTGGTTCCGGACCCAGCGGGCGCGGCCTTCTATGGCCCGAAGATCTCTGTCCAGGCTCGCGATGCCATCGGCCGTACCTGGCAGATGTCCACCGTGCAGCTGGACTTCAACCTGCCGGAGCGCTTCGAGCTGGAGTACACGGCGTCGGATGGCAGCAAGCAACGCCCGATCATGATTCACCGCGCGCTCTTCGGTTCCATTGAGCGCTTCTTCGGCGTGCTGCTGGAGCACTACGCCGGCGCCTTCCCGGCATGGCTGGCCCCGCACCAGGTGGTGGGCATCCCGGTGGCGGATACCTTCGCCCCGCACCTCGAGAAGGTATGCGCCGAGCTGCGCTCCCGCGGCCTGCGCGCTGACGTCGATACTTCCGACGACCGCATGCAGAAGAAGATCCGCAATCACACCACTGGCAAGGTCCCGTTCATGTTGCTGGCGGGCGAGCGCGACGTTGAGGCAGACGCCGTGTCCTTCCGCTTCCTTGACGGCACGCAAGTTAACGGCGTGCCCGTGGAAGCTGCAGTCAACGTCATCGAGGCTTGGGTGCGTGAGCGCAACAACGATCAACCGACCAAGGAAACCATCGCCGAGCGTGTCTAGGTGCAGATGCATCTAGACAGAGCTGAGAAAGGGAGCACACACAGAGTGGGAGAGTACGTCGATACCGGCCTGGGAACCCCCGACCGCTTAGAGCGCCTGTGGGCGCCGTACCGTATGAGCTACATCAAGCGTGAGGGCGGCGCCGGCGACGTGCCAAAGGAAGCCCGTAACCCGTTCGTGGAGATCCCACAGATGTCCGACGAGGACGGGCTCATCGTTGCCCGCGGTGAGCTTGTCTATTGCGTGCTCAACCTTTATCCCTATAACGCCGGCCACATGATGGTCATCCCGTACCGCCAGGAATCTGAGCTGGAAAACCTCACCGAGGAGGAGTCCCGCGAGCTCTTCCAGTTTGCCCAGGCCGCCATCCGGGTCCTGAAGAAGGTGTCCGGCCCCGATGCCGTCAACGCCGGTTTTAACCTGGGGCGGGCCTCGGGCGGATCGGTGGGGCAGCACCTGCACATGCACATCGTTCCGCGTTGGAGCGGAGATTCAAACTTCATGACTATTGTGGATGGCGTTAAAGTGCTGCCGCAGCTCCTCAAAGACACCCGTTCCCTTCTTGCTCAGGGATGGGCGGAGCTCGCCGCCGAAGGAATCATCTCAGGAGAAGCGCATGCTTAGTGTTCACGGGCGCAAACCCGCCGCCGTGGTTGTGGTCCCGGTGGCCAAGCTCTTCCTCAAGATGGGCCTGACCCCGAATATCGTCACCATTGTGGGAACGATCGTCACCATTGCCATATCGGTCATCCTCATCCCACTTGATCACCTCTTTGCCGCCGCGCTGTTGTCGGGTCTCTTCGCGGCCTTCGACATGCTCGACGGCACGATGGCGCGCCTGACCACGGGTGGATCCAACTTCGGTGCTACTCTCGACGCCTCCTGCGACCGCATTACCGACGGTGCCTTGTTCGCGGCGATCGCTTACTGGATGGTGTACGTCGATAACGCTCACCCCATCAACTTCGCCGCCTGCATGGTGGTGCTGGTTAGTTCCCAGGTCATCTCTTATGTCAAGGCGCGCGGCGAGGCTTCTGGTTTCAAGATGGTTGGCGGACTCGTCGAGCGCCCAGAGCGCCTCATCCTAGGACTCGGCGGCGTGGGGTTGGAAGGTTTGGGCGTGCCTTATGCGCTGGAAGTCGCCCTGTGGCTGCTGGCGGTGGGGTCTATCTTCACCATTTACCAACGCATGCGCCAAGCGGGGCGTCAGGACACCAAGGCGCGTTTCAAGAAGGAACTGAAGCACCTATAGCTCAACACCCGCTCCCACCGGAAGGTACCGTGCCCCCGGCCCGCACAGAAAGGCTCCTGAACCGTGGCTCTACTGGATCGTGACCGGCTGACCGCCGCCGCCTACATCGCGTGCTGGAAGGTCGTGCGCTTCCTCCCGCAGCCGCTCGCTGCTTGGCTCTTCGAGCGGGGCGCGGACTGGGCTAGCGACAACGGCAAGGGCATGGAGCAGCTGCGCCAGAACTTGAGCCGGGTTGTTGGGCCCGAAAACGTCACGCGGGAGCTGGTGCGGAACTCGATGCGCTCCTACATGCGCTACTGGCTCGAGGCCTTCCGCTTGCCGGCCATCCACTCGGACCCTGAACTGCAGAAGCGGTTGCTGGCTGGCCTGCGTGGCAAGGAGTACTCGGATGAGTCGGTGGCATCTGGGCGCGGGGTGATTTTTGCGCTGCCGCACTCAGGAAACTGGGACATGGCGGGCGTCTTCTGTGTGGGCCACTATGGCGGCTTTACTACGGTGGCTGAGCGCTTAAAGCCGGAGGCGCTTTTCGATGCCTTCGTGGACTACCGCGAGAGCCTCGGATTCACTGTTCTGCCGCTGACAGGAGGCAGCTCTTCGCCTTATCCGCGCCTCAAGGATGCCTTGGAACGGGGCGGGGTTGTGTGTTTGCTGTCCGAGCGTGATCTCACGCGCACCGGCGTGCCCGTAGACTTCATGGGCGAAGAAGCCAACGTTGCCGCCGGCCCCGCCCAACTCGCCATTGAAACAGGGGCGGCTCTCCACGTCGTGCACTCGTGGTTCGACGGCAAGGGCTGGGGGCTTTCCGTCAGCCCCGAGGTTGAGGTCACGACTCTTCAGGAGACGTGCCAGTGCCTCGCGGACGGCTTCGCAGAAAACATCCGGGCGCACCCCGAAGATTGGCACATGTTGCAACCGCACTGGAATGCGGACGTCGAGCGCCGGCGCGCTGCTCGCCACAAGAAGTAGAAAGGCAGAACACACTCCATGCGCATAGGTATTATCTGCCCCTATTCCTTCGACGAACCCGGCGGGGTTCAGGCCCACATCCTTGACCTAGCCACTGTCTTCATTGAGCAGGGGCACCACGTGGAGGTGCTGGGGCCGGCGTCGACAAGCACGCAGGTGCCCAGCTTTGTGCGCAAGGGTGGCTGGGCCGTGCCAATTACCTATAACGGCTCGGTGGCTCGCTTGTCTATCGGACCGCACGTGCGCCGAAACATCAAGCGCTTCATTCGCGAGGGAAACTTCGACATCCTACACATCCACGAGCCGAATTCCCCGAGCTATTCCATGGCTGCGCTGGCAGCGGCACGTGGCCCTATTGTGGCGACGTACCATGCTTCGGCATCAAGCTCCGTGGCGCTGACCCTGGCCAAACCTTTCCTGCGCCCGTACCTGGAAAAGATCCGGGGAGGCATTGCGGTCTCAGAGATGGCTCGCCGCTGGCAGGTAGAGCAGTTGGGTGGTGACCCCGTGCTCATTCCCAATGGGGTAGATACCTCTGTATATGCGCGCGAGCGTGCTTGTGCCGAGCATAAAGAGAATGATTCAGAGATTGAGATCGTGTTCTTGGGGCGTCTCGATGAGCCGCGAAAGGGCCTGGACATTCTTCTTGAGGCCCTCACCCTGCTCCCAGAGAAGGTGCGCGTGACAGTCATGGGCGGCGGTCATCCGCGGAGCGTTCCGGGAGTCGACTTTGTGGGGCGCGTCAGCGATGCCGAGAAAGCGGCCATCTTAGGGCGCGCCGATATCTACGTGGCTCCCAACACCGGCGGCGAGAGCTTCGGCATCGTTCTGGTTGAGGCAATGGCAGCTGGCTGTGCAGTGGTGGCTTCGGATTTAGAGGCCTTCGCTGCAGTGTGCAATGCCGACTCGGAAGAACCTGCTGGTGCCTTGTTCAGAACCGGCGACGCCACGGACTTGGCGCGCGTGCTGCAGGATGTAGTGAACGATACGGACAAGCGACAGGCCTTGATCAAGGCAGGGGTGGAGCGCGCCCGCGACTACGATTGGGATCATGTGGCCGCTGCCGTCATGCGCGTGTACGAGACGGTGGCGGATGGCACGAAAGTGCGGGTGTCTTAAATGCCCATTGAAGTTGTCATTGCTCTTGCCGTCCTCCTCATCCTGGGGATGTGGGCGCTCTATACGGCGCAGCGGCTGAACTCCCTCCATATCCGCACAGACGCGGCCCTGGCTCAGCTTGAGGCCACGCTGGATCGCCGCGCGGCGGTGGTTAGCGCGCTAGCTCCCGAGCTTGAGGGCATTGCGGCGCGCGCAGAGGCGACGGAGCTTGCGCAGGGGAGTTTCGATGAACGGGCCACCCGGGAGCGTGAGCTGTCGGCGGCCATCGCACAGCGCTTTGAAGCGCGTCCGGCCGTGCTTGCCGACGCCGAAGGGCGCATCCACTTAGCTCACCGCTTCTACAACGAGGCGGTCAGCGATACCCGCGCGCTGCGCCTGCGCCCGGCCGTAAAGCTGCTGCGCTTGGGAGGCACGGCGAAGCTGCCGGAGTATTTCGAGCTGAGTCAAATTGAGGTGTGATCCACCTGGGACTGTTGAGCCCGCGCCACGCGGGACTCGAGGGAGTACCA
The DNA here is from genome assembly GCF_053480195.1 of Corynebacterium guaraldiae. Lineage (NCBI taxonomy): Bacteria > Bacillati > Actinomycetota > Actinomycetes > Mycobacteriales > Corynebacteriaceae > Corynebacterium > Corynebacterium guaraldiae. The sequence goes on along the minus strand of NZ_JBRBAU010000004.1, from coordinate 56,964 downwards.
GTACAGAGCAAAAGCGGTCATCGCCAAGATAAGGAGGTTGCGCAACACGAGTGCGTACACCGGGTTGAGGTTTTCGCCCACAAAGAACCAGATGTAGTCATAGCCATAGGGATAGATGACGGTTCCCAGGGCAGCTGTTCCCACGGCGAGTACCGCCATGATGGCGCGCACCCCAGCGATATTAGCGGCCTTGTGCCGCTGAGCAGCAGACTCCACGGGGACGGGGGAGCGGAGAGCCACCGCCAGAATCGGCCCAAGCCACACGATATATTGCGGAGAAAAGACCTTATTCGTCGCCATGAGCAGCAGGATTGCCGCGATGAAGAAAACAAGTGTGGAGCGTGAGCTCCAGCCGCCGCGCAGAAAGCGAACGAGCGCTACTGCAATGATCCAGAGGAGTGCGGCGCCCATCGCGATGGTGCTCACAGTAATCGCCGTATCGACACCAGGCCCGGAGATCTCAAAGCTTTTCGACGCCGCGTATTCCATCCTCCACACTCCAGGCTGGTGATGGGCTTGGTAGACGAACCAGGTGGCGGCCAGAGATTCAATCTGGAGGCCGCGCTGACCTTGATACGTCAGAGGAGAGAGCAACCTATCCACACCGGCTATCGCAGCTACGCCGAGGCAGAGGGCGGCGAGGCTTCCGAAAAAAGCGGCCAGCCGCTGCCAAGTACCACGAGAGGTTGCGCGTCCGACGAGCCCGGCAGCGAGGACCCCGGGCCACAGCTTGGCTGCGGTGGCCCAGGCCAACAAAGCCGAGGCAAGACGCGGGCGGGTGGCCAGAAGTGCGCCCGCACCGGCGACGAGCAAGGCGGGATAGAGGTCTAGCCGCCACGTGAAAACGTGGCCTGCCGCGGTGCCGAAAAACACCCAAAACCATCCGGCGCTATACGCTGCGGGGTTGTCGCGGTGATGGCGCAGGAGGAGGGTGAGGAAGGTGGCGTCGGCAAGCAACACCATGGCCGTAAAGCCGATAGCATAGCGTTCAAAGTCGTAGCCAGTAAGCCACGCGAGCAGGACGCTGGGCCAGGTTCCGACCTGCGGATACTCCGTCATGTCTTGAGGATTATCGCCAAAGACGCCCTCGAGGTAATACCGAACGTCTCCGAGCGGGTCCGTGTCGTTGACGAGCATGTAAACGAGGAGAAGGCGCGCCAGGACCCAGCCTGCCCAAATGCTTGGAGTTTTAGCGATTATTTTCAATGGCGGACTCTACGTCAACGGGTGGTCCCAACATGAGCAGGATACTAAACACTACGGCGACGACGAGTAGCGCGATGAGCGCGCTGCGCACCGGGTGGCGGATGGCCTGTGCCAAAACCGAATCGAAGAAGCCGTGTGGCTGTGCGTCGTCGGCAAAGCGCCACGGCCCATCAACGAGTCCGCGCCGAGATACCCAGACCGCAAAGGGCAGCGCCGCGAAGGGGATGACGGTCACTACCAGGCCCAGGATTCCAACCCCCACAGGCCAGCGGTTGTTGATCCACACCAGGGCCGTCATGAGCAGGAAGCAGAGGAAGCCGAAGCCGTGGATGCCACCTGCAATCGGTGTGAGCGCCTCGGTGGTGCCGGAGTATTTGAGGATCATGGAGAGGATCAGCAGACCCCACGTGATCATTTCTAGGTAGGCGGCCACGCGGTGCACGCTGTGCGGGGTGGTTGAAGTCATGCGGAACATAGTACGCAACTCCCAGGAGCAGATCAGCTCGTGAGTAGGATGGTCGGAGTGAGTGTGGCGGGCGCCATAACGGCGATGGAATTGGAGTAAAGATGGCATCGGTGGCTCAGGCAGTCGATATCGAGAGGATAGGCGAGGACGAATTTCGCGCACCCGCGGTTCCCTCGCTCATCGCTCGCACCTTTGGGGGACAAACCATGGCGCAAGCGCTTCGGGCGGCGCAGCTCACCGTCGACGATAAGTTGGCGCATTCTATGCATTGCTACTTCGTGGGGCCTGGTGACTCCAGTGTGCCCACAACCATCCGCGTGGAGCGGATACGGGATGGCCGCTCTTTTGCACATCGCCACGTGCGCGTCTACCAAAGGGACCGCATGATTTTCATGCTCAGCGCCGGTTTCCACGCGTCAGGCGATGTTGGCCCGGAGCATCAGGCAGACATGCCGCAGGTGCCGCCGCCGGAGAGCATTACAGAATCCCCGTACTCCACCCGGATCATCTTGAAGGAGTGGGAAGACTGGGACGTGAGGCTGGTCCCCGACGCATCCCGCGATGCCGTCGCCGCGGAAACCACGGGCGCTGGGTTTCGAAATATCTGGTTCCGTAATACGGGTGCCCTGCTTGCCGACGCCTCCGATCCGTCCCTCCATCAAGCGGCGCTGCTCTACATGTCCGACATGACGTTGATTCGCTCAGCGCTGCTCCCGCACCAAGGGGAGAGGATCCAACTAGCCAGCTTGGATCATTCATTGTGGTTCTTGCGTCCGGCCCGGGTCGATGAATGGATGTTGTACTCGCAGTCGAGTCCCTCAGCGCAGACCGGGACTGGTCTTGCACAGGGCAAGATCTTCAACCAACGCGGGGAGCTACTCGCGGTGGCCATGCAGGAGGGGCTGACACGGACCATGCATCCTGAAAGTGAAGGCACCAGCGCCAACGGCAATTGGCAAAATGTGTGATGCTACAGCGAACCGACAGTTAGGAATGAGGCTTCCACGCGTACCCCTGTGCGGAGGTACGTGGCGTGAGGCCGTATAATTGCACCAGTTTCTAGCAATTTATTGCACAGCCATATCGAAAGGGATGACATGTCAGGCCACTCCAAATGGGCAACGACTAAGCACAAGAAGGCTGCCAACGATGCCAAGCGCGGCAAGGAATTTGCCAAGCTGATTAAGAATATCGAGGTAGCGGCCCGCACCGGCGGCGGCGACCCGGCGGCGAATCCCACCCTCGATGACATGATTAAGAAGGCCAAGAAGGCCTCCGTTCCGAACGACAACATTGAGCGTGCCCGCAAGCGCGGCTCCGGCGAAGAGGCCGGCGGCGCAGATTGGGAGACCATCATGTACGAGGGCTACGGCCCCAACGGCGTGGCCATGCTCATCGAGTGCCTGACGGATAACCGCAACCGCGCAGCCACCGACGTTCGTACTGCGATGTCCAAGAACGGCGGCAACCTCGGCGAGTCCGGTTCCGTTGCGTACATGTTCTCCCGCACCGGCTTGGTCATGGTGGAGAAGGGTGAGCTTAGCGAAGATGACATCCTGCTCGCTGTGCTGGAAGCTGGTGCCGACGAAGTCAACGACAACGGCGAGAAGTTCGAGATCACCTGTGCACCGGGTGATGTTCCGGCCGTGCGCGAGGCCCTTGTTGCTGCTGACATCGAAGTTGATGACACCGACACCGATTTCCGCGCGTCCGTTGAGGTTCCGCTGCAGGCAAATGATGCCCGCAAGATCTTCCGCCTCATCGATGCGCTTGAGGATTCGGACGATGTCCAGAACGTCTACACCAACATGGACCTCAGCGATGAGGTCCTCGCTGAGCTCGACGAGGACTAAAGGCTTCTAGCTGAGCTTAAGGCCTTCCAGGCCATGTACCGTCACCGTCTCTGATAACGGCGCGCGCCCAGGGGCAGTCTTGAACACAGGGCTGGATTCATCGGCCACGCCGAAGGTGAGGGCGGTGACGAGCTTGTACTCCTCGTCCACCCCGAGGAATTCACGGACCGTGGGCGCGAGGAGTGAAATCATGCCCTGTGGAACACCGTGGTAGCCGTGTGCCTGCAGCGAGAGCAAAAAGTTCTCAGCATAGGTGCCTTGATCGAAGGCAGCGCGAATGCGATCACCCAGCGGTGGAATGAAAAGCAGCGCCGCGTGCGGGGCGCCGAAGAAGCGAAGGTTTTCGCGGATAAACTCCGTGCGCGCCTCTTTATCCTCGCGCGCAATGCCGAGCAGCCCGTACATCTTGGCGGCGAGCTGCTGCGAGGGCTGCGGGTGGACTCCCTGACCATAGTCAATAGTGAAGTCTGGATTAATTCCGTTCCTATCGAACTCCGCGATCAGCGCGGCGCTTAATTCTTTCAAAGCAGCGCCGCCCACGAGGTGTACGTTCCACGGTTGAGTGTTGGAATTGGAAGGTGCGGATTGGGCGTCGATAAGCACCTGCTTGATGACCTCAGTGGGGATGGGATCCGGCAGGAACGCCCGCGGGGAATGACGGGATCGGATAAAGCCTGAATAGTCATTTGGTTGTTGAGACATGCGCGCCACTCTACCCGCGGTGATGAAGAGGAAGCAGATGGGATGGGCCTGACTGATTTGGCAGGCATCGTTCGCAGGGCGCTGATTGCGCTAGAACACATGTGTGTACACTATGCCCCAGGCAAGTGAGTTCATCAGTAGGGCGAGGAGGCGGCCGTGAATTTGGAAGGGCTGCGCGTCATGGGGATTGATCCTGGATTGACGCGCTGCGGCCTGTCCGTTGTCCAAGCAGGACGTGGGCGCGCGGTTATTCCCATCGCAGTAGGTGTCGTGCGCACCCCCAGTGACAAAGAGTTGGGGGAACGCCTGAAGCGGCTATCTGTGGCGGTGAGGGAATGGATGGATGACTACCAGCCGCATGTCGTGGCGCTCGAGCGCGTATTCGAACGCGGCCAAGTGTCAACCGTCATGCAGACCGCTCATGCCGTCGGAGTCTTGGTGCTCGCGGCAGCAGAGCGCGATATTCCTGTGCACATGTACACGCCCTCCGAGGTCAAGAAGGCGATTTCAGGAAATGGGCGCGCTGACAAGAAACAGATGACGGCCATGATTACCCGTATCTTGGGGCTGAGTGAGGCCCCCAAGCCGGCTGATGCGGCGGATGCTTTGGCCCTTGCGGTCTGTCACTGCTGGCGTGCTCCAGCGCTGGCATGGATGAGCGGCGGTGACACGAGCGCCGGCATAGGGGCGGGCGCACGAACAAGCGGGGTACGGGGTTCTTCACCGCGTACCGCGTCTGTCTCTCGCGCGGCAAAGTCAACCTCTTAAGCTAACTGGCATAACCCTTCGAACCAAGGAATTTTTATTTAATGATTGCATCTCTGCGCGGAACAGTACTCGACATCCAGCTTGATCACGCCGTGCTCGAATGTGCCGGCGTGGGCTATAAGGTCCTTGCCACCCCGGCCACGTTGGGGACGCTCCAGCGCGGTGAAGAGGCCAGGGTTATGACTACGCTCGTGGTGAAGGAAGACTCGATGACGCTGTACGGCTTCACGAGCCACGATGACCGCGACATGTTCCACGTGCTCCAGACCGTTTCTGGGTTGGGGCCAAAACTGGCCCTGGCCGCCCTGTCGGTGATGAGCGCCGGCGATTTAGCTCAGGCGATTGCGGGGGAGGAGACAGCACGCCTGCAAAAGATTCCGGGTGTGGGCAAACGAGTTGCACAACGATTGATTCTTGAGCTCAAGGACAAGGTTCAAGCTTTTGCTTCTGTGGATGGCGGAGATTCTTCGGTTGCTGCGCAGACCGCGTCCGGACCGGTTGTTGAGGATGTTGTTGAGGCGCTCGTCGGGTTGGGCTTTACGGACAAGATGGCTCGCCCGGTGGTGGAATCAGTTGTGGCTGAAAAACCTGAGGCGGCGACACCAGTGGTGCTGCGCGCAGCACTCAGCAAGCTGGGGTCCAAAAAATAGGGGAGAGTGGGTGACATGTCAGACGTAGAACGCACAGAATTCTCACTGCCGGACGGGGTGGAGCTTAACTCTCCACTCCAGCGCAACCAGGATATGGATGCCACCGAGCAACAGGGCGAGCACGATATTGAGCGCTCGTTGCGTCCGAAGTCGCTCGGCGAGTTCATTGGCCAGCCTAAGGTGCGCGAGCAGCTATCCCTTGTGCTTAATGGAGCGAAAAATCGCGGCGTAACGCCAGATCACGTGTTGCTATCCGGCCCTCCCGGACTGGGCAAGACGACGATGGCGATGATCATCGCCCAAGAGCTGGGAAGCTCGCTTCGTATGACCTCGGGGCCTGCTCTGGAGCGAGCAGGTGACCTAGCAGCCATGTTGTCGAATTTGATGGAGGGCGATGTGCTCTTCATCGACGAGATTCACCGCATCGCCCGCCCGGCTGAGGAAATGCTCTACATGGCGATGGAGGATTTCCGCATTGATGTCATCGTGGGCAAGGGCCCGGGGGCTACCTCTATCCCGTTGGAAATTCCGCCTTTTACCCTGGTGGGGGCAACTACTCGCGCCGGAATGCTGACCGGGCCGTTGCGTGATCGCTTCGGGTTCACCGCGCAAATGGAGTACTACGATACCGAGGACCTCACCCAGGTCATCACCCGCGCAGCGCGAATCTTGGAGGTTGACATTGACCAAGATGCTGCGGTGGAGATTGGATCTCGGTCGCGCGGAACTCCGCGAATTGCCAACCGCCTCCTGCGCCGCGTCCGTGACTACGCCGAGGTCAATGGGGATGGTCACATCAATGTTGGCGCAGCACAAGCAGCGCTGCGGGTTTTTGATGTGGACGAACGTGGGCTGGACCGCCTTGACCGTGCGGTACTCGAGGCTCTCATTAAAGGGCACGGCGGTGGCCCCGTGGGTGTCAATACTCTGGCCATCGCGGTGGGCGAGGAGCCGTCGACAGTGGAGGAGGTGTGCGAGCCCTACCTCGTGCGCGCGGGGATGATCTCGCGAACGGGCAGAGGCCGTGTTGCGACTGCAGCGGCATGGCACCACCTAGGGCTTGAGGCGCCCGAGGGAACTGTGGGCGGGACGCTCTTCTAATTGGCCCGGAGACGGGGAGGTCTGGCACACTGACCACTTATGAACGGAACCCAGATTCTTCTACTCCTCGTACTCGCAATTCTCGTAATCTTGCCGAGCTTTATGTCAATGCGCGCGCAGCGCAAGCGCCAAGCGCAGATGCAAGAATTGCAGTCCTCCTTGAAGCCTGGCCAAGAGGTGATTACCGCCGGCGGCCTGCACGGCACCGTGGTGGAAGCCGGTAAGCAGCAGGTTGATTTGCGCGTTAAAGACGGCACCGTGATTACCTTCGACACGATGGCTATCGTGCGATCTGCTGAGCAGGCTGGCACGGTCAACGATGCGCCGGCTGAGGCGGAGGGCGACAACGACGAACGCTTCCCGAAGCTCTAATTCGAGTTGCGCTCGTCACACTGCGGGTGCCTCACCTTAAGCCTGTTAAGGAAAACCGCGGTCCATGACGTACCATGTTGGACTGTGCTTTAGTCATGGTGGCGTCATGGCGCTCAATCGCGTCGTGGAGATGGCTACCATGACCTATGATTTTTAGCCCTGTTCCACACAACACAGGAGAACTTTGTGTCCGCTTCGAAACGTGGTGGCGTTAGCAGCCGTCAACGGCAATGGCCTAAGCGCGCGATAGCGCTGTTTGCGCTCATTGTCATCGTGATTTACGCACTGATATTTCTGACCGGTGATAAGTCACCAACCCCAAAGCTCGGCATTGATCTGCAGGGTGGTACTCGCGTAACCCTGGTTCCGCAGGGTGAGGACCCAACCCAGGAGCAGCTGCAGCAGGCGCGCACCATCCTCGAGCAGCGTGTGAACGGCATGGGTGTTTCGGGCTCTGAGGTCGTCATCAGTGGATCCAGCTTGGTGATTACTGTTCCGGGCGAAGATGCGTCCCAGGCGCAGGCAGTGGGTCAAACCTCTCAGCTGCTGTTCCGCCCGGTGGGCGAGCAGCCCATGCCGGATATGGACAAGCTTGAGAAGTCCATGACTGATACGGCTAACCGCTGGGTCAAGTACGGAGTCGTGACGCCAGAGCAGGCCAATAAGGCGCTGGCCTCCATTCACGATGCGCTCAACCAGAACGCAGATGCAGCCGCCCAAGGCGGGGAGAAGAAGGACGAAAAGAAGACCCCGGCTCCTACTGTAAGTGAGAAGCCGCTTCCGGCCCCGGCGAACTCTCTCGAGGAATCTGAGCGCCGCGATAAGGTTACTGAGGTTCTGCTTAAGGACCGTCAGTCTGAGGATCCCACCCAACAAACGGCAGCACTGGGCTTGATGACGTGTGACGCGGAATCCGACCCATTGGCCGGAACCGATGACCCGGCAAAGCCGTTGGTGGCTTGCGATTACTCTAATCAGCAGCCCTACTTGCTCAAGCCAGCTCCGCTTCTGGACGGTATTGAGGATCCGAACGGAACCCGCCTGACTGGTAACGAGATTGATAGCAACGCTCCGATTCAGGGCGGCCTGAATTCCCAGACCGGCCAGATGGAGATCAGCTTCGCCTTCAAGACCGGCGATGGTCCCAATGGCTCGCAGACGTGGTCCACCTTGACCCAGGAGTACCTGCAAAAGCAGGTGGCCATCACCCTGGACTCCGGCGTGATTTCTGCTCCGGTAATCCAGGGCGCGACCCCGGTTGGTGCCGCTACCTCCATCACGGGTGATTTCTCTCAGGAGGAGGCACAGAACCTGGCAAATAACCTGCGTTATGGTGCACTGCCGCTGTCCTTTACCGGCTCCAATGGCGAGCCGGGCGGAACGGTGGAGACCGTGCCGCCGTCACTGGGCAAGGCCGCCCTTGAGGCAGCACTCATCGCCGGCATCGTCGGCCTGATTCTGGTTTCGCTGTACTCCATCTACTATTTCCGCGCTCTGTCTTCGGTGGCGCTGCTGGTTCTCGTCACCACCTGCGTCATGCTGTATGGTGCCCTGGTCCTGCTGGGTCGGTGGATCGGCTACTCGCTTGATCTTTCTGGCATGGCAGGCTTGATCATTGGTATTGGTGCCACGGCCGACTCCTTCGTTGTCTACTACGAACGTATGAAGGATGAGATCCTGGGCGGGCGCACATTCCGGTCTGCCACCCGCACGGGTTGGGAGCGCTCGCGGGCAACGATTGTCACGGGTAAGGCCGTGACGCTTATCGGCTCCGTCGTGGTGTACTTCCTCTCTATTGGCGCCGTCAAGGGCTTTGCCTTCACCATGGGCTTGACCACCATCTTCGACCTCATCGTTTCCTTCCTGATCATGGCGCCGCTGATGCAGCTCCTTGGCAGCCGCCCAGCTTTTGCCAAACCGTCGATGAACGGCCTCGGCGGCATCTACAACCTCGTGGAGGAGCGCCGCGAACGCGGCTTTTATGCCAAACCGGCCAAGAAACCCGTCGCTACTGCTACGGATGAGGAGAAGTAATCATGGCTGTCGAAAATACTAACCGCAAGATTTCCCGCTTTGACCGTCTTTACGTAGACGGCAGTGGATTTGACTTCGTTGGTCGGGCCAAGACCTGGTACACCATCGCCGGTGTGCTGCTCATCGCCTCCATCTTGGCTATTGCACTTCGTGGCTTCAATCTGTCACTGGACTTTGAGGGAGGCACGAAGCTCAACATGCCAGCTGGGGATCTGTCCACCGAACAGGTAGAGGAAACCTTTACAGAGGCCACCGGTGTTACCCCAGAGCTGGTGCAGATCGTGGGCGCGGGTTCCTCGGAGACGCTGGAAATCACGTCCGAGCGTCTGACCCAGGATGAGGTTAATCAGGCCCGCCAAGCCATCTTTGAGAAGTATCAGGTCAAGGATGACAACGGTAAGCCGAGCCCGGATGCGATCGGTTCTTCGACGGTGTCGGAATCGTGGGGCTCGTCGATTACCAAGCGCATGGTCATCGCGATGGCCGTATTCCTCGTCCTGGCCACCATTTACGTGGCGGTCCGCCTGCAGCGGGACATGGCCTTTGCGGCAATTCTTGCCCTCATTTTTGATGGTGTGTTCATTGCCGGAATCTATGCGCTCTTTGGCATCGAGGTGTCCCCGGCAGTCATCATTGGTCTGCTGACGGTGCTGACCTTCTCCCTCTACGACTCCGTCATTGTCTTTGACAAGGTGGACGAGAATACGACGGGATTGGAAGGCCAGCGCAAGAAGACTTATGGGGAGCTTACCAACTTGGCCATTAACCAAACGGTGATGCGTTCGATCTCCACGTCTATTATCTCAGCCCTGCCGATCATCGCTCTGTTCGTTGTCGCCGTATGGCTGATGGGTATCGGCACGCTGCGAGATCTTGCTCTTGTTCAGTTCATTGGCGTTATCGAGGGCGTATTCTCCTCAATTTTCCTCGCTACGACGCTTCTGGTGACTTTGTCGAACCAGCGAAAGAGCGTGAAGAAGCACAACGCCGTGGTTGCCGCCTACCGTGCGGAGGGCGCGCCTACGGAGGCAGGCGAAGGCGATGAGGAACCGAAGGCTACGCGCACCGTCGTTTCCCCATCCGCGGCTTCGCATTCTGAGCCTGAGCCACCTACTGGCGAGTCGGGTGGGGCGTCCTGGCGCCCCGGGCGTTAAGCCGTGCGTACATCTCCAGTCGCGGCACTGCTGGCCCTGGCCCTCACCGTGACAGCGTGCGGCTCTAATGAGGAGGGTGCGGGGGAGGACTCTTCGGCATCACGTTTCGCGGTGCTGAGCGATTCCCCCCTTGCTACTAGTAACGCAGCCTCCGCGTGGGGCGATGCCGTCGGGGCTGCCCAGCTAGCAAGCCGCGTCTATCCTGCGCTGTACGTACCGGGCCCAGCCGGGCAGATGGTGCCCAACTCAGATCTTGCTCACGCGGAGTATTTCGCTCCCGACGGCGATGAGACCGGGGCACACGTGGACTTCACGCTGACGGAGCAGGCTCGCTTCGCCGACGGCGAAGCAGTGACCTGTGATGATTACCTCTTGGCCTACACCGCTGGCCAGCTGAGTGAGACCTTTGGCTCCCACCTTCCGCTGATGGAAGAGGTCAGCGGAGTGGAATGCGCGCCTCACAGCAAGAAATTCACCGTGTGGTTTACGCCCGATACGGGGTCGCGGTGGCGCTACTTGTTTGGCCCCGGCACGGTTCTCCCAGCGCACGTGATGGCTAAGCGGGCGGGGATGAGCGTCGAAGAGCTTAACGCGGCGCTTCACGCTCAGGACATGGCAACCCTGCAACCAGTGGCGGAGGCTTGGCGCGATGGCTTTTCGACGGAACCGGGGCGTTTTGACCCGGACATGCAGGTTTCCTTCGGGCCATATCAGATTGACCGCGTCGAGGATGATGGCTCAATCGTTCTGACGGCGAATGACAACTACTACGGCGACAAGCCTGTCGTGCGTGAAGTAGTCATGTTGCCCAACAGCGCGGATGCGGCAGCGTTTGTAGCCTCAGACGAGCTTCGCGTTGCAGAGTCGCCCACGGCTTCACCCTCGTGGTTGGACCGCAATGCTGAGGGGAAGCCGGTGGACGTGAAATCCATACCGGGTGGCCTGACCGACACTCTGGTCTTCTCGGAGGCTGGGATTTTTGCTCAGCCGTGGGCACGCGCCGCCTTCGCCGCGTGCGTGGATACGCAGCGCTTGGCACAGGCCTCCTCGAAGGAATCAGGCGTGGATGTTCCTGCCGTCACCGTGCGCACGGTGCGCAACGATGATCCAGTTGCGGCCCAGATGGCCTCGCTAACAACAGTCCCCGTCGACAACGCAGCTGCGTCGGGTCTGTCCGGTTACACCATCGGCGTAGGCTACCTCGCTCCCAACCCTCGCTATAAGGCAATGGTTGAGCAGTTGCGCGCGGCCTGCGAGCCCGCGGGAATCACCGTGGAAGACCGCTCCGGAGACCGTGTTTCCCGCGAGCAATTGTCCGCGGATCCCGCGACTGGCCTGCCGGAGATCGACGTCTACCTTGGGGCAGTAGATCCGATGCGTGAGCATTCCGCTCCCGCCTCCAGCGTGAAGAATGCGTCGGCATTGCGCACGTTGGAGCAGGATTTGTGGGAGGAATTGCCGTCTATTCCCATCTCCGCGCAGCCTCGGACCTTTATCACTGACCGCGCTGTGACAGGCGTGGTGCCCTACACTGGCCCTGCGGGTATCGGGTGGAACCTCGACCGTTGGAGCTATACCCCACAAACAGCAACCGAAACTAAGGAAGAGTCGTGAGCGAGATTTACGTCGCAGCAGCACAAGCCTTGAAGGATAAGGTCCGCCTTGTCCAAGACTTCCCGGAGGAGGGAATCCTGTTTGAGGACCTGACCCCGGTATTGGCAGATGCGGAGTCTTTCGCCGCCGTGGTCGATGGCTTGGCGGAGGCCTGCAAAGAGCTCGGTGCCGATTTGGTCGGTGGCCTCGATGCGCGCGGGTTCCTTCTTGGTTCTGCCGTTGCGTACAAGTTAGGGGTGGGAATCCTCGCCATCCGGAAGAAGGGCAAGCTTCCGCCGCCCGTCTTGACCCAGGAATACGAGCTGGAGTACGGCACGGCAGCGCTGGAGATCCCAAACAGTGGTATTGACATTAAGGGCAAGCGCATCGTGCTTGTCGACGACGTCCTCGCCACCGGCGGTACCCTCCACGGAGCCGCATTGCTGCTGGAATCAGCGGGCGCGGAAGTAGCGGGCAACGTCGTGGTTCTGGAGGTCAATGGACTCCAAGGACGTGAGCGACTACAAGGTTCCCCACTGATTGTGCTCAATCAGATGGGAGCAAAGGACTAAGGTTGTATGCCTAAGCTACTTCGCGGAGGCAGACATGACGACTGAAAAGCAGGACAAGACTGCGTGGCGGCCGGGCGGTGTGCGCGGCATGTCCGCCCGCTTGGCGCGCTCGCTGACGGGCGGTCGCGTAAAGATCAATCCGGCGCTGGACCCGTTGATGTCTATCCACCGGGAGTTTCACCCGAAGGCAGACGCAGAGCTCCTCAACAAGGCCTATGCGACGGCGGAGCGGCTGCACGAGGGCGTGTTCCGCAAGTCCGGCGAGCCTTACATTACGCATCCGCTTGCGGTGGCAACCATCGCGGCGGAAATCGGCATGGACACCACGACCGTTGCGGCGGCCTTGCTGCACGACACAGTGGAAGACACCGATTATTCTCTCGAGGATCTCACCCGTGATTTTGGGCCGGAGGTGGCCCGGCTTGTCGACGGAGTTACGAAACTCGACAAGGTCGCCCTCGGCGCCGCCGCCGAAGCTGAGACGATTCGTAAGATGATCGTGGCTATGGCTACGGACCCGCGCGTGCTCGTCATCAAGGTGTGCGATCGCCTGCACAACATGCGAACCATGCGCTTCCTCCCGCCGGAGAAGCAGGCGAAGAAGGCACGGCAAACCCTTGACGTCATTGCGCCGCTTGCTCACCGATTGGGCATGGCAAGCGTTAAGTGGGAACTCGAGGATCTCGCCTTTGCCATTCTGTATCCGAAGAAGTACGACGAAATCGTGCGTATGGTGGCGGACCGCGCTCCCTCACGCGATAAAGCGCTCAAGGAAATCAAGGCCCAGGTAAGCCAAGCCCTCAAGGCAAACGGCATTCAAGCCGAGGTGATGGGGCGCCCGAAGCACTACTGGTCGATTTATCAGAAGATGATCGTTCGTGGGCGTGACTTTGCGGAGATCTTCGATCTCGTCGGAATCCGCATCCTCGTCGACGACATCAACTCCTGTTACGCCGCCATCGGCGTGGTGCACTCGTTGTACCAGGCTCTTCCGGGGCGATTCAAGGATTACATCTCCTCGCCACGCTTCGGCGTCTATCAGTCGCTGCATACCACCGTTATCGCGGACGGCGGCTCCACCCTTGAGGTGCAGGTGCGCACGCACGAGATGCATTACAACGCCGAGTTTGGCGTTGCGGCGCACTGGCGCTACAAGGAGACCAAGGGCAGGAATTCCGGCCACCAAGAAGAAGTGGATCAGATGGCGTGGATGCGCCAGCTGTTGGATTGGCAGAAGGAAGCCGCTGATCCCAATGAGTTCCTGGACTCTCTGCGTTATGACCTGACCGCCAAGCAAATCTTTGCGTTTACCCCGAAGGGTGACGTGATCAATTTGCCCGCTGGTTCCACCCCCGTGGATTTCGCCTATGCGGTGCATACGGAGGTAGGCCATAGGTGCATTGGTGCCAAGGTCAACGGCAAGCTCGTGGCATTGGAATCGGAGCTGAAATCCGGCGATAAAGTTGAGATTTTCACCTCCAAGGATCCGAATGCGGGTCCCTCGCGGGATTGGCAGGAGTTCTTGGTCTCGCCACGGGCTAAGACGAAGGTGCGGCAGTGGTTTGCCAAGGAGCGCCGTGAAGAGCACCTCGAAGCTGGGCGGGATGCCTTGGCCGCCGAGGTCCAGCGTGGCGGCTTGCCCATGCACCGGCTGTTTACCGCTAGTTCGATGAAGCAGGTAGCCGAGCAGTTGCACTACCCGGATGTGGATGCGCTCTATACCGCCATCGGCGCGGGCCATGTCTCAGCTCAGCATGTTGCCAACCAACTCATGGCGCTCTTCGGAGATAGGGACGATGCAGTCGATGCCTTGGCTTCTCGTACTCCGCTCAGCGAGCTGGAGAATTCCCGCGCTCAGCACACGAAGGATTCCGCATCCGGCACCGGAATTTTGGTGGAGGGCAGCCCGGACGTCATGGCCAAGCTGGCGAAGTGCTGCCAGCCTGTGCCTGGTGACGCCATCTTTGGCTTCGTGACCCGCGGCGGCGGCGTGTCCGTGCACCGAGCTGACTGCACCAATGCTGAAAAGCTCAAGTCGGAACCCGAGCGCATGATGCAGGTGGAGTGGGCTGGCGGGCCGAAGTCTTCCGGTGCCTTCTCCGCAACGCTGCAACTGGAGGCCATTGACCGTCAAGGTCTGCTCTTTGAGCTCACCCGGATTTTTAGCGATCAGAGCCTCAACGTATTGTCGATGACCTCCAATCGCGGCGATGACCACATTGCGACTGTGCGCTTCACCTTCTCGGTTTCTGACACCAAGCAGCTGGGGCAGTTGATGACAACCCTGCGTAACACCGAGGGCGTCTTCGACGTCTATCGCGTCACGGCTTAAGGCATCACCCCTCAACTGGGGGTGTGTGGCTGAACGGGAGGTTGCGCCTGGGTGAAACTAGGGGAGATGTTTGGTGAACGCGCTGGTCGTGACGTCAGCAAGCGCTGCGCAATCGTGATGGATGCGTTATAAACACGTGGACAAGATTTCTCTCATACCCAGGAGATCCACGTGAACTTCCGTCGCTTTGGCCAGCTTCTGGCCGCCACCACCGTCACCGCCGTTGCCGTCTCCGGCGCGCCTGCCTTCGCCGCTGAGGCCGACCAGGTGACCATTTCCGTCACCAACTTCACCGACTTCCACGGCCACCTTGAGCTGGCCGAAAACTTTGACAAGGAATCCGAGGAACTGGTTGGCTACTCCGAGATGGGCGCTGCTCGCATGGCTGCGCTCATCAAGGCCGTCAACAAGGACCAGGAGTACGCCTTGACCTCCTCCGGTGATAACGTTGGTGGTTCCGCTTTTGTGTCTGCGATTTCTGAGGACAAGTACACCAACGAGGCCCTCAATGCTATGAATCTCGATGTCACGGCCGTGGGCAACCACGAGTTCGACAAGGGCACCGATGACCTGATGGGCCGTATCAAGGACCAGTCCAACTTCCCGATCCTGGGCGCCAACGTCACCAAAGATGGCAAGCCCCTGCTCGATGCTTCCTTCGTCAAGGAGGTAGACGGCGTGAAGGTGGGCTTCGTTGGTACCGTCACCGAGAACACCAAGTACAAGGTGTCCGCTGCGTCCATCCCGGGCGTCGAGTTCTCCGACCCGGTCGAGGCCACCAATAAGGAAGCCAGCCGACTGAAGGAATCCGGCAAGGCTGACGTCGTTGTGGCGCTCATGCACGAGGACGCTCAGCAGTACGCGGAGGGCTTCAGCAAGGATGTGGATATCCTCTTTGGCGGTGATACTCACGTTAAGACCCAGGGCGAGGTTGCTCGTGAGGGGGCAATGCCGCTGTACTGGGCACAGGGCTACGAGTACGGCAAGGTGCTTAACGACGCCGACATCACCTTCGACAAAGCCGAGAAGAAAATCACCAAGATTGATCTCAAGCAGTACGACGTGGCCAACGCAGAGGTCTTCGCCCAGCTGCAGGGCCTCGAAGACGACCCCGAGGTGGCTAAGATCGTCGAGGAAGCAAAGAAGGTAGCGGAGATTGAGGGTGCCAAGACTGCTGG
The DNA here is from genome assembly GCF_053480195.1 of Corynebacterium guaraldiae. Taxonomy (NCBI): domain Bacteria; kingdom Bacillati; phylum Actinomycetota; class Actinomycetes; order Mycobacteriales; family Corynebacteriaceae; genus Corynebacterium; species Corynebacterium guaraldiae. The sequence goes on along the minus strand of NZ_JBRBAU010000004.1, from coordinate 40,983 downwards.
TACCACCGAGAAGGCCATGTACCGCGGTTCTGATGAGGGCAAGGACACCGGTACCAACCGCGGTGTGGAGTCGACCCTCAACAACTTTATTGCCGATGGCCAGCGCTTTGCTCTATCTAAGCAGACGGACAAGGACATCGAAATCGGTGTTATGAACGCAGGCGGTGTGCGCGCCGACCTCAAGCAAGGTGATGTTTCCTACCAGGACATCTTTGCCGTTCAGCCATTCGGTAATTACGTGATCACCGCGGAGGTTAGCGGCGCAGACTTCATTACCGCGTTGGAGAACCAGTGGAAGCCTGGCCAGTCCCGCCCGCGCCTGGCTCTGGGCCTGTCCAACAACGTCACCGTTGTCTACGACCAGAAGGCTGAGCAGGGCAAGCGCGTTAAGTCTGTCACCATTAACGGTGAACCGATTGACCCGGAGAAGAACTACAGCATTGCTCTGTCCTCCTTCCTTGCCTCCAGCGAGACGGAGGCCGGCGGCGATGGCTTCTTTGAGCCCGGTTCCATCAAGAACCGCAATGACGTTGGCTACATGGACACCCAGGCGATGATTGACTACATCGCTTCCGGCGAGTCCAAGGTCCGCACCGGCCAGGGCCAGATTGGTGCCCACGTGTCTGGTGACCTGAAGCCGGGGGAGGAGATCACAGTCGAGCTTTCCTCTCTGAACTACTCCAACGCAGAAGAGCCACAGGCTAAGAAGGTCACCGTTGCTCTGGGTGACGCTAAGGCCGAGGCAGACATTGACAACGCAGCACAGCCCGGTGACGAGCAGTTCGGCGAGCGTGGCCGCGCAACCGTCAAGCTCACCATCCCGGAGGGCCTAAAGGGCGAGCAGAAGCTGCTCATTACTACCGATGCTGGCACTGAAGCCGCCCTTCCGATTTCCCTCGACGGTGACGACGACGCGAAGGACCCGAAGGATACTGGTTCCGCCAAGGATGCAGCTTCCTCCATCGGCTTGGGTGTGGGTATCACCGCCGCTATCGCTGCCGCCATTGCCGCTGTGATTGGTGCCATCAACATGCCGGTTGCTGCGCTCCCAGCACCGGTGCAGCAGCTGATTGAGCAGCTGCGCAAGCAGTTCAACATCTAGTCTGTACTGATGCACAAGCCCGCACTATCGTGCGGGCTTTTCTCATGTGGAAGGTATGGTGGAAAGCTGTGGATACACTGAGGCTGTTTGGACGCGAGGCAATGTACCAGCTAGGTATCGAGCCTCACCGAATCCCACTGGTGATGCTCGCGACGCTGGGTATTTATTTGGCCTTTATGGTCTTGGTCAAGCTCTTTGGCAGCCGCGTTTTGACGTCCATCACCGCTTCCGATGCCGTCATCATCATTATGTTCGGCGCGGTTTCAGGCCGCGTGATTGTAGGCAACCCGCCGACCCTCGCCGCCGGAGTCATTGGTCTCTTCACACTTATGCTCCTGGAGGCAGCCTTCGGTACCTTCCGGCAGCTCGTGACATGGTCACGTTTCATCGACCGCAAACCGGTGCTCTTGGTTTATAAGGGGCAGCTGCAGGAAGACAATATGAGCTTTGCGCACATCACCGAAAGGGATATCAATTCCGCTGTGCGCAAGGCGGGCCTTGGTCGGCGCACCGACGTGCAGCTAATGATCTTGGAACCAACTGGTCAGATTTCTGTCATTCGCCGTGGCCAGCTTGTTGACGCCTCCGTGTTTAAGGATGTGCTCGGTGCCGAGCGAATTCAGGAAGTGGAGGAAGATTCACAAAGGGATGGCAATTAAGTCTTAGCCCTTTGAAGAGGCGCCACCTAGAAGAGGTGCTGCGAACCGGAAAACGAAAAATCTCCCCTCGTGCATAATACACAAGGGGAGAGTGGCGAGTTTGTGGCTTACTTGCCAGCGAACTGGTCAGCGAGACGCATAGCGTCATCCATCGCATCGATGATGGAGGTGAAGACCTTGATCCACTCGCGGATCTCCTTCGGGCTGATGTTGCCCTCATCGTCAGAAGAGAGAGCGAAGAAAGCCTTGGAGGAGCCGTCATCCTCAACCGGAGCTGCAGAAGCAACTGCGGTGCCGGAGAAGGCGATAGTTGCAGCAGTAGCAGCAGCAACGATGGACTTACGGGAGAAGAACTTCATAGTTGTGTGTCCTAAACTGAATCGAAGGTGATCGGAGATCGTCCGACTTACTTAGCGTTAGGTGCGAAGTACTTGTTGTAGAAAGCGAAAGCGGTGCCCAGAGCGCCAATGACGGCGGTGAAGACGGCGATCCAGTCGCGGATTTCCTTCGGGTCCATGTCGGAGATGGAGGAACCCTCGGAGTCGTCGGAGGAGGAAGAAGAGTCCTCGTCGGTCTTGCTCGGGGTCGTGGTGGTCTCGGCGGCCGGCTTGGTGGTGGACGGAGCTGCCGGGGTGGTGGTAGCCGTAGCGGTGGCGGTGGCCTCCGGGGTGGTGGTCTCAGCGTTAGCAACGGTCACGCCGGACAGGGAAACGGCAGCGGTGGTAGCGGCAGCGACAAGGGCCTTACGGGAGAAGAGCTTCATTCTCGTTCCTTATACATCTCGGGAATTTCAAAGACCTCACAGATGCTACTGAGGCATTGCGGGTTTTGCAAGGGATCTGACAATCAATTGATGAATCTGTGTGGCGGCTGTCCGCGGCATGTGAGCTGGGGTTTGGTCCGGTGCAGGTTGTGGACGTGGGTAATAGTTTGCCAAATGAACAGCTCAAGGCTAAGAAATTCTTAGTCCAGGTGGGGAGGGGCGGTTGGAATGGGAAAGGCCCCGCTCGCTGAATGCGAGCGGGGCCGGCCACCGTAAAGGGGGTAAAACTTAGCTCTCGACGGTTGCCTTGGTGATGCGAACTTCCTCAGCGGGAGCGCCGTCGGACTGTCCATCCTTGACACCCTTGGCAGCGATGGCGTCGATGGTCTTCTGTCCCTTCTCCGTCAGGGCGCCAAAATAGGTGTAGGAGGGCGGAAGCTGCGAGTCCTTATAGTTAATGAAGAACTGGGAACCATTGGTGTCTTCGCCGGCATTAGCCATGGCGATGGAACCCTTCGGGTACAGAGCAGGCTGTGCCCTAGCGGCGTCGTCAGCCTCATCGGTGGGGTACTCATTGGCAAACTGGAAGCCCGGTCCACCAGAACCCTTGCCGGTCGGATCACCGCACTGCAGGACGGAGAGGGTGCCCTCCGTCATGCGGTGGCACACGGTGTCGTCGTAGTACTTCGCGGAAATCATGTCCGTGATTGCGTTGACGGTACACGGAGCAAGCGAGCGATCGAGAGTCATCTCAATATCGCCTTGCTTGGTGGCGAAATTGACGGTCACTTCACCCTTGGCAGGAATGTTCTTTCCTTGCGGAGTAGGGACATCGCGGGAAGCGTCGCCAGTCTCGTTGTACTCGCAGGTGACGGTCTCACCGAGCGGCTTAGCGCGCTTGCCGCTCAATGCTTCGGCGGTAGGGGCTTCAGTGGGCGTATCGGCGGCGGAGGTTTCCGAGGCCTGAATCTCTTCTTCCTCCGGCGAGCGCGTGGCCAAGAACCAGATACCGCCGACGAGGGCAACAATAACGACGGCGGCCATCAAAACGACGCTGAGCGGGCGGCTCTTCTGTTTACGGTCGCGGGATTTCAGCTCGCGATCGAGCTGGTTGAGCGCATCATCCAAGCGCTGGCTGTTAGTAGACACCTATGTTTCCTCCACAGTGGTGGTTTAAAAACTTTGACCCACCTATCCTAACCGCACGCTAGTTCACCGTGGCGCGCCGCCCCGCACGTCAGTACGCTTGGGTGCCATGGCTACTACGAATTTTCAGAATGAACCCGTCGAAACCAATGCTGAGCTGCCGAAGGTTGGTGACGCCCTGCCGGACTTCACCCTCGTCGGCACCGACTTGTCTGAGCTAACCAATGCGGACTTCGCTGGCAAGCGCCTGGTGGTGTCCTGCTTCCCGTCCGTGGATACCGGCGTGTGTGCAGCGCAGCTGCGCAAGTTCAATCAAGAGGCGGCTGGTCTGGAGAACACCGTTGTCTTGTCCGTCTCCCGTGACCTGCCTTTCGCACAGGAGCGTTTCTGCGCTGCTGAAGGTATTGAGAACGTCGTCAGCGCTTCTGATTTCCGCTCCGATTTCGCCGACAAGCTGGGCCTCGTCCTGGAAGGCTCCCCGCTCAAGGGCCTGTGTGCCCGCGCGGTCATCGTCACCGACGAGAACCACAAGGTGACCTACACCGAGCTGGTTCCAGAGGTTACGACTGAACCGGACTACGACGCAGCTTTGGCCGCCCTCAAGTAATGAACACACCCGATATCTACGGTTTCGCCGCAGGGCCTTATAAAACCAACACCTATGTTGTGGCTAACGGCTCGCGGGCGTTCATCGTGGACCCAGGGATGCACACACGCGAGCGCCTTGAGCAGCTCGCGCGTGAGAAGTCCCTGGAATTTGAGGCCGTCGTGCTGACCCACGGTCACATTGACCACACGCGTGATGCCGCTGAGTTTAACCTGCCGGTCTACATCCACCCGGATGACGCGTTCATGTTGGTGGATGGCTCCGGAGTATCTCCCGAATCGCAGATGCTTTTCGCCGCCGCTTCCATGAAGCAGGTAGCGGACCGGCGTGATCTGCTGGGTGGTGAGACGCTGAGCCTCGTCGGCCTGGAGTTTGACTTACTCCATGCGCCGGGGCATTCACCGGGGTGCGTCATGCTCGTGGCCGAGGATTTTGCGCTGACCGGTGACGTGTTATTCAAGGGCTCGATCGGCCGTACAGACCTTCCGCATTCCGATCCCGCGGCGATGCAGCGCTCATTGCGCGGTCCGGTGTGGGGCCTTGATGATTCCCTTGCTATCTTGCCGGGCCACGGCCCAACATCGACGATGCGCCGCGAACGCGCGACTAATCCGTTTCTCCGTGCGGCGGGGGATGTACTCTAAAGGGCGTGAGTGATAAGAAGCAGTTCAAAGCCCTGTCCGCGCCCAAGGGTGTGCCGGACTACGTTCCGCCGCAATCGGCCATCTTTGCCAAGGTTCGTGAGACCTTCGTGCATCAGGCACATCTGTCCGGCTTCCAACACATCGAACTCCCCGTCTTTGAGGACACGTCGCTGTTCGCCCGTGGCGTGGGGGAGTCCACGGACGTCGTGTCGAAGGAGATGTACACCTTCGCCGATCGCGGCGACCGCTCTGTGACTCTGCGCCCCGAAGGTACCGCGGGTGTTATGCGCGCAGTTATTGAGCACAACCTCGACCGCGGTCAGTTGCCGGTCAAGCTCAATTACTTTGGTCCCTTCTTCCGCTACGAACGCCCGCAGGCTGGCCGCTACCGCCAGCTGCAGCAGGTCGGCGTCGAGGCCATTGGTGTCGATGATCCGGCGCTGGACGCGGAAATCATCGCGCTAGCGGACCGCTCCTACCGCAGCCTGGGGCTTAGCCAGTTCCGTCTGGAGCTGACCAGCCTGGGGGACCACGACTGCCGCCCGGCCTACCGTGAAAAGCTGCAGGAATTCCTGTTCAAGCTGGACCTCGACGAGGAAACCAGGGCCCGCGCGGAGCTGAACCCGCTGCGCGTGCTCGATGACAAGCGCCCGGAGGTCCAGGAGCAGCTTGTCGACGCCCCCCTCATGCTCGACCACCTCAATGCCGAGTGCCGCGAGCACTTTGAGACGGTCACTGGCTTGCTCGATGACATGGGCGTGCCCTACACCATCAACCCGCGCATGGTCCGCGGTCTTGATTACTACACGAAGACCTGTTTCGAATTCGTCCACGATGGACTCGGCGCGCAGTCCGGCATTGGCGGCGGCGGCCGCTACGACGGCCTCATGGCTCAGCTCGGCGGACAGGAATTGTCCGGTATCGGCTACGGCCTCGGCGTGGACCGCACGGTTTTGGCCCTGGAGGCCGAGGGCGTGGAGCTCGAGGGCGTCGAAGAACGCGTGGCCGTTTATGGCGTTGCTTTGGGCGCGGCGGCAAAGAAGAAGATGGTCAGCATCATTAATGATCTCCGCAAAGCCGGTATTTCCGCGGATATGTCCTTCGGTGACCGCGGCCTCAAGGGAGCGATGAAGGGTGCTGATCGCGCCAACGCCCGCTTCGCACTCGTCCTCGGTGACCAAGAGCTAGAGTCTGGCACCGTGGCGCTGAAGGATCTGCGCGCGCACGAGCAGCACGACGTCCCGGTGGGGGACGTCGTCAAGCAGCTTCGCCAGCTCGTTTAGCACTCCACCTGCGAGACGGTGAAGCCCATCGTCTTCGCCAGGCCGCCGAGCGAGGTCTCCTTGTACTTGGAGAGCATGTCGCGTCCGGTTTCGGCCATGGTGCGCACCGCGTTATCGAGGGTAACGTGGTGCGTTCCCTCACCCATGAGAGCAAGGCGCGCGGCGTTGATGGACTTGACTGCGCCGATGGCGTTGCGCTCGATGCAGGGAATCTGCACGAGGCCTCCGACGGGGTCACAGGTCAGGCCGAGGTTGTGCTCAAGGGCAATCTCGGCGGCGTTTTCCACCTGTTCCGGTGTTGCTCCGAGTAGTTCTGCCATGCCAGCAGCTGCCATGGAGGACGCTGAGCCAACCTCGCCCTGGCAGCCCACCTCCGCGCCGGAAATTGAGGCATTGGACTTGATGATGATGCCAATGGCACCTGCGGTCAGCAGGTAGCGGCGGGCATCGGAGCGGGTGAAATCAGCCTGGAAGTCACGCGCGTAGTGCAGCACGGCGGGGATGATGCCACACGCGCCGTTAGTGGGGGCGGTGATGACGCGGCCGCCGGCGGCATTCTGTTCGTTGACGGCAAGCGCGTAGAGGTTGACCCATTCCATCGCGGACAAGCCACAGGACTCGTCGTTTTGCTTGGCCAGAAGTTGTTGGTACATGCGTGGCGCGCGGCGGTTCACGCGCAGGCCACCGGGAAGGATTCCCTTGGAGGAAATGCCCTCGGTCACGCACTCGCGCATGATATCCCAGACCAAGTCAAGGTGCTGGTAGACGTAGTCGAGACCGCCTTCTTCGCGGTGCAACACGGCCTCGTTGGCGGCGACGATTTCCCAGATAGCTTTGTCATTGGCCGCACACAGGTGAAGCAGGTGTTCGCCGGACTGGAACTCATAAGGAACGGTGTCCTCAGCGGTGGCCGCGGCGACACCGGCTGGCACACCGGTGTCTGTTTGGAGCTGGGCATCGTATTCCTCGCGGGACAGGATAAAGCCGCCGCCGACGGAGAAGTACTCTGCATTCTCGGCGAGTACCCTGCCGTTCTCGTCCCAGGCCGTAAAGATGAGGCAGTTCGGGTGTTCCGGCACCGGTTCGTTGTTGAATTCGATGCTGTATTGCACTTCGCCTGCGGGGCCAGAAATGGTGCCCTCGGTGGGGATAAAGGCATCGGCGCGTGGCTCTGCGTCGAGTGGCACGGACAGCGGATCCCATCCGGCGAGGCCCAGAATCACGGCGCGATCCGTGGCGTGGCCGCGGCCGGTAGCGGATAGGGAACCGCGCAGTACGGTGTGGACCTTGGCCGGGTGTTGATCAAGCGCCTCGAGGAAGGCCTTAGCCGCGCGCATGGGGCCGACTGTATGGGAGGAGGAGGGGCCGATTCCGATGGAGAAGATATCGGTCACGCTAATTGTCATGTGGGGGTGAAACCTCCTTGGGAGCGTTAGATAAGTGTCGCCTTACGATAGTACCGAGAGCCCTCCGCAACCGCTTAGCTCGGCTGCCCGTCGTGGCGGGAAAGCAGCGCGCGGAATCCTGAAGGGTCTGGATCGACGTCCTGTGATAGCTCCCCCTGGGGCGCTTCCTCCGCTTCGCCGAGCCTCCCGGCAAGTCCAGAGACCCGGTCGAGCGGGCGCACCATGAGGTCCGCTAGCTCCTCGGCGGCGCGTTCTATGCGTTTGTCATTGCGCGCGCCTTCTGCAGTGCCAAAGTCTTCCGTGGCCTGGAAGATCCCGGTGGGGACCACTGTGGCATGCAGGTAGTTAAGCAGCGGGCGCAGAGCATAGTCGAGCACAAGCGCGTGCCGGCTCGAGCCCCCGGTGGCAGCGATGAGCGTGGGCAGTCCCTCTAGAGAATGCGGCTCTAAAGTGTCGAAGAACATCTTGAACAAACCCGAATAACTGCCCTGGAATACCGGGCTGACGGCGATGAGACCGTCCGCCTTGGTCACGGCAGTCTGCGCGGCATGGAGGCGGGGTGTGGGTGAAACCCAGTTGGTCATGGCTTCTGCCAACTCGCCGGCAAGCTCGCGCAGCTCCACGACGGTCACGTCGATGCCTTCCCCTCGGGCACTAACGCGGGCGGTGGTGGCGGCGGAGAGGGCGTCGCCAAGCGCACGCGTCGAGGACGGTGATGAAAGTCCAGCCGTAACGAGTACGAGCGAGCGCAACTATTTCTCCTCTTCAGGGTTGACCTGCGCGTGCGGGGCATAAGCGCCGAGCGTGGCATGGGTGGGCGGGGCAGAAGGTACATGATCCGGGCGGCGTTCCTCAAAGCGGCGGCGAAGCTCGGGCACCACCTGGGTACCAAGGATTTCGATCTGCTCGAGCACCACCTCTTGAGGCAGTCCGGCGTGGTCGATGAGGAAGAGCTGGCGCTGGTAATCACCCACCCAATCTGCGAACTGTAGTGTGCGCTCCACCACCTGCTCTACGGTGCCTACGGTGAGCGGAGTCTGTGCCGTGAACTCCTCCAAGGAGGGGCCATGACCGTACACCGGGGCATTGTCGAAGTAGGGGCGGAAGAAGTCCTTTGCCTGCTGCTCCGTGGGCGCGATGAAGACATGCCCGCCGAGGCCCACGATGGCCTGGTCGGCGCGGCCGTGGCCATAGGACTCGTAGCGATTGCGGTACAGGTTCACCATCTTCGCGGTGTGCTCCTTGTTCCAGAAGATGTTGTTGTGGAAGAAGCCATCGCCGTAAAAAGCCGCCTGTTCCGCAATCTGTGGGGAGCGAATGGAGCCGTGCCAGACAAAGGGTGGGATTCCATCGAGAGGTGCGGGTGTGGAAGTAAAACCCTGCAGCGGGGTGCGGAACTTTCCTTGCCAGGACACGACGGGTTCGCGCCAGAGGCGGCGCAGTAGGTGGTAGTTCTCCACTGCGAGGGGAATGCCCTCACGGATGTCCTTGCCAAACCACGGGTAAACCGGGCCGGTGTTGCCGCGGCCTAGCATGAGGTCGACGCGCCCATCTGCCAGGTGCTGGAGGAATGCGTAGTCCTCCGCGAGGCGAACAGGGTCGTTGGTAGTGATCAGCGTGGTGGCAGTGGAGAGTTGAAGGTTCTTCGTCTGTGCCGCAATGTATGCCAGGTGGGTGGTGGGTGCTGATGGCACAAAGGGCGGGTTGTGGTGCTCGCCGCTGGCGAAGACGTCGAGGTCCACCTCTTCTGCTTTGAGGGCAATCTCCGTGATAGCGCGGATGCGCTCGGCCTCAGTGGGGGTGCGGCCGGTGGTCGGGTCCTGGGTGACATCGCCGATGCTAAAGACTCCAAATTGCATGACATCCTCCTTTCTATGTCATGTCAACAAGGTTAGGGAGGGGAGTTATTCCCATTCGACTGCAGCAACCAATGTTGCGAGGTCGGCAGGTGTTGCAATGGATACAGGAAGTTGGGAAGGCTTGCCGTGCTCGGTGAGAAGGACCGCGCCGGGGTGGGTGCCGTCTGCCGCAGGGTCGGTGAGGGCGTCGATGACCTCTTGCGCGCTGGCGGTGCGGGGCAGGAACTCTGCGCGGTCCTTCCGTTCTGCGAATTCCAGGACCGTGTTAATCGACGCCGCGTTAATCACACCGTCGTCACCGAGATCTGCCGCAACCCATCGGGCAATGACGTTGGTGGTGAGAAGCGCCTGGTAAGTCCCGGACTCATAGATTGGGATCTGGGAATAGCCGGTCGTGTCAATAAGCTTCAAGGCCTCCATGATCGGGGTGTCAGGGGCAAGAGTGGTCACGTCACGGCTAGCGAGCAGAGCCTGCGCTGTGGGTGGATCCGTGAGCAGGCGTTGCAGGTTTTCGAGCTGCTTGATGACGTGAGGATGTGGGGTAGCGATGGGCTCACCGCTGAAGTAGCGGCCATGGGCGATGGCGTTGCGAAGGTTGCTAAAGTCCTTCAGCTGTTCTGCTTGGCGCTTGCTTAAAAGGTGTTTGTCGTGGGCGCGATCAACAATCCACCAGAAAGAATCAGAGTTCTTTGCCCCGATAGCTTGGCGGAGGAACTGCTCAATGTCATTAAAAGCGGAAAAGAATCTGGCCAGGGAGTTGTCGCTCATGCCGCCTAAGTGTACGGGTTCTTGGATTTGTGCTTAAGGCTCAAGCGATAAGAAAAATCTCGCCGTGAGCAACCCCGGTGGTTGGGGAAACTCACGGCGAGAATGCGGTATGCGCGATGCGTTGATCTTTAGAAGACGACGCGCAGGATGGACACCGTCGCCGCAGCGATGGCGGCGGCCGCCGGAAGAGTGATGACCCATGCCAAAGCGATGGGCTTCATCAGCTTCCAGTTGGCGGCGTGGTTCACAATGCCGACACCAAGGACGGCACCGATGAGGATGTGGGTAGAGGACACCGGCAGGCCCAAGAGGGAAGCAGCCATGACGACGGCAGCAGCGGCCAGCTCGGCAGCGAAACCGGAGGAGGGGTGCATTTGAGTGAGGCCAGAACCCACGGTCTGGATGACGAAGCGGCCGATGAACCAAAGGCCGGAAACCAAGGCGATGCCCATGGCTACCATGACCGGCAGCGGCACGGAAACTTCATCGGAGATCTGGTTGGTCTGCAAGACATCGAAGACTGCAGCGAAGGGGCCGATGGCGTTGGCGATGTCATTGGAACCGTGCGAGAACGCAAAGGCGGAGGCGGTGAAGACCTGCATCCACGAGAAGAGGAGGAAGGTAGAGCGCTTCAGGGACTTCTTCTTCAGGGAGCGGGCAAAGATGAAGACGGCCATCCAGACTATGGCTCCAACCATGCCCATGACTAGGAAAGTTTCTAGGGCGGTGACATCGATGCCGGTGTGCTTCAGGCCCTTGAAGAGCAACATCGCGGAGATAATCACGGCACCCAGCGCTGCGAGCAGCGGAACCCAGTTCTCGAGCGCGCGGTGTGCATTGACATCCTCGAGATCCTTGTTGAGGTTGTGCAGATCGCGGTAGTAGTCGGACTCGAGTGCCTCTGGGTCGTAGTCCTCTTCGGCGGTAAGGGCGGCGTCGCGAGCCATCGCATTTGTGTAGGAGATCTGCTGTAGCTCGTTCATACGCTCGAAGCGGGTCTTGTGCTCCTTGCGCAGCTCGGCGCGGCGAAGTTTGATGTCACGCAGGCGTTCGTCTGCGGCGTCGTTGTACACCAAGATGGAAGACTTGATCCACTTGAAAAGGAGGTATGCGGCAATACCGCCGAGAACCGGAGAAAGCACCCAGGAGAAAGCGATGGTGCCGATTCCGCCCCATTGCACCATGTCCATGCCGCCCTTGCCGGTGATGAAGCCGACGGTTAGAGCGGCGCCGACAATGCCGCCGACGATGGAGTGGGTGGTAGAAACCGGCCAGCCCATGCGGGTGGCTACCAAAAGCCAGATGGCGGCGCCGAGGAGTGACGCCATCATGATGTAGACAAATTCCATCGGGTCGAGGCCATCGATGGCATCGAGGTCCACGATTCCGGAGCGGACCGTATCAGTCACCTCGCCGCCGGCGAGGATGGCTCCGGATACCTCAAAGACCGCCGCGACAGCGAGGGCCTGCTTCATGGAGAGGGTTCCCGCGCCCACGGAGGTACCGAAGGAGTTGGCGACGTCATTGCCGCCAATGTTGAAGGCCATAAAGACAGCGAAGATGATTGCTGTAACAAGGACGACCTTGTTGGTTCCCTCAGCAACTTCTCCGTTGCCCCAAATGATGAAAAAGATCAGGGTGACAGCCGTGATGGCGCCGAAGAACAGGTGCCAAATCCAGTCCTTGTTCTTGCCATTCATCGACTCAAGATCAGGCATCGTCGGCGTGGCGGTGCTCAAAACGTCGTTCCTTTCATGAAGAGAACGCTGCGTGATGAGACAGTGTGAGCAGGCCGCGGGCGGGGTGCATTCGGCGTTGGCGCGGGCAGCGCCATACCTACCGCGGTGCAGGTGGTAAAGACATCACGCGCAGTTCTTTTATGCTTTTAAAGACAGAGCGGAACCCACCACGAACCGGCGGGAACTTGACTACCTTAAAGCATTAAGGTGTACGGCAGGTAAACACCTGGTGTATGTGAATCTAATCTGGGCTAATGTGGCACATTTGGGGGTGGTGCGACCTTGGGGTGGGCGCTTCTTAAGACCCTAAGACTTGTAAACCCCACGGCCTAAGGTGTCGCACTGCTCCATTTTGCCGGAATTATAACCGGCGAGGAACGACTGCGCACGGTCTTCGGAAGAGCCGTGCGTCCACGTATCGGGGCGTACTTCGCCCCCTGAGCGGCGCTGGATGTTGTCATCGCCCACGGCGCGTGCAGTGTTGACAGCATCAGTCACCTGCTGCTCGGTAATGGTTTCGAGCAGGGCATCGTCACCTTTGTCGGCGTAGTGCGCCCACAGGCCGGCATAGCAATCGGCCTGCAACTCAATCTTCACCGCGTTGGAATCCTCGCCGGGTTCGTTGTAATTCGACAGGCTGAGAGTTCCTTCCAGCTTTTGAATGTGGTGGCCGAATTCGTGGGCCACGATATACATCTGTGCCAATGGGGCGTTATCGCCGCCAAAGTTGCGGAGCTGGTCGAAGAAGGCGGTGTCGAAGTAGGCCGACTCATCCGCCGGGCAGTAGAACGGGCCCGTGGCGCCCGAAGCCTGACCGCAGCCAGACATGGTGGTGTTGTTGAAGATGACGCGGCCAGGTTCGACGTACTCGATGCCTGCCTGATCCGGCAACTGCTGGGCCCAGACCTTGTCGACGGACTGGGCGGCGAACATGACGCGGCAATCGTCGTACTTATTGCCGTCCTCGGCAGTTTGGCAGTGCGCAAATGCGTCTTCGCCGCTTTCCTCTGGTCCCACCTGGGTCTGGTCGGTCTGGGGATCGCTTCCGGTGATGGCGCCGGGATCGCCGCCGAGGAGTAGATAGAGACCGATAAGAAGGAGAGAGCCAATGCCGCCGCCGGTAGCGATCATGCCGCCGCGGCCTCCACCGCCGGAGCTAGCTCGCTTACCATCAAAATTGGCGCCAGATTTAAAAGTCATGCTCCAGATTTTGCCACATGCTGGTGGTGGTGTCTGCTCGATAGTGGGTGCACCGCCATGCGCGCGGTGCTCACCCTAGCGCTGAGCAAGTCCGGTGCGGGCGGTAGACTTGGGCCGTTCAAGTACTTGCATCCCTCGGCGCGTGCTGTCTACGCGTGGCGTGAGTGGGTGTGAGCGTCAACGATGAGAAGGGATTGAACGAGAGTGCTGCGTACACATTTGGCAGGCGAACTGCGCAAGGAGTTGGCGGGGGAGACCGTCACCCTGACGGGGTGGGTCGCACGCCGTCGCGACCACGGTGGTGTTATCTTCATTGACCTGCGTGACCGCTCCGGCGTTGCCCAGGTTGTTTTCCGCGAGACCGAGGTAGCTGAGCGCGCCCACGATCTGCGTTCCGAGTACTGCGTCAAGGTCACTGGCGTCGTGGAGCCCCGCCCGGAGGGTTCGGCTAACCCGAACCTGGCCTCCGGCGAGATTGAGGTCAACGTCACGGACCTGGAGGTACTCAACAAGTCCGCAGCGCTGCCGTTCCAGATTGATGATCCATCCTCCTCCGGTGAGGTCGGTGAGGAGACCCGCTTGAAGTACCGCTACCTGGATCTGCGCCGTGAGCGCCAGCACGATGCACTGCGCCTGCGCTCGGCCGCGAACCGCGCTGCCCGCCAGGTGCTGGACAGCCACGATTTCACTGAGATCGAAACCCCGACCCTGACTCGCTCCACCCCGGAGGGCGCCCGTGACTTCCTCGTGCCGGCGCGCCTGAAGCCGGGCAGCTGGTACGCACTCCCGCAGTCCCCGCAGCTGTTCAAGCAGCTGCTCATGGTCGCCGGAATGGAGCGCTACTACCAGATCGCTCGCTGCTACCGCGATGAGGACTTCCGCGCTGACCGCCAGCCGGAGTTTACGCAGCTCGACGTCGAGATGTCCTTCGTGGACCAGGATGATGTCATTGCTCTGGCGGAAGAGATCGTCTCCGCCCTGTGGAAGCTCATCGGCTACGAAATCAAGACCCCCATCCCGCGCATGACCTATGCCGATGCCATGAAGTACTACGGTTCCGACAAGCCGGACCTGCGCTTCGACATCAAGATCGTGGAGTGCACGGACTTCTTCAAGGACACCACCTTCCGCGTCTTCCAGAACGAATACGTCGGTGCCGTCGTCATGGAAGGCGGAGCCTCCCAGCCGCGCCGCCAGTTCGATGCATGGCAGGAGTGGGCAAAGCAGCGCGGTGCGAAGGGCTTGGCCTACATCACCGTTGCCGAGGATGGCACATTGGGTGGCCCGGTAGCCAAGAACATCACGGATGCCGAGCGCGAGGGTATTGCCGCCCACGTCGGCGCCAAGCCGGGCGATGCCATCTTCTTCGCTGCCGGCGAGACCAAGGCTTCCCGTGCGCTGCTGGGCGCAGCTCGCGGTGAGATTGCGAAGAAGCTCGACCTCATCAAGGACGGCGACTGGGCCTTCACCTGGGTCGTCGACGCACCGCTCTTCGAGCCCTCCGCCGATGCCACCGCCTCGGGTGACGTGGCTTTGGGCCACTCCAAGTGGACTGCAGTCCACCACGCCTTCACTTCGCCGAAGCCGGAGTACCTGGATAACTTTGACCAGAACCCGGGAGAGGCCCTGGCTTATGCCTACGACATTGTCTGCAATGGCAATGAGATTGGCGGCGGTTCCATCCGTATCCACGACCAGGATGTGCAGAAGCGCGTCTTCGACGTCATGGGCATCGGCGAAGAAGAAGCGCAGGAGAAGTTCGGCTTCCTGCTCGACGCCTTCCAGTTCGGTGCTCCGCCACACGGCGGCATCGCTTTCGGCTGGGATCGCATCGTCTCCCTGCTCGGTGGATTCGAGTCCATCCGCGATGTCATCGCCTTCCCGAAGTCCGGTGGCGGCGTCGACCCGCTGACCGACGCCCCCGGCACCATCCCCGCCGCGCAGCGCAAGGAGACCGGTGTGGACTTCAAGCCGGAGAAGGCTGCGAAGGCAGCCCAGGGTGAAAAGGCTGGGAAGGAGTCCTAAAGGCCCCACACCATGGGTGTACCTCATTGGGCCGACAACAAGTGGAAGCAGGCAAGCAAGTGAATCCGACGGGACACGAGTCCATGAATAATTCTGTGGCTGATGCCGTGGTAGCAGAAGCCTCACAGATGATTTCGCGCCGCTATGGCGGGGAGCCTGAGCTGAGTGACGTTGAGCAACTCACCGGCTCGGGCAATGCCGTGGTACTTCGTGCTCGGACGACTCCCAGCGCCTTCTTCCCGCATCGTTCGGTCGTCATCAAGTACAACCCGGTCACCGGGCACACTATTGATGACGCCGCGCTTCTCCGTGAAGTGGTGGCCTATCAGTTCACCACGGCGCTGTCTGAGGAGGTCCGCCCAGGACCTGTGTTGCTCGCACACGACGTGGACAAGCGCATTCTTGTGCTGTCCGACGCCGGCGAAGGCGACACCCTGGCGGACACCCTTGCGCGCAGCGGTGATGAAGACCGCGGCGAGCTGCTCAGGGCTCTGGGCAGCGCGTTGGGCAAAATGCATGCTGGGACTGCCGGGCGCGAAGAAGACTATGACGCCCTGCTCAAGCGCCAGTTACGTCGGCATCCCGAATACGCCGAGCACCAGGCATTGCGCGATGATTCCTTGCAGAGCTCCATTCTGATTGGTGCGGATATCCTCAGCGAGGCAGGACTGGAACCGCCGGAACACGTCCGCACATTGGCCCGTGCCGCCATGCAGAGTCTGAGTTCTGGCCGCAACCGCGCTTTTACTCCCTTCGACCTGTCCCCAGACAACATCATCGTCGGCTCAACGCTGACCTTCTTGGACTATGAGTGGGCCGGTTTCCGCAACGTCGGCTTTGACGTGGCCTGCGTGGTGGCCGGCTTCCCGCAGTTTCTTTTTTCTCGGCCGATCACTGATGCCGAGGCGGGGCTTTTCATCCATGCCTGGCAGCGCCGCATTGTCGATGTCTGGCCGCAGCTCGCCGATGAGAAGACGCTGCACGAGTTGCTCGTCTCCTGCCTCATCGGTTGGGCTCTGTCGAGCGTGACCACGATGTATGCCGGCGGGATCGAAGGGGTCGTCGCGTTGGCGGAAGGCAACGCTGAGATCTACCGTGACCCGCACCGTTCTCTGCTTCGTCGATCCGACCATGGTCCGTTCAGCGAGGATGAAATACTGATTCGGCGCGATCTTTATGAGACCTTCGAAGCGCTGTCGCGGTTTGCCGCGCAATGTAGCAATGACGGGTGCTCCGCGGTCGCCGAGTTTGGGCGAGCCGTGGCCTCTCGACTCCGGGAGCCCTGATGGGGCAGGAGTCACTCTTCGGCGATGACCAGTCAGCGCCAAGCCTGCCGGGTGGCCCCGATATGTTTGCAACCCACCCCGGTTCGCCGCTGGCCGCGCGCATGCGGCCGCAAAACCTCGATGAAGTAGTGGGGCAGAAGCACCTCCTGGAGCCGGGAACCCCGCTGCGTAGGCTGGTGGAAGGCTCAGGCGAGGCCTCCGTCATCCTGTACGGACCGCCGGGAACCGGAAAGACGACGCTGGCCTCACTCATCGCATCTTCCTTGGGAGATAACTTCATTGGGCTTTCCGCCCTAGACTCCGGCGTGAAGCAGGTTCGAGAGGTGATCTCCCATGCCCGCCGTGAGCTGATTCAAGGGCGCCGCACCGTGCTGTTCATCGATGAGGTGCACCGCTTCTCCAAGACTCAGCAGGACGCGCTGCTCGCGGCCGTCGAAAATCGCACCGTGCTGCTCGTGGCCGCCACTACCGAAAACCCTTCCTTTTCCGTCGTGGCGCCGTTGCTTTCGCGTTCCTTGTTGCTGCACTTGGAGCCGCTGGACGACGCCTCCCTGCGCACCCTCGCCGAGCGCGCATTGACCAGCGAGCGGGGATTGGCGGGAAGGATCACCGCAACGGACGATGCTCTAGACCAGCTGGTGCTGCTCGCCGGGGGCGATGCTCGGCGCACACTGACCTATCTTGAGGCGGCGGCCGAGGCAGTGCCCGATGGCGGTGAACTCACCGTTGAGGTTCTCAAAGAAAACGTCAATCACGCGGTGGTGCGCTATGACCGCGACGGCGACCAGCATTATGACGTGGTCTCCGCGTTTATTAAGTCCATCCGCGGTTCCGACGTGGATGCCGCGCTGCATTACCTGGCCCGCATGATTGAGGCAGGCGAAGACCCGCGTTTCATCGCCCGCCGGCTTATCGTGCATGCCTCCGAAGACATCGGAATGGCTGATCCCACCGCGCTGCCCACTGCCGTGGCCGCAGCGGAGGCCGCGGCCCTTATCGGATTACCCGAGGCGCGTATTCCGCTGGCTCAGGCGACAATCCATCTCGCTACGGCACCGAAATCCAATTCCGTTATCAACGCCATCAACGCGGCCCAGGCCGACGTTCGCGCCGGCAAGAGCGGGCATGTGCCCGCGCACCTGCGCGACGGCCATTATGAGGGAGCGAAACGCTTGGGCAATGCAGTGGGCTATCAGTACCCGCATGATGATCCGCGCGGTGTACTGTCCCAGCAGTATTTGCCGGAGACGCTGGCGGATGCCGAGTATTATCACCCCACCGACCATGGCGCGGAGAAGCGTGTGCGCGAGTACCTGGGAAGGCTGCGGGACATCATCCGGGGGCGGCGTCGCTAAGCACAGCACCGGACGGGTAAAGTTGAGCGCTGACTAGAAACCATTCAACAGTGAAGGAATTTTGCTCGTGAAGACTCATGAGATCCGGGAACGCTTTACCCAGCACTTCGTCAAGGCCGGCCACGAGGCCGTCCCCAGCGCGTCGCTGATCCTGGATGACCCGAACCTGCTCTTCGTTAACGCCGGCATGGTTCCCTTCAAGCCCTACTTCCTGGGCCAGCAGAACCCGCCTTTTGCTAATGGCACGGCGACCTCTATCCAGAAGTGCGTGCGCACCTTGGACATCGAGGAAGTGGGCATTACCACCCGTCACAATACCTTCTTCCAGATGGCGGGTAATTTTTCCTTTGGCCAGTACTTTAAGGAAGGCGCAATTACCCACGCCTGGAACCTGCTGACCACCTCCGTCGATGAAGGCGGTTTGGGCCTCGACCCGGAGCGTTTGTGGGTCACGGTCTACCTTGACGATGATGAGGCGGCCGATATTTGGCACAACAAGATCGGCGTGCCTACCGAGCGTATCCAGCGCCTGGGCATGGAAGATAATTACTGGTCCATGGGTATTCCCGGACCGTGTGGTCCGTGCTCCGAGATCTACTATGACCGCGGGCCGGAATATGGCCAGGATGGCGGTCCGATTGCGGACGATAACCGCTACATGGAGATCTGGAACTTGGTCTTCATGCAGAACGAGCGTGGCGAAGGCATCGGCAAGGGCAACTTCGAGATCGTGGGCGAGCTGCCCAAGAAGAACATCGATACCGGCATGGGCATCGAGCGCGTGGCCTGCATCCTGCAGGGCGTGGACAACGTCTACGAGACGGACCTGCTGCGCCCGGTCATCGACGTAGCCGAGGAGCTTACCGGTGCGAAGTACGTTCCGGATGCGCCGAAGGAAGACCTGATCCGTTTCCGCGTGGTGGCGGACCACTCGCGTACCGGCATGATGCTCATTTTGGACGGCGTTACCCCCGGTAACGAGGGTCGTGGCTACATTCTGCGTCGCTTGCTGCGCCGCATCATCCGCTCCGCCAAGCTGCTTGGTGCGAAGGGGGAGACCATGGAGCGTTTCATGAACACCATCATGGACACCATGACTCCGTCCTACCCGGAGATCGCCGATAACCGCGAGCGTATCCTGCGCGTTGCCGTGGCGGAGGAGAAGGCCTTCCTGAAGACGCTGGAGTCAGGCACCAAGCTTTTCGACGAAGCCGTGGAGGAACTGAAGAGCACCTCTCGTGCGGCCACCCCGAAGGTCCTCTCCGGCGAGAAGGCTTTTGAACTGCACGATACCTATGGTTTCCCCATCGACCTGACCTTGGAAATGGCTCAGGAAGCCGGTTTGACCGTAGATATGGACGGCTTCGACGCCGCCATGGGCGAGCAGCGCCGCCGCGCCAAGGCCGATAACCAGGCCAAGAAGCATGGTCATGCTGACCTGTCGCTCTACCGCGAGTGGGTGGATAACCACCCGACGTTGTTCACGGGCTATGAGACCCTGGAGTCCGAGGCCAAGGTCATCGGCCTTGTGCGCGATGGCGAGAAGGTTACTGAGGTCGAGGCAGGAGATACCGTCGAGGTAATCCTGGACCAGTCGCCGCTCTACGCCGAAGCCGGCGGCCAGACCGCCGACCGGGGCCGCATTATCGCGGGCGAGACCCTCCTTGAGGTCAACGATGTGCAGAAGATTGGAAAGAAGCTGTGGGTGCACAAGGCTACGGTGACCGCTGGAGGCCTTGAGTTGGGCAACGGCGTAACGGCTGCCGTTGATGAACAATGGCGCCACGGCGCCGTGCAGGCGCACTCGGCGACGCACCTTATCCACGCAGCGCTGCGCCAAGTGCTAGGCCCGACTGCAGTCCAGGCTGGTTCCTTGAACCGACCCGGCTACCTGCGCTTTGACTTCAACTACACCGACCAGCTCACTCAGGAGCAGCTCGATGAGATCGCTTTGGTGACGAACCAGGCGGTGGACCAGCACTTCCCGGTCAATACCATCGAGACGTCTTTGGAGAAGGCCAAGGAGATGGGCGCGATGGCCCTCTTTGGTGAGAACTATGGTTCCGAGGTTCGCGTCGTGGAGATGGGTGGCCCCTTCTCCATCGAGCTCTGCGGTGGTACCCACGTGAAGAACACCGCCGAAATTGGCCCGGTGTCCGTCCTCGGTGAATCCTCAGTGGGCTCGGGCGCGCGCCGTATCGAGGCTTATTCGGGCTTGGATGCATTCCGTTTCTACTCCAAGGAGACCGCACTCGTGGAAGGGGTGTCCCGCGAGCTCAAGGTGCAGACTGAGGATCTTCCGGAGCGCATCGCGCAGCTGACGGAGAAGCTCAAGGCCGCTGAGAAGCAGATTGCGGAGCTGCACAAGGCCCAGCTCATGTCGCAGACCGCGGAGATGATTTCTGGTGCGACCACCGTTAATGACTACACCCTCGTATCGGTCAAACTTCCTAACGGAGTAAACGGCGGTGATCTGCGCACGTTGGCCTCGGATATCAAGAACCGTCTCGGTGATGTCGCCGGTGTGGTTGTCCTGGCATCGGAGAACGAGGGCGGCAAGCTCCCGTTCATCGTTGGCGCCACTAAGCCTGCCGTCGAGCGCGGCGTCAAGGCTGGTGACTTGGTCAAGGTTATTTCTGGCTATGTTGACGGCAAGGGCGGCGGAAAGCCCGATATGGCTCAAGGTTCCGGCGCCAACGCTGAAGGTCTCCAGCAGGCCTTCGACGCCGTCCGTGATGAGCTCGAAGCCCACTAACGAACTCGCCCTAGTTGGCGTGCAGTTGTAGCTGACTCGCAGAATCAGGAGGAGCACGATGGCCGTAGAACCCGACAAACCAGGCGTGGACGATCCCGGCCCGGGGCGCCGTTTGGGCCTCGACGTTGGTACCGTCCGCATCGGCGTGGCGGTCTCTGACCGGGACGCGCGCTTGGCCATGCCGGTCGAAACCGTCCGGCGTGAGACCGGGTTTAAAGACCGCGACAAGGGCGATATTGACCGCCTGCTTGAGCTGATTCACGAGTATGACGTCGTTGAGGTAGCCGTTGGTTTGCCGCGTGATCTCAAGGGCAATGGTTCATCAAGTGTTAAACATGCCAAGGAAATCGCGTTTCGTATCCGCCGCCGCTTGGCAAAAGATGACAGGATGAAAGAACCTCCGCCCGTGCGTATGGTGGATGAACGCCTTACTACCGTGGTCGCCTCCTCCGCATTGCGGGCCTCTGGCGTGTCAGAGAAGCGAGGTCGCTCGGTGATTGACCAAGCAGCCGCGGTGGAAATTTTGCAATCCTGGCTGGATGCGCGCCATTTCGCGTTGAACGGCCACAGCCCTTCAAACGTAGGAGACGAAGTACGTGAGCCGTAAACCTTCACGCATCGGACGCTCGATGGAACCCCAATATGTCAAGCGCCGTCAGCGCGGCATGGCCGTGCTCATTGCGAGCTTGGTCCTGATCATCGGTGGACTTGGCTACATTGGTTTCCGCCTGTTGGGAGGGGGCAGCACCTTGGACTATGAGGGGCAGGGCAATGGAGTAACCCAGCTTGTTCAGGTTCCGGAGGGCTCGTCGATGAGCGAGCTGGCACCTGAATTGGCGGAGAAGAACGTGGTGAAGACGCCCGAAGCTTTCTCTTCTGCGGCCAACTCGAATCCGCGCGCGAGCCAAATCAAGCCTGGATTCTACCGCCTTCAGGAGGAGATGAGCGCGAAGTCTGCCGTCGAAGCGCTGCTTGATGAGGGCAACATGGTTGACCTCCTCGACGTGCAGGGCGGAGCTACGCTTCTCGACGTCAACGTGGTCGGCGGTGATGTCCGCTACGGTATTTACTCGCTGATTTCTCAGGTCTCCTGCAAGGAGGGCGAATGCGTATCCGCCGAGGAGCTGGAGAAGATCGCGGCCACGGTGGATCCTGCTGAGCTGGGTGCGCCGGAGTGGGCATTGGAGGAAATTCGTGCCCGCGGTGAGGACCCCAAGCGTATTGAGGGCCTTATCGCTCCGGGCCAGTACGTCCTCGATCCGAACATGGACGCTAAGGAGATCCTGACGGATCTCATCACACGTTCGACGAAGAAGTACAACGACACCAATATCGTTGACCGCGCCCAGGCAATTGGCCTCAAGCCCTACGAGCTTCTTACTGCGGCTTCGCTGGTGGAGCGCGAGTCCCCGGCCGGTGAGTTTGACAAGGTCGCCCGTGTAATCCTCAACCGCCTTGATGAGCCGATGCGCCTTGAGCTGGATTCCACGGTCAACTATGGCCTCGAGGATGTTGAGCTGGCCACTACCGATGAGGATCGCCACCGCGAGACTCCTTGGAATACCTACGCGAAGGATGGTCTCCCAGATTCACCGATTGCTTCTCCTTCGGAGGAAGCCATCGGGGCCATGGAGAACCCCGCGGAGGGCAACTGGCTCTTCTTCGTCACCGTCGACGACAAGGGCACCACGGTGTTTACCGATAATTACGACGAGCACCTCGCCAACGTCGATGACGCTGTTCGCTCCGGCATCCTTGACAGCCAGCGCGAAGGCGCTGGCGAGCCACCGGCTGAGGAGCAGTAACCTGATGCCCCGCGCCGCAGTTTTGGGCAGCCCTGTCGCTCATTCCTTGTCCCCGGTCCTCCATAACGCAGGCTATGAAGCTGTGAATTTAGAGGATTGGGACTACACCAAGATTGAGGTGACGGACCTAGCTGCCTTCCTCGCCGATGCGGGGGAGGAGTACCGCGGCTTTTCGGTCACCATGCCGCTCAAGTTCGACGCACTCGCTTGCGCGAACATCGTCAGCGAACGCGCCGAGCTCATCGGCTCCGCGAATACCCTGGTGCGCACCGAAGACGGGTGGCGTGCGGATAACACGGATACTGAGGGAGTTCTGGGCGCGCTCGACGAGCTGCTTGGAACGTCCCAACCGTCGACGGCACTGCTCATCGGAGCAGGTGGAACCGCACGGCCTGTCCTGTGGGGCCTAGCCCAGCGCGGTGTGCAGGACGTTACGGTGCTCAATCGCTCCGACCGCATCGCCGAGCTGCGCCCGCTGGCTGATGACCTTGGCCTCACCCTCCACGCGGCAACGTTCAGCGATGATCTCGCGGGGCTTGCGCGTTCGGTAGAACTCGTGGTCTCCACCGTTCCCTCCGCCGCCGTGGAAGAGCACCTAACGCAGCTGGCCAAAGCTCCGGTATTTGACGTTATCTATGATCCGTGGCCAACTCCGTTGACCGTTTATGCCGCTGCCGACGGCTACCCGACAGTCGGCGGGCACGTCATGCTGGCCAACCAGGCCTATTCGCAGTTCGAGCAGTTTACAAGGCACACCGCTCCACGGGCAGAGATGCTGGCTGCATTAAACAAGGCGCTCAAGCTACCCTGATCGGTTCCCCCAAACCACCGCGTGCGCCTTGTCTTTCCGCGCGGTAGGCTGCGGGCTATGGGGGATGTGCTTTTCTTGGCGTGGGGGTGCGCCTTAATTGTTTATGACCTGCGCTTTAAGCGCTTGCCTAATTATCTGACGCTGCCGGCCGCGGCTTTATCGTTGTGCTGGTTCAGTTTGGCGGGCCTGCTCTGGCTAGGCCTGTACGTGTTAGTGGCGCATTTTAGCCGTGCAGGAAGCGTGGGCGGGGGCGACCTCAAGCTAGCTCTGCCTCTGGGAATGGTGACCGCCCACGCAGCGGGCCTACCAGGGGTTGCGTTGGCGATGATGGGGGCGGCGCTCAGCACCGTGTTGTGGGGAATCATCACGCGGGATAGGGCGCCTGCGCATGGTCCCGGGATGCTGTTTGCTGCGGCTCTCGTCGTGTTCTTTAGCCCCAACACGGTGTGATAGTTGGCCTAGTGACCACGAAAGAAGCCCTGGCATGCGATAATAGTCCGCATGCTTCGTTGGACTACCGCAGGTGAATCTCACGGTCAAGCGCTCATTGCACTCATTGAGCACATGCCGGCCGGGGTTCCCGTTTCCCAAGACGACATCGCTCTCCAGCTCTCTCGCCGCCGCCTTGGCTATGGGCGTGGCGCGCGCATGAAGTTTGAGGCTGATGACCTCACCCTGCTCAGCGGCATCCGCCACGGCTTGACCCTGGGCAGTCCTATCGCCATCATGATCGGCAACACTGAGTGGCCAAAGTGGACCACCATCATGTCGCCCGATGCCTTGGATCCGGAGGATCCGGAGTCCGCTAAAGCTATGGCTTCCGGTCGCGGCGCCCCGCTGACCCGCCCGCGCCCCGGCCACGCCGATTTTGCCGGCATGGTGAAGTTTGATCATTCGGAGGCGCGCCCCATCCTGGAGCGCTCTTCCGCGCGCGAGACCGCCGCCCGCGTGGCTGCAGCCACCGTCGCACGCAACTTCCTTCGTGAAACCTTGGGAGTCGAAGTACTCTCCCACGTGATTTCGATTGGTGCCTCTGAGCCCTATGAAGGCCCGTCGCCCAGCTTTGCAGAAATCGAGGCCATCGATGCTTCTCCGGTTCGGGCCTGCGATAAGGCCGCAGAGGAATCTATGATCTCAGAGATTGAAGCCGCTAAGAAGCAAGGCGATACCCTTGGCGGCATCGTTGAGGTCATCGTGGAGGGCTTGCCAATTGGCTTGGGCTCGCACACGTCAGGGGAGGACCGTCTCGACGCACAGCTCGCCGCCGCCTTGATGGGCATTCAGGCCATCAAGGGCGTTGAAGTCGGTGATGGTTTTGCTGAGGCCCGCCGTCGCGGAAGCGAGGCTCATGATGAGATGGTCCGAACCGATCGCGGCGTGGATCGAGAAACTAACCGGGCGGGCGGTCTAGAAGGTGGAATGACCAACGGCCAGACGCTGCGCTTGCGCGCGGCGATGAAGCCGATTTCCACAGTTCCGCGCGCCTTGAAGACGGTGGATATGGCCACAGGTGGAGCGGCGACTGCCATCCATCAGCGCTCCGATGTGTGTGCGGTTCCTGCTGCTGGTGTTGTTGCAGAAGCAATGGTGGCGTTGGTCCTCGCGCGCGCCGTGTTGGAAAAGTTTGGTGGAGATAGCCTCGCTGAGACTAAGCGGAACATCGCCTCCTACCAGGACTATGTGGCAAGCCGCTTGGATTGGGGTGAAGCATGAGCTCCCCACGCGTTGTCTTAGTTGGGCCTCCCGGTTCCGGAAAGACTACGATTGGCCGCCGTTTGTCGCGGGCGCTGAATTGTGACGTTGTTGATTCTGATGATCTGATCGAGGCCCGCTACGGCAAGGCCTGCGGTGAAGTGTTTTCTGAACTGGGTGAGCCGGCATTCCGTGAGGTAGAAGCAGAAGCGGTGCGCGAGGCACTGGCCACCACTGGGGTCGTGAGCCTCGGCGGCGGAGCAGTGCTGACCGAATCCACACGTGCCTTGCTCGATAACCTGACCGTCGTATTCCTCGATGTCACGCCGGAAGAAGGCGTAAGCCGCACGTTGGGTGATGCGAACCGCCCCGTGTTGGAATCTGCAGATCCATTGGCGCACTATACCCAGCTTTTGGAGGCGCGCCGCCCCCTTTACTCGGAGGTAGCTGATTTGAAGGTGCGCACTGGTGTGCGCTCCCCGCAACAGGTAGTGGGCGATATTCTGAGTTTCCTTGAAACCCTCTAAATCGCCGGCTGTTTTGCTTTAACCTCATGATGAAGCCGCACAATCACCGCTAGCCCAGCCAAAGGAGCACTACTCATGCACACTATTCCGGTTAAAGGACCTTCACCTTATGAGGTCACAATTGGCACTGGTCTGAGCACAGAAGTGATTGGGCGCGTGGCGGACATTGGAGCGGCTAAGGTGGCGGTCATTCACCAGCCGCCGCTCGCGCAGGCTGCCGGTGACCTCGCCGAGCAAGCCCGTGCACAGGGAATAGAGGCAACTCTGGTCGAGGTACCTGATGCAGAGGCAGCTAAGCAGCTCGATGTACTTGCCCGGCTTTGGGATACCTTAGGGGAGGCTGGTTTCAGCCGCCGTGACGCCGCTATTGGTCTCGGCGGCGGTGCCGTGACCGACTTGGCAGGCTTTGCCGCAGCGACGTGGATGCGCGGCATCCCAGTTATCCAGGCGCCGACCACACTGCTCGCGATGGTGGACGCGGCCGTCGGCGGAAAGACAGGTATTAACACTGCCGCAGGCAAGAACCTTGTTGGGGCTTTCCACGAGCCGGACTCAGTCTTTGTCGATCTGGACCACCTGCGCACCCTGCCTGCCGACGAAATCGTCGCCGGTTCTGCGGAGATCATCAAGACTGGCTTCATCCATGATCCGCGCATCATCGAGCATTACCTTGCGGATCCTGCCGCTTGCCTGGACCCCGACGGCCTGTTGCCAGAGCTCATCCAGCGTTCCATCGCGGTCAAGGCGCACGTGGTTGGCCAGGACTTAAAAGAATCGGGGCTGCGTGAGACCCTCAACTACGGCCACACCTTCGGCCATGCGGTGGAGCGCCGC
Source organism: Corynebacterium guaraldiae (assembly GCF_053480195.1). Classification (NCBI taxonomy): domain Bacteria; kingdom Bacillati; phylum Actinomycetota; class Actinomycetes; order Mycobacteriales; family Corynebacteriaceae; genus Corynebacterium; species Corynebacterium guaraldiae. Next base: position 14,717 of record NZ_JBRBAU010000004.1, on the reverse strand, counting down.
GAAAACTACACCTGGCGCCACGGCCGCGCGGTAGCAGTGGGCATGATGTTCATCGCCTACTTGTCCCACGCACGCGGGCTTATCGGCGCCAACCTTGTAGCCACCCACCGCGACATTCTCACCCGAATTGGGTTGCCCACAACCTATGAGCAGGGCCATTTCGAACAGCTGCTGGATGGCATGCGCCATGACAAGAAGAACCGCGGCGGCCACATCCGTTTTGTGGCCCTCTCGGGAATCGGGGAAACCACGCGCTTGGAAGATGCTACCGTCGACGAGCTGCGCGCAGCCTATGCGCAGCTCGCCTCATAAAAGCTTAAGGAGTTTGCCATGACCATTCTCGTTCTTAACGGCCCGAACCTCAACCGTCTGGGCAAGCGCCAACCAGAAATCTATGGCAGCGAAACCCTAGTGGACATCGAGCGTCGCGTCCGCGCAGCGGCGGGGGAGGAAGAGATCGTCTTCTTCCAGTCCAACCACGAGGGCGAGCTCATCGAGCAGGTTCATCGCGCCGCCGACGAAGGCTGGCCCGTCATCATCAATCCGGGTGGGTTTACGCATACGTCGGTGGCACTGCGCGATGCCCTAGCGGAAGTAGCCGATGGCGCAGGTTTCGTTGAGGTACACCTATCCAACGTGCACGCGCGGGAAGCATTCCGCCAGCACTCCTACCTGAGCCCGATCGCACGCGGTGTCATTGCTGGGCTTGGCTCTTATGGATATGTCGCGGCACTGGGGTACTTCCTCGCAAATTAGCTATCATGGAGTATCGCTTGAAATGAATGGAGTGGTTCTCACATGGCATTAGCCGATACTCGTTATAGCAACCGCCGCCGCAAGCTCATGACCGAGCTATCTGGTCAGCGCGTCGACGCGATCATCGTCACCCATTTGACGCACGTGCGCTACCTCACCGGCTTCTCCGGTTCGAATGGTGGTCTACTGTTGCGCAAGGACCTCTCCGCGCTCATGGCCACGGACGGCCGCTACACCACACAAATTGCGGAAGAGGTCCCGGATATCGAAGCCACACTCGGCCGCGATGTGGGCCCGCACCTGCTGGGGCAGGTTTCTGAGGACCTTCGCGTTGGCTATGAAGCCGACTATGTCACTGTTTCACAACTTGAGCGGCTGGAGAAAGCAAAACCGGAGGGCGTTACTCTGGTGCCTGTCACCGGCGTGGTAGAGAAGATTCGCCTCGTCAAGGACAATGTCGAGCTTCAAAAACTCGAAGAAATCGCAGCTTTGGCAAACCAGGCGCTGACCGAACTCGTCGAGGCCGGGGAAGTAGCCGCTGGACGCACGGAGCGTCAGGTAGCTGCCGACCTTGAATACCGGATGCGCATGCTTGGCTCGGAACGCGTGAGCTTCGACACCATCGTGGCCTCCGGCGAGAACTCTGCAAAGCCCCACCATGGTGCGGATGACCGCGAACTGCGCAAGGGCGATCTGGTAACGATTGACTTCGGCGCTCACCTCCGCGGCTTTAACTCAGACTGCACCCGTACCTTCGTCATCGGTGAGGTTTCTGATTTCGCCCGCGAAATCTATGACGTTGTCCTGCGCGCCCAGGAAGCGGGCGTCAAGGCAGCGGTGCCAGGTGCCAAGCTTGTCGACGTCGACGCGGCCTGCCGCGACATTATTGCCGATGCTGGCTATGGTGACTACTTCGTTCACTCTACCGGCCACGGCATTGGTCTCGACGTGCATGAAGGGCCTTATGCGGCCACAACCGGAAAGGGCACGTTGGCTGAGGGCATGACCCTGACCATTGAGCCCGGCATCTACGTCCCAGGCAAGGGAGGAGTGCGCATCGAGGACAGCCTCATTATCACTTCAGGGGCCCCGAAGATCATCACGGCTTACCCGAAGGACCTTCAGGTGCTGTAGCTAGCACCCCTTGGCGCCGTACTCGATGCGCGTACGGTATGCTTAGACACTGTTTTCATAGTTTCGACTACAAGTTATTTGGGAGAGTCATTTCATGGCAGATACCACTGATTTCAAGAACGGCCTCGTTCTGAAGATCGACAACAAGCTGCAGCAGATTGTTGAGTTCCAGCACGTCAAGCCCGGCAAGGGCCCGGCATTCGTGCGCACCAAGCTCAAGGACGTGGTCTCTGGCAAGGTGACCGACAAGACCTTTAACGCTGGTGTCAAGGTGGAGACCGCAAACGTCGACCGCCGCGACATGACCTACCTGTACAACGATGGCCAGAACTACGTGGTCATGGATGATAAGACTTTTGAGCAGTTCGAGCTGCCGTTTGATAAGTTCGGCGACGCTGGCAAGTTCCTGCTGGAGAACATGCGCGTTCAGGTGTCCTTCCATGACGGTGAGGCTTTGTTCGGCGAGCTGCCGATCTCCGTTGACCTGAAGGTGGAGCACACCGAACCGGGCCTGCAGGGTGACCGCTCCAATGGTGGCACCAAGCCGGCAACGCTCGAGACCGGTGCCGAGATTCAGGTTCCGCTGTTCATTGAGATCGGAAACGTTCTCAAGATTGATACCCGTACCGGCGAGTACCTCTCTCGCGTCAACAACTAAGATGACCCAACCAGAGCCAAACTATAAGCGCCACACGGCGCGCTACCGAGCACGTCGCCGCGCCGCGGATATTCTTTTCGAAGCTGAATCGCGCGATGTCGATCCGGTAGCCATCGTTGAGGACCGCGTAGAGCTGGCCCGCGACCCTGAAAACGGCGTGGCGCCGGTCGCGGACTACACCCGCGAAATCGTCAGCGGAGCTGCCGAAGAACTGGATGACATCGATGATGCGATCGCCCGCTACCTCTCCAGCGAGTGGTCGCTCGAGCGCATCCCGGCTGTCGATCGCGCGATCATGCGCGTAGCGGTATGGGAAATCCTCTTCAACGCGGATGTGCCTAACGCTACCGCGCTCGTCGAAGGTGTCGAGCTTGCCTCGGAATACTCCAATGACAAGGCAGCACCTTATATCCACGCTGTGTTGGATGACGTCATCCAGGCCCAGTCTGCGGATAGCCCAATGGACTCGGCATCTGCCGAGGAATCTGAAGAACCCGCTGAGACTGCGGAAGATGAAGGCGACTCCGAGTAGAGCCCACGTCTTTCCCTGAATCCTGAAACTCCGGCCAACTAACCTTTGTGAACTGGCCGGAGTTTTGTCTTGGTCGAGTTCAAATAGGAAACTGCCCTAGCTGCCAATGATCCTGAACCTGCCTGCGGGCGGAGCAAAGGTGTTGGCAACTAGGGCAGTTGCGGTAGTGATGCTGCGTGCTAGAGCAGCGAAGAGAGGAAATCCTTAGTGCGCTGGTGCTGCGGATTGTCCAAGACTTGCTCGGGGGTGCCGGTTTCAATGACACTGCCGCCGTCCATGAAGACGATGTTGTCGGCGACTTCACGTGCAAAGCCCATCTCGTGAGTAACGACGAGCATGGTCATGCCATCGGCGGCAAGCTCCTTCATAACGCGGAGGACCTCGCCGACCAGCTCGGGGTCGAGGGCGGAGGTGGGTTCGTCGAAAAGCATCAGCTTTGGATCCATGGCCACAGAGCGGGCAATGGCGACGCGCTGCTGCTGACCACCGGAAAGCTGCACCGGGTACGCATCTGCTTTGTGCGCGAGGCCCACCTTTTCCAGCAGTTCCATCGCTTTCTTCTTTGCCTGTTCTGGATTCTGCTTCTTCACTTGGACGGGGGCCTCGATGATGTTCTCCAGGACTGTGCGGTGGCTGAACAGATTGAACTGTTGGAACACCATGCCGATGTCTTGGCGCTGAGCGGCGGCTTCCTTTTCGGAGATTTCATAGAGCACGCCGTTGCGTTCACGGAATCCGATGAGCTCGCCGTCGACGTAGAGGCGGCCGGCCGTGACCTTCTCTAGGTGATTGCAGCAGCGAAGGAAGGTTGATTTTCCGGAACCGGAGGGGCCCAGTAGGCAAGTGACCTCGCCGGGCATGACGGTGAGATCGATGCCCTTGAGAACCTCGAGCTGACCGAAGGATTTATACACATTCTGTGCAGAGATCATTGGGGTGGTCATTAGTTCTTTACCTCCGGGATGACAGACACGTTGCGGGGAATGGTTCCTTCAGCATCCGCCAGCGCAGCCAGCTGGCGGCCGGTGAGCTCGCGGGTGGCGCCACGTTCGAAGCGGCGCTCCAAGAAGTACTGGCCCACCATAAGAAGCGAGGTGATGGCCAAGTACCACGTCGCTGCCACCATGAGAAGCGGGATAGGCTCGAAAAGCGCAGCGGAAATATCCGTGGCGCGGCCGAAAATCTCTGCGGTGTAGGGAATTGCCACCACAAGGGAAGACGTCTTCAGCAAAGAAATGAACTCATTACCGGTCGGCGGAATGATGATGCGCATGGCTTGCGGGAGAACCGTGCGGCGCATGGTCATCCACCAGCCCATACCCAGGGCCTTGCTGGCTTCCTTCTGGCCCTCGGGAACCGAGGAGATTCCGGAGCGGACGATTTCCGCCATGTAGGCGGCTTCGTTCAGGCCCAAACCGAGCACGGAGAGTAGGAATGCATTGGTGAGTACCTCTGTGAGAGAAATCTCCGTAAACCCGAGGTTGATGGATTGGTAGAGCGCGGAGAGCAGACCCCAGAAGACGAGCTGCACGTAGATCGGGGTTCCTCGGAATAGCCACAGGAAGAGCCAGGACACACCGCCGAGCACGGGGTTGGGGGACATACGCATCACGGCGAGAGCGGCGCCGCCCACGACGCCGATGATCATCGCCAGAATCGTAATCGCGATGGTATGCAGCGCGGCGGTGGCGATGCGAGTGTCGAAGAGGTACTGGAAGTAAGTGCCCCATCCGAAGGCCTCGTTGCGTGCCGAAGAGATGACGAACCACACAGCAAGGAGAACGAGGAGGGCGGCGAAGACCCATCGCCACGGGTGGCGAAGTGGCCGGGCTTCGATCTTTGGTGGGGTAGCCGAAGCCGCAGAATCCGATGCTGCCGGGAGAGAGGAATTAGTCATTGATCGGCCTTTCATTAATCATTGCGTGTTCGACGAGCCCCTCGGTAACGCCCCATTTTTCGAGGATTTCTGCGTAGGCCCCGGTGTCAATAAGGTGCTGGAGCGCGGCCGCCACGGCAGGCCCGAGCTCGGAGTCCTTAGGTACGGCAAACCCATAGGGAGCGGCGTCAAACATTTCGCCGACCATGGACATACGCCCATCCGAGCGGTTGACCGCCCACGCAGAGACTGGTGAGTCCGCCGAAAGTGCGTCCGCGCGGCCCATGAGTACCGCAAGGGCGGCGTTGTCACTCGTGTCATAGGGAAGGATGGTTAGGTCCCCATCGCAGGCTTCTTGCTTCGGACGCAAGTCGTCAGTCTCAGACACGGTGGTGCGCTGCACCGCGACGGTGAGGCCACAGGGATTCGATGGATCAACCTTGTTGGGGCCGTCGGTGAGCTCCGCCCACTGAATGCCGGCGTAGAGGATATCGACGAAATCGAAGTTCTCACGGCGCTCATCGGTATCGGTAAACCCAGACCCGCCGAGATCAATCTGCCCGGACTGGACTGCCGGCAAAATCATGGAAAAGTCCTGCTCCACCGGCTGGAATTTGAGGCCCATCACTTGAGCGGCTGCATTGGCCAAGTCCATTTCAAGACCGATGAGTGAACCATCGGAATCCTTGAACTCGAAAGGCGCAAACGGTGGGTTTGTGCCTACGGTGAGGACCCCATCTGCGTCCTGGTACATCGCGGCGATCTCGGGTACTTCGTCCACGTTAGGCTCTGACCAGCCTTCTGGCAGCGCCGGCTCCTCGTTGGTGACGCAGCCGGAGAGGGCAACAGAGGCCAGCGCTCCGACGGCGCCCACGACGGCCTTCTTCTTATTCATGCTTTAACTCTCTTGATAACTTGCGGCTTTGCGCCTATCCACGACGATGAAAATGGCGACGATGATGCCGCCGAGCGCGAACATGAGCAGGATAAGCGGTGTGGAAGCATCCTGGTCCGCGCCCCACGGCCACAATGCGCGAAGTGAGCCCAGCATAAAGCCGGCCATTGCGGCGAGGGTCGGATCGCGGTGGGTATCGAGTAGGTAATTCAATACCTTGACGAACGCGGCAAGGCCGCACACCGCGCCGAGGGCGAAGACGCCCACAACGGTCATGTCCCGGTCAGAGACCGCGCCAATGACAGGCTGGTAGAGGCCCATCGTCAGCAAGATGAGTGAGCCCGACACGCCGGGGAGAACGAGCGCGCAGACGGCCACCATGGCCACCAAGAACACCACAATCAGGCTGGGGTCCTCGACAGGCGTTGAAGTAAAGCCGGTAACGAAGAAGATCGCGACGGTGGCGATGATGAATGCAGCGATGGACGCGGGCGTAAACCGCGACATCATGCTAATTGGAACGATGATGGACACGGCGACCATGCCGAGGAACAATGCGCGGGACAAGGACACTTGCCCTTCCACAAAGTTGTGGAGCAGCGTGGAAAAACCGAAGACGGCAAGGAACATGCCGGCGGCGACTGAGACGAGGAAGCCCCATTCAACCTTTTTGAAACGGCCGGAAATGAGATCATTGGCGTTGTGCAAAGCGCGTTCATAGATGCCTACGATGAGCGCGACGGTGCCTCCGGAAATTCCGGGGACCAGCTCGGCCATGCCAATGAGGGCGCCGCGAATGGCGTTAAGAATATAGTGCATAAACCGAAAGTAACGTTGACAGTCTCCTCGGTGGGGATGCCGTGCCGAGGGAGAGGAATGAGCAGATGACTCCTTATTCTCTCATTGTGCGACGCGCTTATGCAAACTATTCAGCCCATAGAAGGTTATACGTTGACTACATCGGCAAGCGCTTGGCCACTTCGCCATAGATTGAGCCCAAGATGGCGAAGGCAGCGAGTCCTACGAGACCGTCGAGAAGCACGGTGTAGAAGGTATTCAACTGCGGGTCATCGGAGGAGGCTGCGGACTTGCGCAGCTCCTGGTAATAAGAGGAGCCTTCCACCTTGGAAGAAACTTCCTTGTCGGTGCTGGATTCAGCAGCGGTAGCAACAGTAGTACCGCCCAGGGTAAGGGCGGCTGCGGTGCTCAAAGCGATGATCGTGCGACGCATGATGACGGGTTCCTTTCGGTTGAAAACACTAATACCCCACAACATTCTCTGTCGCGGGGTGGAATTGTGCCCCTGGTGAGACTCGAACTCACACTACACGGGTTTTGAATCCGTTGCCTCTGCCAATTGGGCTACAGGGGCGCACAAGCAACGATACTAGCGCAGCTAACCAATGGGAACCTAATTGCCTGCCTAAGGGCAGCGTCGGTGCTGATTGGCGCAACACGTTAGGATGGGCCGGGTGACTACTTCTCAGCCCCGACTCTTGCTCATCGACGGCCACTCCATGGCCTTCCGCGCATTTTATGCACTGCCCGCGGAGAACTTTTCTACCTCGGGCGGGCAGCATACGAATGCGGTCTACGGATTCCTTTCCATGCTGGCGAATATCTTGGCGGAGGAGAGGCCGGACTTCGTCGCGGTAGCCTTCGACGTGGGCCGCAAGACCTTCCGCACGGAGATGTTCCCCGACTACAAGGCACAGCGCGAAGCCGCGCCGGAAGAGTTCCGGGGGCAGGTTGAGCTCATCCGTGAGGTTTTGGAGACGTTGGGAATCACCACGCTGTCGCGCGAGAACTTCGAGGCCGATGACATCGTGGCTACGTTGTCCACGCAGGCGGGCGCGGACTATGAGACCTTCCTGGTCACCGGTGACCGCGACTATTTGCAGCTTGTCGACGACTCCACGACCGTCCTCTATCCCATGCGCGGGGTATCCAAGCTGCATCGCTTTACCCCGGAGGCCGTGGAGGAGAAGTACGGCCTGAGCCCGCAGCAATATCCGGACTTTGCTGCCCTGCGCGGAGATCCTTCCGATAACTTGCCCTCCGTTCCAAAGGTGGGGGAGAAGACCGCCACGAAATGGATTACCCAGTATGGCTCCCTCGACGGGCTCATCGAGCATGCCGAGGAGATCAAGGGAGTGGCGGGCCAGAACTTCCGCGACCGCATCGAACAGGTCAAGCTCAACCGACAGCTCACCCAAATGGTGACGGATATGGACCTGGAGGTCGGCCCGGCAGACCTGGAATTCAAGGGTGCGGTGGCCAGCGAGGTTGCGGCTCGCTTCGACGAGTTGGAATTCGGCACCAACCTGCGCGAGCGGGTCCTCAACGCCGTCCCGCACGACGCCGCCGCGGAAGCTGCTGCGGCTGAGGAAACCCCGGACGTCACGGTTACCGTGGTGGACACTCCGCTGGCTGAGTGGCTCGAGGGTAAGGAAGACGTAGCAGTCTTCGTACAAGGTGATGGGACCCCGGGCGCGGGTGATGCTGCAGCACTGGCACTGGTCGATTCCTCCTTTGAGGGCCGCCAGATTGAGTTAGCAGATCTCGATGCTAAGGACGACGCCGCGCTGGCCGCGTGGTTGTCATCAGACGCGCCGAAATACCTACACGAGGCGAAGGCCGCCTGGCACATGCTGGCCGGCCGGGGGATTGAACTGCGCGGAATTGCTCACGACACCGCCCTTGCCGCCTACGTCTTGCGTCCGGGTCAGCGCACGTATGCGTTGACGGACGTGTACCAGCGCCACCTACAGAAGTCCCTCGGCGCGGCCACGGAGCAGCTCTCCATCCTTGATGAGAACCCACTGGTGGATCAGGCCGCTGCCATTATGGAGTTAGCGGCAGAACTAACGCGTCAACTCCAGGAGATTGACTCCTTCGAGCTCTATACCGACCTAGAGTTGCCGCTGGTAGGCATCCTTGCCCGCATGGAAGCCGCCGGTATTGCGGTCGATAGGGACGTCTTGGAAACCCAGCGTGATGCCTTCATTGAGCAGGTTAATGAACAGGAACGCGCCGCCCGCGAACTGGCCGGTGATGATTCTCTCAACCTGAATTCCCCGAAGCAGCTGCAGTCGGTGCTCTTCGATACCTTTGACATGCCGAAGACGAAGAAGACCAAGACCGGCTATTCCACCGCGGCTAAGGAAATTGAGCAGCTTGCTGCAACGCATCCGCACCCCTTCTTGGATCACCTGCTGGCCCACCGCGAGTATCAGAAGATGAAGACAACGCTGGAAGGTCTCATTAAGACCATTCAGCCGGATGGCCGCATCCACACCACGTTTAACCAAACGGTGGCATCGACGGGCCGCCTGTCCTCGACGGAACCGAACCTGCAGAACATTCCGGTGCGCACTGAGGCAGGACGCCAGATCCGATCTGCTTTTGTGGTCGGCGAAGGCTTTGAGACCTTGATTACGGCCGACTACTCCCAGATTGAGATGCGCGTCATGGCGCATCTCTCCGCGGACCCCGGGCTCATCGAGGCTTACCGCGAAGGCGAAGACCTGCACAACTATGTCGGCTCCAAGGTCTTCGACGTGCCTGTCGATGAGGTCACCTCGGAGCTGCGCCGCCGAGTCAAGGCTATGTCCTATGGCTTGGTCTATGGACTTTCCGCTTTTGGCCTATCGCAGCAGCTGGGTATCCCAGCGCGCGAGGCTAAGGAGATTATGGAGAGCTACTTTGAGCGTTTCGGCGGCGTGAAGCGCTACCTCGACGAGGTGGTGGTGCAGGCCCGAAAGGATGGCTATACCTCCACGGTCTTTGGGCGCCGCCGCTACCTGCCGGAGCTAAACTCGGATAACCGCGTGGCCCGTGAGAACGCTGAGCGCGCTGCCTTGAACGCGCCCATCCAGGGAACTGCTGCGGATATCATCAAGGTTGCCATGATCCGTGTGGATAAGGCCCTTGAAGGCATGGCCTCGCGCGTGCTGCTCCAGGTTCACGATGAGCTTGTCGTGGAGGTGGCTCCCGGAGAGGCAGAAGACGTACAGCGCATCCTAGAACGCGAAATGGACAAGGCTATCGAGTTGACTGTTCCGCTCGAGGTGTCCGTTGGCGTGGGCAAGAACTGGGATGCTGCAGCGCACTAGGGCTTCCGCAGTGTACTAGAGGTTAGGTCAAGCCCACCGCGCGCTCGTCCTCGGTGGGCGTGCGGCGCTCGACCAAACACCCGGCGAGTAGGTCGAAGGGGGTTTGGCCCAGCACAAGGACGCTGAGGCCAAGGATGGCCAAGATGGTTGCCTCAACATAGGGGAGCCCTGTCAGTGCAACAAGAGTAAGGAGTAGCCAGCTGTTGCGAATTGCTGCGCTGGCGATTCCGGGATGCTCAGCAATGACTTCTAGCTTCAACGACCACTTGCCCAGAGAAGTGTGCTTAATTGACTCCGCCCACACCCGGTAGACGTAGAAGACGAGGGCGAGCGCGATGATGTCGTAGATAGCTCCTGCTCTGCCGCTCAATACTCCGTCGGTGCTGAGGTTGATTGCCCATTTGATCACCACGATGACAGCGGCGGCAAGGAAGGCGTCAATCCACCAGGCCACCGTGCGGCGCAGAAAAATCCCGAGGCGTTCTAAAAGCATGGCTGCCAGCTTAGTTCGCTGCGGGCGGCACACTCCGCACCAGGGTGGGCAGGCGTCCGGGCTATCGTGCTTCGCACACGAAGATGGCGGTGCCGGGGAAAATTACACCTCGTTCTGGAGACCACTGGCCCCACGTGATGTCGAGGCCCTCTGGCCACTCGGGTTCGATGAGGTTGCAAATCTCGAAGGAACCGCGAACCTGTAGTGCTCGCACCCAATCACCCATCGTGCGGTGAAACTCGGCATAGCTAAGCTCACCGTTGGCATCCTGTTCGAGGTAGGCGCGCTCAAAATAGGACAGCTCTGCTGTGAGGTTCTGGGGATCGTCGGGGAAGACCCAGCGCATTGGGTGCGGCACAGAAAAGACAAAGCGTCCACGTGGGCGCAGGACACGGTGGACCTCGCGCAGCGCCGCGTCCAGGTCTCCTACGAAGGGCAAGGCTCCGAAGGCGGAGAAGACGACGTCAAAGGACCCGTCGCGATAGGGAAGCGCTAGGGCATCAGCTTGGGCTAGCGGTAGCTCGGGCGCGGCATGGGAGAGCATTCCCGACGAGAGATCGAAACCCGTCGCAAAGCGCGTGCGTCCTTGCAGCCATTGCGTGCACGGCGCGGAGCCGCAACCGAGCTCGAGAACGGTGGCGAAGGAGACGTCGCCAAGCAGCTGCGCCTCAGCCTCATGCAGCATTTCCGGGCACCAGTAGAAAGAGGATAGGTACTCGGGGTGTTCCGCGTGGTAGGAATCGGCGTCACGATCCCAAAAATCGCGGTTGGCAGAGGATGCCGAAAACGCTGCTGCAGACATTCTTCCTTTCCCAATTCTTTTTCCATGGCGCATTTGCCGTTTTAGCTGCGAGGATGTAAGGTTGTACGGGCGTGTCTATGACTCGGGACGCGCTGGGCTACTGTAGGAGAGCTCGGCACGGCTGCGAGTCGGGATTGAAATCCATCTTAAGCCTTGCGCATTCGCGCTGCTTAATGACGCTTTTCAAGAGACGCGTAACTGTCCAATTACGATCTCCTACGTTTATTCGGAGCATAACTACATGCCAACTTCTAACACCCCTCAGGTTGCGATCAACGACATCGGAACCGCAGAGGACTTCCTCGCAGCTGTCGACGCCACCATCAAGTACTTCAACGATGGTGACATCGTCGAGGGCACCGTGGTCAAGGTTGACCACGACGAGGTCCTGCTCGACATCGGTTACAAGACCGAGGGCGTCATCCCGTCCCGCGAGCTCTCCATCAAGCACGACGTCAATCCGGATGAGGTTGTCGAGGTCGGCGACGAGATCGACGCACTTGTTCTCACCAAGGAGGACAAGGAAGGCCGTCTGATCCTGTCCAAGAAGCGCGCACAGTACGAGCGTGCTTGGGGCGCCGTCGAAGAGCTTCACGCCAAGGAAGAGCCGGTCACCGGCACCGTCATCGAGGTTGTCAAGGGTGGTCTCATCCTGGACATCGGCCTCCGTGGCTTCCTTCCGGCATCCCTCGTTGAGATGCGCCGCGTCCGCGACCTGGAGCCGTACATCGGCCAGGAGCTCGAGGCCAAGATCATCGAGCTGGACAAGCAGCGCAACAACGTTGTCCTGTCCCGCCGTGCATACCTCGAGCAGACCCAGTCCGAGGTCCGCTCCGAGTTCCTACACCAGCTGCAGAAGGGCCAGGTCCGCAAGGGCGTTGTCTCCTCCATCGTCAACTTCGGCGCCTTCGTCGATCTCGGCGGTGTCGACGGCCTGGTTCACGTTTCCGAGCTGTCCTGGAAGCACATCGACCACCCGTCTGAGGTTGTCACTGTGGGCGACGAGGTCACCGTCGAGGTTCTCGACGTCGACCTGGACCGCGAGCGCGTGTCCCTGTCCCTGAAGGCAACCCAGGAAGATCCGTGGCGCGTCTTCGCCCGCACCCACGCTGTGGGCCAGATCGTCCCGGGCAAGGTCACCAAGCTCGTTCCGTTCGGCGCCTTCGTTCGCGTCGAGGAGGGCATCGAGGGTCTCGTCCACATCTCCGAGCTGGCTCAGCGTCACGTGGAGGTTCCGGACCAGGTTGTCAACGTTGGCCAGGAAGTCATGGTCAAGGTCATCGACATCGACCTCGAGCGTCGCCGCATCTCCCTGTCCGTTAAGCAGGCAGACGAGGACTACACCGACGAGTTCGATCCGTCCAAGTACGGCATGGCTGACTCCTACGACGAGCAGGGCAACTACGTGTTCCCGGAGGGCTTCGACCCGGAGACCAACGAGTGGCTCGAGGGCTACGACGAGCAGCGCCAGGCTTGGGAGGCTCGCTACGCTGAGTCCGAGCGTCGCTTCAACCTGCACACCGCTCAGATCGAGCGCAACCGTGCTGCAGCCGCTGAGGCCGCCGAGTCCGCTGCCAACTCCAACTACTCTTCCGAGTCTCAGGATGCAGCTCCGGCATCCGATTCTCAGGCAGAGGTTGGCGGCTCCCTCGCTTCCGACGAGCAGCTTGCTGCTCTGCGCGACAAGCTCGCTGGCAACTAAAAACTAAGTCCTCTTGGATAGGCTCCGCCGTTTAGTCCGAGACGATCTAGTTCTTGCAGAAAGGCCGCTTCTCCCCGCTGTGGGAGGGGCGGCCTTTCGCGTATCCTAAGCCGGTATGAAACTCATTGGACTCACTGGCGGAATCGGCAGCGGAAAATCGACTGTAGCGCAGCTTCTCGTGCGCCACGGCTGGGAATTAGTGGATGCCGATCAGATAGCCCGGGACATTGTTGAACCGGGTCAACCAGCGCTCACAGAACTGGCGCAGGCTTTCGGGGAAGACATTCTCCAAGAAGACGGGAGCCTGGACCGGGGGTTGCTAGCTTCCCGTGCCTTCTCTAGTCGCGAGAAGACCGCTGTGCTCAACTCGATTACGCACCCGCGCATTAACGAGGAAACCCAAGCCCGCTTCGACGAAGCGCGGCAAGCTGGTGCGGATTTCGTGGTCTATGACATGCCGCTCCTCGTGGACAAAGGACTCCACAAGGATATGGACGCCACCATTGTTGTTGACGTTGACGCAGAGGAGCGTGTGCACCGCCTGGTGGCATACCGCGGGCTGGATGAGGAGGACGCACGCCGCAGGATCGCGGCGCAGATTCCGGACGATGTGCGGCGTGCTGCCGCTGATTTCATCATTGACAACAACGGCCCCCGCGAAGCACTGGATGAGCAGGTCGAGGGGGTCGTCGCCAAGCTCCGCGCCCGCCTAGGTTTGTTATGTCCATAGGGTTTTTGGACATGGAGTCCGGTGTCTTTTTGGACACGGAATCCATGGAGGTCTTGGACACTTCTAGCGGTTTATGGTTGTGGCCTGCGTTTGGGCCGGGGTTTGGATAGTTTCGGGTTCATCCGTGGTGGTTGGCGGTGTTTCATTCCTTCAACGAGGTTGATGTTGATCTGGCCACCTGGTGGCCAGTGGCTCAACGTGATCGGCAGTGGCACGCTGAAGAGGAATTCACCGTCATGGGCCGTGTAGAACTCCGCAACGTTATCGGCTGTGACTGTGGAGTAGAGTCTGCGGTTTTTAAACCTCAGACCAATGTAGAGACCGAAGCCGCACACGCGTACAACGCCATCTTTGCTTACGCAGAGTTGGTCTGGGATGCCCCAATGGTTTGTTGATTGTGTCGTCAGCGCCGTTAGTGTTGGGGTATCGGTGGGAGGTATGCCTTGCAAAGCTGCCATGTCATCGGTGTTGGCCTCGTGTGAAGTTGCCGCTTCCGCGGGGCCGTTTAGCATTTCGGATACTGCTTGTGGGTTGTGTGCTTGGTTATAGGCGACTATGCGGGCCCAGACCTGCTCGGGATCGAGTGGATGCTGAGGTGATGGTGCTTTGGGGAAGGTATCGAAAGCTTGGCGTGGGGTGATGTGCATTTTGCCGATAAGCAGTGATTGGTGCCGTCGTCGTTCGTTGTAGACCTGGCGGTATTCAGCCAGATATGTGTTGACCTCAGCAAGGCTGACTGGGTGGCGTGCATCGAGGAACTGGGTCAACGTGCGGTGAGAGCGCTCGTCTTTTCCCTGGGTTGTCGGGGCGAAACCAGCAATAGCAAGAACACCTTCACTAGCGAGCCAAGTTTCAGTAGCAGAAAGAAAACCACGGTGGTAGGTGGCGAACGCATCCCCATTGTCGGAAAGGATTTCTTGAGGTTTGCCGTAGGCAGCGAACGCTGCGGCCAGTACGGCGCGTGCGTCAGTACCGTTTTCTGGCAGGGCGAACGCTGTGGTTCCGACATCGAATCTGCTGGCAT
>NZ_JBRBAU010000003.1:0-216934 GCF_053480195.1 Corynebacterium guaraldiae | reverse complement strand
ATGACAATGCACTAGCCGAAACAGTCAATGGTCTCTACAAGGCGGAACTGATTCATGCCCAAGGCCCGTGGACATCGGTCGGAGAAGTCGAACTGGCCACCTTGCGGTGGGTGCATTGGTGGAACACCAAGCGGCTTCACGAAGCATTGGACTACGCCACCCCACAGGAAATAGAAACCGAGTACTATCTCACCCAGCCCATCAACACAGGGGCGTAAAAGAAGCGGAACTAAACCCAGGACGCTTCAGACTGCCTATTATCCCATCACCTAGTCTTGAAGCTCCGCGCAGCCAGATGGGTAAGTGCTGTACCAATAAGTCCTCTGTGGCCATCCCTCACACTGAGGGCATTCGCTACCGACAAACTGGCCCGGCCTACAAGACACCTGAGTGGCAGAAAATATACGGTACCTGGCGCAATGTGATTGAAACTCGTAATGACTACGTGAAGAACAATCGTGGTGGTGCTGCTATTGGTGACCACACTAGGAGGCCGGTTCGTGGTTTTGCTGCGGCCTTCTTCTATACGGCTCTTGGTGTGGTTGCGGCCAATGCCTCCATGATCCGGCGCTTTCTTGGCCGGGTGGAGCGAGATGAAAAGACCCCGCCTCCTGAAGGCCGTGAGCCTCAGCCGCCGCGCGATCCGGCGCGCGAGAAGGCAAGCCCGAACGCGCCGCCTGCGCGCGAGGCAGCTTAAGACCAACTAAATAGCTTTATCCATCTAGCTCGGAAAACCGATATGGGGTTCCGGGCTAGAAGTCGTTTTAGAGGGGACGAACCATGCTGTGTTTGTTATTGGTCAACACCCAGATCAGAGCGAAAACGACCAAACCCACCGCCCGAAGGAGGTGGGTTTATCTCACGGAGGCAGTTTCGCAAACGATTTAAGGTCGTTTCACGAAACCGTCCCTGGATGCTGTCGGACTAACAGGATTTGAACCTGCGACCCCTACACCCCCAGTGTAGTGCGCTACCAAACTGCGCCATAGTCCGCCGTCGCACCATTTGGTGCAACTGCTACAGATTACACCAGCGGTATTCGCTTCGACAAATCCCAGGTTGATGCGCGTTTTGAAGGCTCTAGAACTCGCCGGTGGAGTAGACCCACTGCCCGTCTTGTCTGCGGAAAGAGGAGCGTTCCCGCTGAGAGCCTTGTGCGGCGCCCTTATAGAAGGCCTCGAACTCAACGACGCCGGTATCGTCCAAGGGGCCGCCGGCGACGGTATCGATAATATCGAGGTGGTAAAAGCGGATGCCGTTATCTGCGAGGTTGAGGCGCTCAGGGCGGGTCTCTGGGTCCCAGGTACGGAGCAAATAGTCCTCATCGCCGGTGACGAAAGCACTGAACCGCGAGCGCATGAGTGCCTCTGCCGAGGGCGCGGGCGTGCCGGCGTGGTAGCGCGAGCAGCACTCGCCAAACGTCAAGCCGGTTCCGCAGGGGCAGCGGGCAGCCGGATCAAGAGGGTTGAGAACAATCATGTGAATCTATTGTGCCGCGGTTGTCACGGTGGTGGTCACCTCGACGGTGAGGAGGGAGTCGATGGTGGTGGATGCGGAGGCGTCGCCAAGCGCGCGTTGTTGGTCCGCGCTAAGGGAGGCGGGGAGAGTCACCGTACGTGTAAATCGGGATTCGGACTCTTGGGTAATGCTGACGGACACAGCTTCGAGAGCCTTCGCGTCGATCTTCTGTGCCTTGCCCGCTGCCTTGATGGCCTGGGTGCTTGCCACAGCCAGTGCGGACATGAGGAGGCCTTCAGCGGTAAAACCTTGGCCCTTGCCGCCGCTTTTCTTCGTGCGGTCAGCGGTCACAGAACGGTCGTTGTGGCGTACTACGACGCCCATCCTCGTGCCCACAGCTGGGATTGCAACTGCGGAGTCCTCAGCGACCGGCGCGGGAAGGTTCTCCGGAACGATGAACTGCTCCGCCCACGCGCCAATCAGGTCGGCAGCGCGTGCGGCCGCGCCTTGCTTGGTGACGAGGTGATCAGCCTTGTCCAAGGCCACCAAGGACTTGGGGTAGCGCGTGGTGCGGAAAATGTTCTGGGCATTGTCGATGCCAACGGTCTGATCAATGGGGGAGTGCAGCACCATGAGTGGCTTGCGTAGGCGCGGAAGGTACTCCTCCGGGTTGGTCTCAGCAAGGTCTTCGAGGAAAAGGCGCGAAATGGTTAGCGCGCGGCCGCCCAAGGTGACCTCTACCTCGCCATTGGCGTCGACCTCGCCAATCTTGTCGGCGTAATGCAGCACTGAATGTGCGGGATCGAAGGGGGCACCGATGGTGGCGACGGCTTTGAGGGAACGAATGTCGTTGGCCGCCGCGAGGGCTGCGGCGCCGCCCAGCGAGTGACCCATGAGGAGCTGCGGCGCAGAATAGTTGTGGGCCAGCCACTCGGCGGCGGCCTGGATGTCTGCAACGTTTTGGCTGAAACAGGTATCAGCGAAGTTTCCCTCGGACTGTCCCAAGCCTGGGAAGTCGAAGCGCAGGGTGGCGATACCAAAGTTTGTCAGCTGCTTGCTCACGCGGGCGGCACCGGGTGTATGGCGCGAGCCGGCAAAGCAGTGCGCGAAGATGGCGAAGGCTTGCGGAGGGGAGTCTGGGAAATCGATGGTTCCGGCCATCGTGGTACCGGTGCTGGAGGGGAGCGACACGTTCACGGATTGCATGCCCACAAGGATATAAGGGCAACTGCACGCCTGCGAACCGGGGTTGACTAAAGTCGATAGAAGACCTGTATGACGCACAAGGATGGAGGAGTGCTCATGGGCGCATTCGATTGGTTCTGGAAGGCAATGGGCGCACAGTCCGAGCGCAACAATAAGAAATCGAAAGCCGTCGTCACGGCTGCGGACTCGGCGGTGGAAGAAATTGCCAACTTATCGGATGCAGACGTTGCCACCACCGCACGGGAATGCGTGAAGGATGGCAAGATTGCGGATAAGTCGCGTTTCCTCGCTGCTCTGGCCGTGGCCAGCGAACGCAAGCTCGGCATGCGCCCATTTAATGTCCAGTCCCAAGCCGTTCTCCGCTTGCTTGAGGGTGATGTCATCCAGATGGCCACCGGTGAGGGAAAAACCCTGGTGGGCGCAATGGCCGCGACTGGTTTTGCGCTGACCGGAAAACGCGTCCACCTGGTGACGGTCAATAACTATCTCGCGGCGCGCGATGCCGAGTGGATGCGCTCGCTCGTGGAGTTCTTCGGCCTCACGGTGGCCTCGGTCACCGAGAAGCTAGGCCCAGAGGAGCGTCGCACGGCCTACCTGAGCGATATCATCTATGCCCCCGTCAACGAGCTGGGATTCGACGTTCTGCGGGATAACCAGATCACCTCCCGCGAGCAGACGGTACAGGCGCGCGCAGATGTTGCGTTGGTGGATGAGGCGGACTCCGTGCTTGTCGACGAAGCCCTCGTTCCCCTCGTCCTCGCCGGAAACCGCCCGGGTGAGGAGTCCACAGGTCACATCACCAACGTGGTTTCGCGCCTGCGTGAGGAGCAGGACTATGTCATCGCGGAGGATGGGCGCACGGTGGCGCTGACCGACGATGGAGCGGCGCGAGTCGAGCGCGAATTGGGCATTGATTCGCTCTACTCCGAGGGGAATATCGGCTCCGTACTGGTCAAGGTGAACTTGGCGCTGCACGCGAAGGCGCTGCTCATTCGTGACATTCACTACATCATCACGGACGGAAAGCTGCAGCTTATCGACGCCTCCCGCGGCCGCGTAGCCGAACTGCAGCGCTGGCCCGACGGCCTGCAGGCCGCTGTGGAGGCCAAGGAAGGCTTGGAGGTATCGGAAGGAGGGCGCATCCTCGACACCATTACGCTCCAGGAACTCATGCGCCGTTACCCGTTGGTGTGCGGGATGACCGGTACCGCTGTGGAGGCGACCGATCAGCTACGGCAGTTCTATAACCTCCACGTATCGGTCATCGATAGAAACAAGGAACTGCAGCGCTTCGATGAGGCGGATCGCATCTATGCCTCGGTGGATGAGAAGTCCCGCGCCATCGTGAACGAAATCGTCGCGATCAACAGCACCGGCCAACCAGTTTTGGTGGGCACCCACGACGTCGCCGAATCCGAAGATCTCGCCGCTGCGTTACGCGAACGGGGGATCGAGGTAAACGTCCTTAATGCGAAGAATGACGAGGACGAGGCGCGCATTGTGGCGGAGGCTGGCGACGTCGGCCGTGTCACCGTTTCCACCCAGATGGCGGGCCGCGGCACGGATATTAAGCTGGGCGGCGCTGATGAGTCTGACCGCGATGCCGTCGTCGAGAGGGGTGGTCTGGCGGTGCTCGGCACCTCGCGGCACCGTTCCTCGCGTCTGGATAACCAGTTGCGCGGTCGCGCTGGCCGCCAGGGAGATCCGGGCAAGTCCATCTTCTTCGTTTCCTTAGAAGATGACGTGGTTAAACAGGGTGGGGAAGATGAATCCTTGTCCGCCCGCCCCGATGCCGACGGGCTCATCGAATCCAAAAGGGTTCGTGATTTCATTGCACACTGTCAGCGCGTGACCGAGGGGCAGCTTCTAGAGATTCACGCGCAGACCTGGAAGTACAACCACCTGCTCGCAGATCAGCGCATCATCATTGATGAGCGGCGAGCTAAGCTGCTCGATACCGACCAAGCCTGGCAGGAGCTGGCTGAGCGGGCACCGGAGCGTGCTGCTGAGCTTCGTGACGTCCCCGCTGAAGCGCGCGAGCGGGCGGCCCGTGAGATTATGCTCTTCCACCTCGACCAGGCGTGGGCCGACCACTTGGAGTTGATGGATGATGTGCGGGAATCTATCCACCTACGTGCCATCGCCCGCGAGACGCCAATCGACGAATACCACCGCATCGCGGTGCGCGAGTTTAAAGACCTAGCGCAGCGCGCGGTTAATGACGCCGTTGATACTTTTAAAACCGTGCTTATCGATTCAGATGGCGCCCATCTAGAGGATCACGGCCTGTCCCGCCCGAGCGCAACGTGGACTTATATGGTCTCCGATAACCCACTATCAGGGGGCGGAAACTCCGTGCTCAAGGGCATAGGAAACATTTTCCGTTGATGTAAATTGCGGAGAGGCGACTCGCGCGGGCGGCGGAGTCGCTAATATGGAATGAGTCAACATTGATCCGACCCTTCGGAGGTAAAAATGAGCGAGAATACCGGAACGCCGGAACCGCAGGCAGAAACTACTTCTGTCTTCCGCGCAGATCTTCTCAAGGAGATGGAAAACGGCACCGCGGCGGGTTCTGACGCCTCCGTTGCTGGAGCTGAGAACTTGGCTGAGGGCCAGGCACTGCTCGTCGTCAAGCGCGGTCCCAATGCAGGCGCTCGCTTCCTGCTTGATCAGCCGACCACCACCGCCGGCCGCCATCCAGAGGCTGATATCTTCCTCGATGACGTCACCGTGTCTCGTCGCCACGCGGAGTTCCGCGCGAAGGACGGTCAGTTTGAGGTAGTCGATGTCGGATCGCTCAACGGAACCTACGTGAACCGCGAGCCGCGCAATGCTCAGGTACTCGAAGTGGGCGATGAAATCCAGATTGGTAAATTCCGCTTGGTATTCATTGCCCCGAAATAAGGCAGTGCCTGTCCTAAAGAACTAGGGGAGAAGGCCGGGGGAAGCTTCCACCTGAGCTCCCCTTTTGTCATAGTGAAATCGTGAAGAAAGCAGTAGTAGTCCTATCGTGAGCGCACAGAAGTCCACCGCCGCTGCCGCAGCAGCGTCTTCCGTGGTCAAGAAGACCAAGCCTGCTAAGCAGAAGCCCATGTCTATTGGCGTAACGCTGAAGCACGTGCAGAAGCAATTTCCGGATGTGACGGTGTCGAAGATTCGCTTCTTGGAATCTGAGGGGCTGATTACTCCAGAGCGCACCGCGAAGGGCTACCGCCGCTACTACCAGAAGGACCTTGATCGTCTTCGCTATATTCTGACCGCGCAGCGCGATCACTATACGCCGCTCAAGGTTATTCGGGAACAGCTAGACGCGATGGATTCGGGGCAAGTTACCGCCATCGTGTCCTCCCAGGCCGAGGCCCTCATCAGCGCCGAGCAGCTGCGCGCGCCGGTGGTCACTCGGCTTACCGACGCCGATGTGGCCGACCAAGCAGGCACTACGCAGGAAAACATCGCCAAGCTGGTTTCTGTGGGACTGATTAAGCCGGATCCGGCGGGCTTCTTTGATACGGATGACGTGTCCATCGTGGCCGCGGCCGTGGCGCTGGAATCCTTCGGGTTTGAGGCGCGACAGTTGAAGTCGCTGCGCAATGCTGCCCGCCGCCAGGCGGACATGATTTCGCAGGTGGCAACGCCGGTGGCGCATTCGAAGTCTGATACTGCCCCGCAACAGGCCGAGGAGCTTTCTCAGCAGATGGCGGCCCTTGTTCTGTCGCTTCACGGGACGTTGGTCAAGACCGAGCTTCGTGACGAATTCCGCCCTTAAACCATACGGGCTTTTATTTCCGTAAGTTTGGCGCCGACTTTTCTACGCCACTTAACCGGCCCGACAACCATGTGCAAGGAATGTGTGTAAAAGTGGATTCCATGAACACTGAAGTATTGAAATTTCTAGGTATCCACCCCGTTGGCCCCGAAAATAACCTATGTGCTCTTTTCTATTGGGCGGAGGCGGACCGGCACGTGCCGGTCTGGGTCTCACCCATCGACGGCGCGCGTGTCCTCCAAGTACTTGAGCGGCACTTTAATGCGCGCCCAAGCACGTATGAACTGCTCATCGCCTTTGCGGATCAGCTAGATGGCATCGAGCATATTTGCGTGTCCGAGTACCGTAAGGGCGTTTTCATGGTTGATCTCCTGGATGGTACCGGCGAAGAGCACGATGCCCGCTTGTGCGACGCTCTTGTCCTCGCAGATCACTATGGGTTGCCCATTCATTTTGAGAAGGATGTGCTCGACGAGGTAGCCATTTACATTAGCGATGAGGACCTTAAAGAATATTACGGCCTAGAACGCGAGGCAGAATCCCTGGAGACGTTCCCGGAGAAGCGCATGCGCGAGTTTAAGGAGCGCCATTCCCAGCAAAGCGCGCTGGAGGACGATGACTTCGAGCAGATGATGCGTGATTCCGGAATCTCCGAGGAAGATTTGCTCGGCGGCAAAGATGGTGAAGAGGAGTAAAAGGGGAGTTTAAGCTCCCTTCCACATAATTCAGCCCTAAGCCCTGATCCCAGCTAGACATTAGAAGCGGCGCCCTCTGTGGCGTCGCTTTAGTCGTGCTACCACTGAATTTTTTAATGACACGCGTGTGACTAATGATGACAAAGTGACTCAAAAAGTCTAAAGTTCTACTAGAGGTTCACGGAGGACGACTCTTGACGCGGTCGCTGACGTGCCCTTTAATAGAAAAATAGAACTCCCCTCAAGTATCACTGGAGTAATTACGTGAGCAGTAAGAATAACCGTCCCGAGTCCAGCGCACTGCCGCTCGAAGATTTCGCAGCCAACGACTACGTTCAGGAATCCCTTTTTGATGTCGGGCCCGACGAGGAGCTGGGCTACCGCGTGCCCATCGCTTGTCAGGTAGCCGGCATTACCTACCGCCAGTTGGACTACTGGGCGCGCACGGACCTGGTGAAGCCCTCGATTCGCACTGCTCGCGGCTCTGGTTCCCAGCGCCTGTACTCCTTTAAGGACGTGCTGGTTCTCAAGATTGTCAAGCGCCTTTTGGACACCGGCATTTCTTTGCAGAATATTCGCCTCGCGGTGGAATCCCTGAGGGATCGCGGAGTTAATGATCTTGCTGAGCTCACCCTCGTCTCCGACGGCACCACGGTTTATGAGTGCCGCTCGAACGACGAAGTCATCGACCTTCTTGCCGGTGGACAGGGCGTGTTTGGCATCGCTGTCCCAGGCATCCTGAAGGAGCTTTCCGGAACCATCACTTCCTTCCCGGCCGAGCGCGTTGTGGAGGACGAAGAAGTCGACGTTGTATTTGGCCTCGACGAACTGGCTGCTCGGCGCAAGCTCAAAACCTCCTAAGGAAGCCATCCGCCGCCGCTCCTCTTAGTCACTGCAGCTCACGTCAGTGCTCTAGAGGAAGCGGCGGCTTTTTTGATGTGCGGCGTCGATGCGCCTGAAGTGTCCCGGTTATCGTGCCCCGGCGGCGTTGGCGATGGCCTTTTTGTCCTCTTGGGCATTTGAAGGGTCCGAGATGGTCTTGTAGGAGTCAGCGAGCTTTTCGAGCTCGGCGTCCTTTTCACCTTCACCGATATGCACCACGCTCAAGCTAACGCCCTGACCGCGCGCGGCTTTGACTGCCTCTGTAAAGCTTGCGTCATCCATATCTTGTTGGGTCCCAGTAGTAACGAGCACGACGCGGGCGTCTTTGCCCGTTTCTGCCTTTTGGTCCGTGGCGTTATTCAGTGCCGCGACCACGGCGCTGCGAGTTTGAGGAACGCCACCAGTGCCGAATTGCCGTACTGCGAAGGCCACGTTCTCGGCGTCGCCATAGGCTACATTCTGACGGAAGCCCACGGTGGCCGTGGCTGAAATGGGTGAGGAATAGTTCCAGAGAGCCACCTGGCTTCCCTCCGCGCCGACTGCCGACGCCGCCTCCGCCACGCCCTCGGTTACCTCATCGAAGTACGGCGCAAGGTTGTCGGAGGTATCAAGAAGGAACAACGTATTCGGCGCCACCCCTTGATCTTCCTTGTTTTCAGTGCTGGGCGTGGCTGATACCGATTCGGACGGCTGTACTGACTTCGAGGGCGTGGTCGATGCAGACGTAGTGCTAGCGCTTACACTTGTTGGTTTCTGTACGGCCGATGACTCAGTGGTTTTATCCGCCGCTACTGGCTCGCTCGAATCGGATTCCCCTCCGCGGAAGAGGAAGAATGCGCCGATAACCAACGCCAAAACCGCGAGGACGGCCACGATGATGACCCACGGTGCGATTGCATAGTTATTCTTTCCATCCGAGTGCCGGGCCATCTTTTTCCTTCCGCGCTGGGGTCTCGGGGCAGTAGAGGGCGCCCCGACGGGTCACATCAATGGTCTCTCATTGTAGCGCTCAGTGCTGCTCTAATTTGGGAGACAAGCCGCGCGCGGAGTGGCTCGGAGGCGTCGGCAAGCGCGCGTTGGCGCCGCACATACTCCGACTTTCCCTCTGGCGTTTCGATGGGGACGACCCCAAAGCCCCACTCGCGGCAGTCATATGGCGAGGCCTCCATGTCGAGCGTGCGCGCGGCCACCGCCAACCGGAAGGTATCGAGGAACAAGTCACCTGGCACCAACGGGCCCAATTTCCACGCCCATTTATATAAATCCATAGTCGCATGGACGCAGCCAGCCTGGTCGTTGTCCGGTTGGTCCTCACGGGTCAGCACCGTGAGGTTAAGCGGGCGGGCGGGCTCAGTAAAGAAACGGAAGGCATCGTAGTGCGTGCATTTGATGCGGTGCTTGTCGACGACTGCGTTCGTCCCTTCCGCTCCCAACCGCAACGGCAGGTCATGGCGAGGGGAATCGGTGTGGTACACAATGGCCCATTCATGCAGGCCAAAACAATCAAATTGGGTGGGATTGTGCGCCGTCTTTTCCAGAAGTTCCAGGATGTAGCGCACGGTTCCGCCGCGGCGTTCGAGGAAGGCCTCGGTGTCCATCGTGATGCCCTCGGCAGTGCGGCGGTAGTAGCGCCATTCGCTGTGCGGAGCGTTCCCTTCCAGGGTGACCCCTACGCCTGGGTGCCAACGGCGCAGATGAGAGGGGCGGACGGGGTAGTACTCGAAAAGGAAGTCGTAGACAGGGTGATACGAGCCTGGGTGGCGATAGCGAGCGAGGAACTCATTTGCTTCCTCCTCGTGCTGTCGCATCCGGGCTTGCCAATCCTTGGGCGCGAGAATCATCGTTGTCCAGCACTGCCTCGACGGCGGCGGTTGTTACGGCCGCGGCGGCGGTGCCCCGGTGCTTCCTGCTTAGGCTGCTGTTGGTTCGGTGGCCCGAGCGGCTCGCCCTTCGGCTTGCGCGCACCGGTCATCTGGGCAAGTTCGGGGCTGCTGGCGGGGTTGGCGCGGTCACTGATGTCGAGGTCGGTGTGGTCCACTCCGGCCTTTGCAATGAGCTTGGCCACCTCTCCGCGCTGCTCGTCGGTAACGAGTGTGACGACGGTGCCTGACTCACCGCCGCGGGCGGTGCGGCCGGAACGGTGTAGGTAAGCCTTGTGCTCGGCGGGTGGATCTACGTGGACGACGAGGGAGACATCCGCAATGTCGATACCGCGTGCGGCGATGTCCGTGGCGACGAGCACGGGTACGCTTCCGTCGGCGAAGCCCTCAATTGCCTTGGTACGTGAACCTTGGCCCTTATCGCCGTGAAGCGGCAGTGCGTTAATACCGACTCTGCGCAGCTTCTTCGCCTGCCTGTCGACTCCGTGCTTGGTCCGCATAAACATGATGGTCTTGCCCTTGCGTGCACCGAGCCGCAGGACGACGCCGTTGCGTGCCTCGCGGGTGCCGATGAAAATGAGGTGGTGCTCCATCGTGTCCACGGCGGCCTCGACGGGGGCTGTGGAGTGGGTTACGGGGTCGTGCATGAACTGCTCGACCAACTTGTTTACCTCACCGTCGAGGGTGGCGGAGAAGAGTAAGCGTTGGCCGTCTGGTGGGGTGAGACTGAGCAGTTTGCGTACCTGGGGAAGGAAGCCCATGTCCGCCATCTGGTCGGCCTCGTCGAGCGCAGTGATGGTGATCTGGTCGAAGAAAAGCTTGCCTTGGTCGATGAGATCCAGTGCGCGGCCCGGCGTAGCAACAAGGAGGTCAACCGGGCGGGCCAATGAGCGAATGTGGTTGTTGATGTTGACACCACCGACAACTGCCAACACACGCAGTCCCAGCGCGGCTGCGGGTTCATCCAGGCGTTGTTGGATCTGCGTTGCCAGCTCACGCGTTGGTGCTAACACGAGACCGCGGGGGTGCGCCGGTCGGGAGACCCCGGATTCGGCAAGTCGAGTGAGCATGGGAAGGCCGAACGTGAAGGTTTTTCCCGAGCCCGTGGGGCCGCGGCCTAGGACGTCCTTGCCGGAAAGGGCGGCGGGAATCGCGGCTTCTTGGATAGGGAAGGGGGTCGTGATGCCCTGTTTGTCAAGGACGCGGACAACATCGCGGGGGAGGCCGAGGTCGGCGAAAGTATTCATCGAGAGGAAGTCTAGTTCGCTTCGATGCCAGATAGAAAAGCCAGTGCGGGGAATGGGCCTAGCATCCTGCACTGTTGGCAGTAATGTGATGTAGGTCTCTGCTAAATTGATCGACATGACGAACCCTTTCAGTAGCCCGCAGCAGCCGCCCCGTGGATTTGGCCAGAACCCGCAGCACAACCAAGCACCGCCTGGCTTTATCAATCAAAATCAAGGTGCTCACGCCGGCGGCCCAACGATGCCACAGCCGGTCGAAAAGAAGCCCAGCTCGAAGAAAGCATTGTGGATCGTTCTGGCGGTAGTTCTTGTATTCGCCATCATCGCAGGCGTCGCTATTTTTGCTGCAGTTTCTTTCTTCAAAGATGTTGCTGCCGACTTTGATGATGCGCCACAAGACGTAAGTGCTTCCGACAATGCCTACTGGAACAGCACATATGACTCCGATGAGGTTGACAGAATCCGCGCCTCCGAGGTTTCTGCCCCGGTGCCCGCTCCGCTCATTGACCTTTCGGACGAGTGCTATGAGGACACGTCATTCTTCGGGCAGGCGGACTATCTGGGCCTAGATGTTCAGTGGGTTCCGACGATTTCTTGCATCTATGGTCCGGACAGAGAATTCGTGGCTCAGTACACAGAGAACAAGGATGCTATACGCGATACTGAAAGCGTTGGGCTGGCCGGCACCGTCGAGGACTTCACCTCGGCCCGCGGCTCCCAGATTGGTGCTTTTAGTGAGGAAGATGAGTACGTGATTGCTGAAGTACTTGAGGATGGCAACGCGGTTATCGAGTACGTCATGGACGGCTATGATGCCAACGGGGACGAAGCGGACTTGAATGATTTGGCCAACTATCTCGTGGGTGCGGGAATCCTTGACTCGGCTCTGGGTGGTCCGTCGGTGAATGCCTAGCTATCTTCGGCGCCCCACGCGCTTGACGACGCTTCACCCACCCCAAGTGGCCCGTCAACCCTCATCCGGTTGGCGGGTCTCGTTCTTTAAGGGCTTAAATGCGCGTCGTTCCTGCCGGTATTTGAAGGGGGTCAAGGATCACCGATGTGCCCGCGTGCCTTGATGTGGTCCGCGGGTGGCAGTGTTGTCACTGGTGGTTAGCTGTTTCCTTTCTGCCGTTGCTGTGTTTGGTGGCTGTGGGTGTTAGCTGCTGTCGGGTGGTTCCTCTGGTGGTTGTCCTGCTTGTTCGGCGTTGAGTCTGGCTAGTGCTTCTTGGTATTCGGGCATTGCGGTGATTGGTGTGCCCCAGGGTGGGATGAAGCTGACCCCGGTGTTGAGCCGGTACATGTAGCCGCGGCCGGTAGGCCTTTGCGGGTCATCATCGTTAATACCGTTGTGGTAGGCGCACAGGAAGGTCAGGTTCTTGATGTTGGTGTAGCCGCCTGCCTGCCAGGGGATGAGGTGATGGACTTGGCAGTAATCAGCGGGCTTGTTACAGCCTGGTCTTGCACATGTGTGGAATTCAGCGTGCAGGGTAAGGCGTTGTTTGAAGTTTGCTCCACGCTCTAGCCGCCAGGTGTTGATGGGTCCTTCAATGGGGTGGACGATGGTGGCATAGCCTATTTCGGCGAATTTGTGGGTGAGGAATTCCGCCCCGGTCATGCGCCCACCGTTAGTCAAGTTGAGCTCTATTTCGTCCCCGTCGCCGTTTATGATCTGGTCGAGCTCGTTCAGGGTGACGATGACTTGGGTGCGCACCGCGGGTTTGGAACCGGTGCCTTCTTTGAAGAAGACGTCGTTGGCTGCTTGAAGCAGGTCGGTGTTGGTGGATTCTAAGACGCCGCGCATGTTGGCAATCGTGGTGGCGTCATCGGTAATGGAAAGGGTGTTAGGGCCTTGCGTGCGGTAGGTGATGCGCACGCCTGGTTTGGCTATGCGTTTGGAGCGGAGTTCTTTCAGTCGTGTGGCGGCGACGGTGGGGATGCGGTGTGCGGGTGTTCCTGCGAGTTTGATTCGCAGGTTCCAGGCGTCGAGGGTTTTCTTGACTTTTGCGGTGTAGGACTCGATGAGTGTGAGGGTGCCGAGGCTGTGGCGTTGTTGAAGGGCTGCGTGGCGGGCTTTGCGTTGTTTGCCGCTAAAGCGGGTGGGACCGAAATACACCTGGTTAAGGTTTGCAAGCTCAGTGGCATCGGAGGCATCCGCGCCGAGCGCGCGGAGCTCGTCGGGTGAGCCAGGAATGTTTTCCACCAGCGCAATCCCCGAATTGCGAAGGCGGATGTAGGTTTCAATATCCCCCATGAGCACAGAGACTAAAACAGGTCTCTACACCCCGCAACCGGAAGAAGAAAAATTCTGGTCGCGGGTAGCGGAGGGATAAGAAAAGCCCCTCAGGGGAGGGGCTTAGCAGCTACATCTCGGTAAGCGAGCGGTCACCTGACCATTCGATATGGAACGTGCCCTCGCGGTCCACACGCTTGAAGGTGTGGGCGCCGAAGAAATCGCGCTGGCCCTGAATCAGAGCAGCTGGGAGGCGCTCGGCGCGCAAGCTGTCGTAGTAGGACAGGGAAGAGGCAAACACCGGAACCGGCAGGCCCAGCTGCGTTGCAGTAACCACGACGCGACGCCAGGGGTCGATGAGGTTCTCCAGCTCGCCCTTGAAGTACGGGTCCAGAATCAAGGCAGGCAGGTCGGCATTGTTGTCGTAGGCCTCACGGATGCGATCGAGGAACTTCGCGCGAATGATGCATCCACCGCGCCAGATGGTGGCCAAATCGCGTGGGTCCACGTTCCAGCCGAACTCCTCGGAGCCAGCCTTGATCTCATCGAAGCCCTGGGAGTAGGCAATGAGCTTCGCGGCATACAGTGCACGGCGAACGTCTTCGACGAACTCAGCCTTGTCCACATTGAGCTCGGCAATGGTTCCGGAAGGCAGCTGGCCTTCCTGGGCAGCTGCACGTTGAGCAGTGGCAGAAGAGAGCGCACGCGCGAAAACGGATTCCGCAATGCCGGTGATCGGCACGCCCAGCTCGAGACCATTAATGGCGGTCCAGCGGCCGGTGCCCTTCTGACCGGCGGCGTCCACGATGACGTCGACAAGCGGGGCACCTGTCTCCGGATCTTTCTGTGCTAGTACTTCGGCGGTGATCTCAATGAGGTAGGAGTCTAGGTCTCCGGCGTTCCATTCGCGGAAGACTTCGGCGATTTCAGCCGGTTCCATGCCCGCACCATAACGAAGCAACTGGTAAGCCTCACCGATAACCTGCATGTCGGCGTATTCGATGCCGTTATGCACCATCTTGACGAAGTGGCCAGCGCCATCGGGTCCGATGTGGGTCACGCACGGAGTACCGTCGACATTAGCGGCGATGGACTCGAGGATTGGTCCCAAGGTCTCCCAAGACTCAGCTGGGCCACCAGGCATGATGGACGGGCCATTGAGCGCGCCTTCCTCACCACCGGAAATGCCTGCGCCGACGAAGTGACGGCCCTTAGCGGCCACCTCCTTCTCGCGGCGAATGGTGTCCGTGAACAGTGCATTGCCGCCATCGATGATGATGTCACCCTCATCCATGGCTTCGGTGAGTTGCTCGATGACGGCGTCAGTAGCCGCGCCAGCCTTAACCATGATGATCGCCTTACGCGGGCGCTCGAGGGAGGCAACGAAGTCCTCGACGGTCTCGGAGGCAATGAACGCTCCTTCATCGCCGTGCTCGCTGATGAGCGCGCGAGTCTTTTCCGGGCTGCGGTTGTACACCGCGACCGTGTTGCCGTTGCGAGCAAAGTTTCGCGCAAGGTTGGAGCCCATCACAGCAAGCCCCACAACGCCAATCTGAGCGAGATCTGTCTTTTCAGCACTTTGAGTCATGTTCACCATCCTACGTCACCGAATTCCACTAACCTGTTGTGGCATGAACCACTCTGAAATCTTTGAAAAGCTCTTGGCCGTTTCCCAGTCGCGTCCGCTCAACGCGGAAGAACTCGAGTTGATCAACTCCAACCCGCAGGGGCTCGCAGGGCTTATTGGCCTGCGCTACACGCACATTTCTGCAGACGAGGTTCGATCTGAGGTGGAAGTCGTCCCAGATCACCACCAGCCTTGGGGCGTTGCAAATGGGGGTCTGTACTGCACAATTACGGAATCGACTGCATCCGTCGGCAGCCTAATCCTCGCAGGCAAGCCCGTTGTCGGTGTCAACAACAACACGGATTTCCTCAAGCCGGTGGCTTCGGGCACGGTGACCGCCGTTGCTACACCGCTGTACAAGGGGCGCCGCACGCAGCTGTGGGAGGTTAAGATCAGCCAGGGGGATGTGCTCCTCGCCGCGTCCACGCTGCGCACGATGGTGGTGCAGTAGCCTCTTACAACCAGTTGTTGCGGCGGAACCACCACCACATTCCGGCCACGACTAACACCATGAGGCCGATTGCGCCGTAATAGCCCCAAGGAAAATGCAGCTCCGGCATGACATCGAAGTTCATTCCGTAGATACCCGCGACAAGCGTTGGTGCGGCCCACATACCAACCACCGCGGAAATCGTGCGCATGTCGGAGTTTTGCTGCATGCTGATCTTGGCCACGGAGGCGTCGATAAGCGAGGTCAAGCGTTCATCGAACCCCGACACGTGGTCCTGGACCACCAGCTGGTGATCGTTGACGTCCCTGATGTAGGAGCGAATCGCCTTCGGAATGAGGTCCTTGTGGTCAGAGACCATCGAGCGCAAAGCAGGCGAAAGCGGCACGATGGCGTGCTTCATCTCCAGAATCTCGCGCTTGAACATATAGATGCGATCGATGTTCGGCAGCGAATTCGGAGTGAAGATTTCTTCCTCGAGCTCGTCGACCTCGATGGCGATGAGGCGGCAGATCTCCGAATAGCGGTCCACCATCATGTCGAGGATCTTCCACGCTAGGGACACGGGGCCCTGTTCGACGAGGTCCTGCTCATCCTCGATCACGTAGGCCAAGTTGGGTAGCTTAGCCGAGTGACGCACCGTGATGATGAATGTGTCACCGATGATCATTTGCATCTCACCAGTGGAAATAATTTGGCGCTTATCGGCTACCTCGTCGTGATCCCGGTAGTTCACCGACCGCGCCACCACGAACAGCTGGTCATCGTAGCGTTCCAGCTTCGGGCGCTGGTGAGCTTGGACGACGTCCTCGACGATGAGCTCGTGGATACGAAACTCAGCCGCCACCTTCGTCATCTGTGATTCGAGCGGCTCGTAGAGGCCTACCCACACGAAGCCGCGTCCGTACTCTTCCACGGTTTGCAGCGCGCTGTGCGGCGAAAACTCGCCGGGAAGAGCCTCGCCATCGACGAACACGCGGCAGTGCTCAATGGCACGTTCGACGGGAACGGAAAAACTCGGAGCACTGTCGTCAGAAGTGTTTTTCTTGCGTGGCTTGAATGGTGACGGTACAGATGGCATCGTGTCTCAGCCTCCTTCGTTTCGTATAGGCGTTTTGTAATGGCGGCTAAAGCTTACACCTGTAAGGGCATATAATCGTTGTCATGCCTACCTGGAAAGAAGTTACTGCAGCGAATCCCGCCCATTCCCATAACTTTGCGCGGAAGTGGAAGACACTTCGGGCCCAGGGCAAGGACATCGATGGGGAAGCCCGGCTTATCGACGCCATGAGTGAACGCCACTCCCGCGTCCTCGACGCCGGCTGCGGTTCCGGGCGCCTCGGCGGTGAGTTGGCAAAGCGCGGCCACACGGTGTTGGGCGTGGACGTCGATCCCATCCTGATCGAGCATGCGGTCAATGATTATCCGGAGGCCCGTTGGGAAGTGGGGGACCTTTCGGAAGAGGAAATCCCGGAGGGTAACTTTGATATCGCTGTGGCTGCGGGCAACGTGATGACCTTCATTGCCATCGAAGGACGTGAGGCCGCTCTGCGCAACGTCTTCAACGCTTTGCGCCCGGGTGGTCGGTTCGTCGTTGGTTTTGGCGAAGGTCGTGGTTGGGGCTTCGATGAATTCCTCGACCTCGCCCGCGCGGTGGGCTACCGAGTCGACTTCATCTTCGCATCCTGGGACATGAAGGTCTTTAAGGAGAACTCCACCTTCATGGTGGCCGTGCTTACCCGCCCCGGCGCAGACCTATTGGGTTAGCGCTGCGCGCCTGCGGCGAGGCGCCGCAGCCGGTGACCATGGTCAACGGGGCCGCGCCCGCGACCGACGTGAAGCGCATCAGCATTCTCTATCGCTTCGTGGAGCCATTCGGTGGCCCATACCAATGCCTCGTCGAGTGTTTCCCCCGCTCCTAAACGTGCTGCGAGCGCGGAGGAGAGCGAGCAGCCGGTGCCGTGCGTGTTCTTCGTGTTAATCCGCGGGCAGGGCACGCGGGTTACCGCGCCGGACGGGCTTACCGTTGCATTATCGGCTTGGGCGCCGTCGAGGTGTCCGCCCTTGACCACGACCCAGGTCCCATTGTCGTGAGCCCACTGAATGGCGATATCGATTGCTTCCTCGAGGATGCGCGGCTGTGCGACGTCCGCGAGGACAGCGAGCTCCGGCAAGTTCGGCGTGACCACGGTGGAGCGGCGGGCGAGTTCGCGCACAGCGCGCTCCGCCTCCCGTTCGAGTAGGCGGTCGCCGCTGGAGGCGACCATGACCGGATCGCAGACTATGGGAACCCCCTCGGGCAGGGTAGAGACGAACTTGCTCACCGTTTCGGTGATGGACACCGAGCCGAGCATGCCGATCTTGAGGGCGTCGATAGTCACGTCCTCCTTCACACTTGTCAGTTGTTCGCGCAGGAATTCCACCGGAGGGGTGTGGATGGCGCGCACCCCTTGCGTGTTTTGCGCGACGAGGGCCGTCACCACTGCCATGCCATAGGCGCCGGCCGCCTCAAAGGATTTGAGGTCAGCGTGAATTCCCGCCCCTCCCGTGGGATCGGTGCCAGCAATGCTGAGGACGCGAGGCAGGGCAGGACGGTTCACGGTTTTCTCCTTTACGCTAGGGACTTCTTCCGTTCTACCGTATGTGGCCAAAGAAAAGGGAGAGAGGATGATTCCTCTCTCCCTTAAAGCGCGTAGAACTTAGTGAAGGTCGCGGTCAATGACGTTGCGAGCGACGCGCTGCTGCTGGGTGATTTCCAGGTTGCCGCGGTCGCGCGAGAAGGCGTTGAGGATCCAGTGCAGCGCCACGAGGGTACGGCTGCGGAAGCCAACGATGTAGAAGATGTGCAGGCCGAGCCAGGAGATCCACGCCGGGAAGCCAGCAAACTCGGTCTTGCCCAGCTTGACGACGGCGTTGAAGCGGGAAATAACGGCCATGGAGCCCTTGTCAAAGTACTCGAACGGCTCGGCTTCGTTCGCGGTGGACTCTTCATCGATCTTGGCTTCGATGAGCTTGCCCACGTGGTTGCCGCCCTGGATGGCCACCTGGGCCACGCCCGGAAGGCGGTTGAGGGAAATCATGTCGCCGACGATGTAGACGTTCTTGTACTCGCCAACCGTGAGGTCCTCGTTAACGGAGACGCGGCCGGCACGGTCGGATTCCACGCCAGCCTGGTCAGCGATGACCTTGCCCAACGGGGAAGCGGCGACACCTGCGGACCAGATCTTGGTCGCGGCCTCGATGGTGACCTCTTCCTCGGTCTTCATGTTCTTGTAGGTGACGGCGTCAGCGGTGACGTCGGTAACCATGGCGTTGAGGCGCACGTCAACGCCCAGCTTCTCCAGCGTGCGCTGAGCCTTGCGGCCGAGGCGCTTGCCGAACGGCGGAAGGACCTGCGGAGCGCCGTCCAAGAGGTAAATCTTGGCGGAGGAGGAACCGAAATTGGAGTATTCGCCAGCAAAGGTGCGCTGTGCCAGCTCGGCAATCTGGCCGGTCAGCTCAACGCCGGTCGGGCCAGCGCCCACGATGACGAAGGTCAGCAGCTTCTCGCGCTTTGCAGGATCCTCTTCCAGCTCCGCCTTCTCAAAAGCGGAGATAATGCGGGAGCGGATCTCTAGGGCATCATCCAGCGTCTTCATGCCCGGGGCATACTCGGCGAAGTGGTCGTTGCCGAAGTAAGACTGGCCAGCGCCGGCTGCCACAATGAGGGAGTCGTAGCCGTAGGTACGAACAGCGCCATCGAGTTCCGCGGTGACGGTCTGATCCTTGATATTGACGTCGGTGACCTCACCGTTGACAAAGTTAACGTTGTCCTGGTGACGCAAGATCTGACGCGTAGACGGGGCGATTTCGCCGGCGGAAATGACGCCGGTGGCTACCTGGTAGAGCATCGGCTGGAAGAGGTGGTGGTTCTTCTTGTCGATGAGGGTGATCTCAACATCCGCGTCCTTGAGCTTCTTGACGGCGTTGATACCGCCGAAGCCGGCACCGATAACAACGACGTGGTGGCGGCCGTTACTAGGACGGTGGGGAGTTTGCGCCATGGTGTTTGATTACCTTCCTTAAGAAAGCCAGATTATTTTACCCGAGTCAGTCTAAACCTTTCTAGCGGTACATGCATACTTTATGGGTTATTAACTGGCTTTTTGGGCCGCGCCTCCACCCGCGCGGGCCCCGTTGGCTTTAGTCTGGGAGGACACATGCGTGCGATGAGGAAGGCTGACTTGAGCGTGTATCCCCACTTGGCTTCGATCGATGCTGCGGTGTGGCCCGGTGTGGCTACTGTCCCTTCACCGCGCCTACTGCGTATGAAAGCTGGCCGGGCTGAGGCGGAGTTCGCGCAGGCCTGTTCCAAGGCTGGGGTAGAGCTGGACGGCGAAGACCCAGATGTCACCGTGCTTCACGACGCCCTCTTCTCCCGCATCGCCGATTCGGGCTGGCTGGGCCTGGCCGAGTCTTATATGGCTGGCGAGTGGACAACTCCCGATTCTGAGCGCCTTGTCAGAGTCCTCACGCGGCTGGTGGGGGTGGGTTATCGGCCGAAGGCCAAGGAGCTTGCCGTGGAGACATCGAGCCCTGGTGAACTACCCCTTGACGTTGTGAAACTGTACGCAGGTGACTCGTTGAGCCATTCGGGCGGCATTTTTGCAAGTGGCGTACCCACTACGGTGCGCGAGGCGGTGCGTAGCTATAGCGCGCGTGCGGGCAGAAAAGAACCCAAAGAGCACTTCGTCGATGTAACCACGGTGACCGAGCCGGCATCAACGGACCGCGAGGACTTGGGCGACGCACAGCGTCGCGCTGCGCAGTGGCTTCTCGACGCCACCCGCACCGGCGCCGGAACCCACCTCCTGGTCTACCCAGCCACTGGGCTGCAAGTAGCGGTTCAGGCGGTGGCCCGGCGCGCCACGGTGGACGTGCTTACGGGCGACACGGAGCAGAAGGCGCTTTTCGACGAGCAACTGCTTCTCGAAGGCGCCGCTGATTCGGTTCACGTGCAGGGCATAGAGACGGCCTTGCCCAACCCAAAGAAGTGGCGCGGGCGGTATGACGCGATAGTGAGCGTCGAAAAACTGGAGACGCTTTCGCCGCCGGAACGCCGCCGATATGTCGAGATGCTGGACCGCTCGCTGGTCAGTGGCGGGCGTCTGGCTTTAGCTTCGCTTTTTGCCACGGATGCGATGACTCCGGCGGCTCGTTCGGCGATTCAGGTTCTGCGTGCCTATATCTGGCCTGGCTTGGAATACCCGTTGTTGGAAGAAACCCATAGGCTCTTCGATAAGCGTTCCAACCTGCGAATCATCGCGCAAACCCACACCGGAAGCCACTACCTCGAAACGCTTCGCTACCAGCGCAGCTTTTTCGATGGCCGCCACCGCGAAGCCGGGGCAGCCGGGTTCGATCAGGTCTTTCGACGCCTGTGGACCTTCCAATTTGCCCTGCGCGAGGCGGTGCTCAGCCTGGGCATGCTGGATGCCGTGCACGTGGTGGCGACCCACCGCCACCGCGGCGGCCGGCGTTAGCGGTCTACACTGGGGCGGCGCCAACGTCACAATTCACTTTGCCGCCCGGAGGATAAGAGTATGTCAGAGCGCCCAGGAATTATCGCGCACCGAGGTTATAACGGCTGGTACCCCGAAAACACATTCCGGTCCTTCGAAGAAGCCCTCAAACTCGACGTGGCTGGTGTGGAGTGCGACGTCAACCTAACCAAAGACGGAGAAGTCGTAGTTATCCACGATCAGACGGTGGACAGGACGTCGGATGGCGCCGGCGCTGTTGGCGACATGACCCTAGAGGAGCTGCGCACACTCAATTTCGGTACCCACGGGGATCCGCAACGCATCATGCTTCTCGACGAACTCGTGGACCTCGTCATGTCTTACCCCGGAAAGCAGCTGCTCATAGAGACGAAGCATCCGTCTCCTTTTGGTGCACGCCTTGAGGAATCGGTAGCGGAAGTCCTACGCGGCCGACAGCTCGATGCCGACCCACGGTTTAGCCTGATCTCCTTCAACCCCGAAGCAATTGCTCGGTTTCGACACTTCTTGCCGTCCTTGCGGTCATTCCTTCTCCTTGAACCTGATGAGGGAGTCCCGGAAATGCTCGAGGGTGCAACGGGATTTGGGCCTTCGATTCACCAAGCGCGGAGGGACGCCGACTTCTTTGTCGGTGTTGATGCCCCGTCCTACGTGTGGACGGTGAACCTGCCAAAGGACATGGAGTGGTGCCGCGAAAACGGAGTATCGCTCATGGCAACCGACCTGCCAGAGCTGGCAATCGACGTGCTTTCGCGCAGTTAGCCAGCGTTAGGCTACATCCTCATCTGATCCGTCATGGACCGAAATGGTCTATCTAAAGAGACGGCGGAGTTCTCTCATTAACGCGACGTGATGTGAGGTCTTCCATTGTGTTGCTTGTGATGTTCCCCACGCGCAGCATGGGTTTTCGAGTGCTCGGCTCCGGAAATTTTCCTGCTGTTTATCAAGTCAATACTTTCAATAAACTTTTTGTTTACTGCCTTGGTCTAGTTTCTTCTGCATGGCAATTTCCACCCCGGCAAACGGGCTAACGGCTGCGATCCCTGCAGTCACTGAGAAGCCGGTCGTCTCCGAGGACTTCGCGCGTCATCCACGCAAACGGAAGCTCGATTGGAAACAGATCGGTCTTGCGGCATTGCTCGTTGGCCCGAACCTTCTCCTTCTCGTTCTTTTCACTTATCGGCCGTTGGTCGATAACATTCGCATCTCTTTCTTTAACTGGAATATTTCATCGCCGACGATGACCTTTGTCGGTCTTCAGAACTACATCGACTGGTTCCAAGCACCGGATACCGGACGCGTGGTGTTCAACACTGTCGTTTTTACTTTCTTCGCGGTGGCCGGTTCGATGGTTTTGGGACTGGCTCTGGCATTGCTGCTGGACCAAAAGCTTTTTGGTCGCGCTGCGGTGCGTTCGATGGTCTTCGCTCCCTACGTCATCGCAGGTGCGGCGATTGGCGTGGCCTTCCAGTTTGTCTTCGATCCCAACTACGGCCTCATCCAATACTTCTTGGGGATCATCGGGGTCGATGTGCCGAACTTTTACCAACAACAGAACTGGGCGCTGTTCATGATTACGGTGACCTACATTTGGAAAAACGTAGGCTACGTCTTCGTTATCTATCTGGCTGCCTTGCAAGGACGGCGCCGTGATCTTGACGAAGCATCGGAGATTGACGGTACCCCGGCCCCGCGACACTTCTTCCGTGTGGTCCTGCCGCAGCTTCGCGGCACCACCTTCTTCTTGCTGATTACCGTGCTGCTCAATTCCTTCCAGGTCTTCGACATCATCAATGCGATGACCGGTGGTGGACCGTTCGGCTACGGAACTTCCACAATGGTCTTCCAGGTGTACCAGGAGACCTTCATCAACAACCGTGCCGGCTATGGCGCAGCAGTAGCTACCATCATGTTCCTCGTAGTGCTTGTCATTACGGTGCTGCAGATTAAGTTGCAGGAAAGGATGGATAAGTAAATGTCCGAAAGACGCGCAATTCCGGCTTCCGTCCAGGTAGGTCTCCCGCAAGCCAAAGGCGAACTGCCGCCCGTTCCTGGCTCCCAATCCCTCGCAGCGCCGGTCATTACTGATGCCCAGCGAAAACGCAAAGGCGAGCCAATTGATCACAGTCATCCAGCGACGAAGGTCATCGGCTACATCGCCTTGGTACTGACAGTGCTGATGATTATGGTGCCGCTGTACTTTATTTTCATCACCAGCTTCAAGTCTTTCCAGGACGTGTATTCGGATCCAATTTCCTTCTGGCCTAATCCTTTCAAGGCGGAGAACTATTCCTACGTCTGGCAGACCTCTGGCTTCTCGAGCTACCTGAAAAACTCCGTCATCATCACTCTGATCCTGACGGTGGTAGAGGTAGTCCTCGGCGTTCTGACTGCCTATGCCTTCGCATTCATTCGTTTCCCCGGCCGAAACCTACTGTTCCTGCTTATCATCGCCTCGCTGATGGTTCCCAACCAGATCACCATTATTTCGAACTACTCGTTGGTTGCGTCGTGGGGTTGGAGAGATACCTACGCTGGCGTCATCATCCCACTGGCGGGCGTGGCGTTCGGTGCCTTCCTCATGCGCAATCACTTCCAGTCATTGCCCCCGGAAATTCTCGAGGCCGCTCGCATGGACGGAGCAGGTTTCTTTACCACCTTGTTCCGAGTGGTCCTGCCGATGTCATGGCCAACGCTGTCCGCGTTCGTCCTCATCACCGTGGTCAATGAATGGAACCAATACCTGTGGCCCTTCCTGATTACGGATACACCGGCTGCAGCCACGCTGCCGGTGGGCCTGACCCGCTTGCAGGATGCGGAAGGCGTCACAAACTGGGCGCCGGTGATGGCCGGTACGGTGTTGACAACCCTGCCCATGATCATCATCTTCCTCATACTCCAGAAGCCGATGATCAAGGGTTTGACTGCGGGCGCAGTCAAAGGCTAGTCCGTCTGCCTGCTGTCTCTATGCCCAACTCAATCAAGTCCCCAACTCTTCACCTCCAAAGGAGAACCTCCCCATGTCTCGTAAGACCACTACTCGCATCGTCGCTGCCTGCGCGGCACTACTGACCACCGTGTCCTTGACCGCTTGTGCAGGTGGATCGACCACCGCAAGCAACGGCTCGAAAGATGACGGCGATGCCAACACCATCACTTTCTGGTCCAATCACCCGGGATCCTCGCGCGACTTAGAGCAAGAGCTCATTGATGAATTTGAGAAGGAAAACCCGGATCTCAAGGTTGAACTGGTCACCGCGGGATCCAACTATGAGGAAGTTGCGCAGCGCTTCAATGCTGCCCTCGCAGGCGGCGATCTGCCTGACGTCCTCGTTGCCTCCGACGTCACCTGGTTCAACTTCGCACTGAATGAGGCCACCACGCCGCTCGATGACCTCTGGGAGATGAACGACATTGACTCGGAGAGCTACGTCGATACCCTGCGTGAGGACTACAAGTACAAGGACAAGCACTACGGTGTGCCGTACTCCCGATCCACGAACCTGATGTATTGGAACACCGATGACCTCAAGGCAGCGGGGCTTCCTACCGATCGTGGCCCGAAGGACTGGGAAGAGTTCGACGAGTGGGCTACCAAGATCAAGGACAAGCTCAACAAGCCGGCTGTTACTGTTCCGGACGGCTCCAGCTATCTCGACTGGTACTTCCAGGGCATGATTTGGGCCTTCGGTGGTTCTTACTCTGATGAGTGGGAACCGAACTTTACCTCGAAGGAGTCCATCGAGGCCGGTAAGTTCCTCCAGGCCCAGGTCAAGGAAGGCCACATCGAAATCTCCACCGACCCGACCGTTGCATTCGGCTCCGGCAAGGCTTCCGGTCTGCTGGAGTCCACCGGTTCCTTGGGTGGCCTGAAGGAGACGGCAACGATTCCGTTCATCACCACCTACCTGCCGGGCCCTGGTCCTTCGGCAGCGACTGGCGGTGCCGGACTGGCCGTGCCGGCTGGCATTTCTGACGAGCGTAAGGCTAACGCGGTTAAGTTCATTGACTTCCTGACTAACACCGAAAACACCATCAAGTTCTCCCAGAAGACGGGTTACATGCCGGTGCGCAAGAATGCTTTGGACGATCCGGAAGAGAAGAAGTTCTTGGAGGAGAACCCGAACGCGCAGACCGCTATCGAGCAGCTCAATGAGAACACCAAGCCGCAGGACTACGCTCGCGTCTTCGTACCGGGCGGCGGCCAGCGCATCGGTGGCGTTCTTGATCGCATCACCGTAGGAAATGAGGACGTGGAGACCGCATTCGGTGACCTGCAGAAGGAGACCCAGAGCGTTATCGACCGCGACATCACCCCGAAGCTCAAGTAACGCTTCGGACAGTTTGAAAGGACACCATGGCTACAGTTGAATTCCGTCAAGCTTCAAGGATTTATGATCCGAAGAAGCCTCCGGCGGTTAGCCGCATAAACCTAGATATCAAGGACGGCGAGTTCCTAGTACTCGTCGGGCCTTCGGGCTGCGGCAAATCTACGACATTGCGCATGCTCGCTGGCCTTGAGCCAATCGACGAAGGGCAGATCTTCATCGACGGGGCTGACGTTACTGAAGCCCGCTCGCGGGATCGCGATGTAGCCATGGTGTTCCAATCCTATGCGCTGTACCCCAACATGACAGCGCGCCAGAACATGGCCTTTGCCTTGCAGAACGCCAAGGTGGATAAGGCAACCATCGAAAAGCGCGTGAATAATGCCGCGAAGATGTTGGAACTGGAAGACCTCATTGATCGCAAGCCTTCCGCTATGTCGGGCGGCCAGCGCCAGCGCGTGGCTATGGGACGCGCTATCGTTCGCCAGCCTAAGGTCTTTCTCATGGATGAGCCGCTGTCCAACTTGGATGCGAAGCTGCGCGTATCGACGCGTGCGCAAATCTTGCAGCTGCAGCGCGAGCTCAACACCACCACGGTCTACGTCACCCACGACCAGACTGAGGCCATGACCATGGGGGACCGCGTGTGCGTTCTCAAACAAGGCATCATTCAGCAGGTCGACGCGCCGAACACGTTGTATGAGAATCCGGGTAACTCGTTCGTGGCGACGTTTATCGGTTCGCCGGCTATGACTCTCATCGACAACGTCCCCTTCGTCGACGGTCGCGTTGTCGGCGGCAAGGACCATGCTTTGGACTACTACATGCCGCCGGAGCAGGCCGCGAAGGTGGCATCGGATCGCGTCATCGTCGGCGTGCGCCCAGAGAACTGGGAAATCGTTGGCGTGAACCAACCCGGTGAGCAATATGGGCTACCAGTTCGGGTCGACATTGTGGAGCACCTTGGCTCCGAGTTGTACGTCTACGGCGGCCCAGAGGAGTCGGCGGACGACGTCAGCGCAGTCCGTGGTGACCGTATCTCAGTGAAGGTGCCCCGAGGCGTTGACGTGCGACAAGGCGACACGATTTACCTGCGCCCGATTAAGGGAGGTTGCGTCTTCTTCGCCCCAGACACCGAAATCAATTACGACTATCTATAAGCTGCTTCCGCCACGACTGACGTGCCGGTGGCGAGGCTCCCACAAGGGGTGCCGCCACCGGCACGGTGCTATGGAGTGACGACCGGACGGGAAGCCCTCTCCAACAGTACTGCAATCGAGTCATAGGTCTTGCCCGCAATCATTTCTAGACCCATCTCGCAGGTGCGGTTATCAGAGACGTACGCGTCGAAGTGTTCGGCGTCGAGAGAAGCGCGCTCCTCGCGGGTAGCGGACTCAACAAGCTCTGGGTGAAGCATGACGCGGTCGCCAGCGGAGCCACAGCACATCGCGCCCTCAGGGATCTTGGCGTCACCGCAGAGGTTGGCCAAGTCAAGGAGGTCCTGGCTAATCCCCATGTGGTCTGTCGAGCACGTCGGGTGGACGGCGATGCTGCCCATGCTCTTCACGATTGGCAGGTGTGGTGCAATTTCATCACGCAACCACTCCACGACATCGAGGATCTTTAAGTCCTCCCAGAGCTCGCGGTCAGCGGGGGAGAGCACCTCCGGAACCGAGTCGAGCAGCCCGTGGGTGCAGCTTGCAGCATCGACGACGATGGGCAGGCGGCCGTGCTCCGACCAGTGCCAGAGATCGCGAACTATCTTTTGAGCTTGATATTCAAATCCCTCTTTGTAGCCCTTGGATGACCACGGCGTGCCGCAGCAATCGCCCGCGACGTCTTCTGGGATCCACACTGGCTGGCCAGCACGGCGTCCCAGTTCCACGATGGCGCGCGGGAGGTCTACCGAATCCTTAGCTGCCCCAGCAGGACGGCCGAAGATGCGGTTAATACAGGCCGGGAAGTAGAGCGCGCCAGCACCCTCGCGCGGAGTTTCCGGCAGACGCGATGCAGCCTTCGGAAGTGGGCCTGGGACGGTCGGCAGCAAGTCGGGGGCCACCACGTTACGCGCCATGTTGGCCCCCAGTTCCAGAGGCTTGTGAGGAACCTTGTTGGCGGAGACGATGCCAGCGCGGGCAAGCTTCTCTACCAGCTCCCAGCGCTGCGCCGTCGTGAGCGCCACTTTCTCGCGGGCAGGGGTTGCCTGCTGAGAACGTAGCTTCTTCATGACCGCACCGGTATCGATGCTGATCGGGCAGGGGATTGAACACGTGCCGTCGGCCGCGCACATGTCGACGGCGTCGTACTGATACTCCTTCTGCAGCTGCGCCAAGACCTCCGAGCCTTCTTCCTGCCGAGCCATCTCGCGGCGCAAGACGATGCGCTGGCGTGGGGTCACCGTGGCGCGGCGGGAGGGGCAGACAGGCTCGCAGAAGCCGCACTCAACACAGGGGTTGATCTCACTTTCAACCTTGGGGAAGGACTTGAAGTTGCGCAGGTGGATGGTCTGGTCGCGCGTGAGTTTTACGTTCGGTGCGAGGATGCCCTTGGGGTCGATCATGTTCTTGACCTCCCAGAAGAGCTCGAAGGCCTCCGTGCCCCACTCGTGCTCCAGGAAGGGCGCCATGTTGACGCCAGTGCCGTGCTCGGCCTTCATCGAGCCCTGGTACTTATCAATGACCAGCTCAGCCAAATCATCCAAGAACGCGGCATAGGACTCGCGCTCCTCCTCAACGTCGAAGCGCGGGGTGAAGAAGAAGTGC
Organism: Corynebacterium guaraldiae; assembly: GCF_053480195.1. Classification (NCBI taxonomy): domain Bacteria; kingdom Bacillati; phylum Actinomycetota; class Actinomycetes; order Mycobacteriales; family Corynebacteriaceae; genus Corynebacterium; species Corynebacterium guaraldiae. Next base: position 188,865 of record NZ_JBRBAU010000003.1, on the reverse strand, counting down.
AGGTTGCCAAAGGCAGCGTGCCCCATGACGGATTCCGGGTAGCCGTACTTGGCCTGCAAGTCCAACAGGTCCGCTGCAGCTTCGCCGACCTGGGAGGGTGGGAAGCAGACATCCTCGGTGATGTATGCCGTGCCATTCGGGCGATCCGCACCCAGCAGCCCGTACAGGCCATTGCGCAGTTCCCAGGCGCCGCGCATTCCTTCTGCGGTGGTGAGGAATTCGAGGGGGCGCAGTAGTGGGGCGTCGGCAAGCACTGCGCGCAGGCGTTCCATGGCCTTGTCCAGGTCTGCCTCGTCGCTGCCGCCGACCTCCACGAGGAGTGCTGCGGCATCGTCATCGAGGTTGCGCCAGGACTCCGGGGCGTGGGAGTAGTGCTCGGCCGAGCGGCGCATGACCGGGGCGACGAGGAGCTCGCAGGCCTCCGCGCCGGTTTCCATGATGGGGTGGACGTAGTTGGCCGCATCGCGGAGATTGGGCAGCTCGACCCATGTCGTGGCCTTCACGCGCGGTAGCTTCACCGTGCGGATGACGGATTCGGTGATGGCACCGAAGATGCCCTCGGAGCCGATGAGGAGGCGCTTGAGGATGTGCACGGGTTCGTCTTCATCGAGGAAGGCGTCAATTCGCAGGCCATTGGTGTTGCGAATAGAGAACTTGGTGCGCAGGAACTCCACCATCTCGGTGTTGGCGCGTAGCTTGTCGCGGAAGGCCAGCAGATCGGCGTGGAGCTTTGGCTCCTGCTTGCAGAAGGCCTCATCGCCCCGCGAGGTATCCACGATGGTGCCGGAGGGCAGGACGAAGATGAGCTCTTCAATGCTGTGGTAGCTGTCGCGCTCCAAAGAACAGCGCATGCCGCCGGAGTTATCCGCCAGCACGCCACCGATGGTGCATACGGACGTGGAACCCGGGTCCGGCCCCAGCATGAAGCCATGGCGGGAAAGTACGGCCTGGGCATCGCCCAAGATGACGCCGGGGCGGGACCACAGCTTGCGGCCTTCCTCGCGTACTTCCATGCCGCCGAAGTGGGTTTTGACGTCGACGAGGATGTCATCGCCCATGGATTGTCCGTTGAGCGAGGTTCCTGCCGCGCGGAAGGTCATGTGGCGATCGTGGGTATCGCAATATTTCATCAAGGCAGACAGGTCCGCCGCGTTGCGAGGGGAGACCACGATGTTGGGGATGGAGCGGTAGGGGCCGGCATCGGAGGAGAAGCGCACGAGGTCACTGAGGCGTCCATGCACGTTTTCTGCGCCGACGATGGCTTTCATATCCGCGAGGAGTTCGGCGGGGGAGCCGTTCTTGAAGCGTGCGGGGACGGCGTCGGCCTGGCTTGTGGTGCCGGCTGGGCGAGAGAAACGAGAGGAATCGGGGCTTAGTAGCTTGGACATGTTTCTAATCTATCGCTTGATAGTAAATATGGGTCAAACCGGGTACGTGAGGTTCATCATATGGGATACTCAATTCATCTAGTGAGACACCTTCTGGAAAGGAAACACCGTGACGAACCCACGCACAGAGGGGGAGACCGGCGAGAAACTCGCCGTGTATATCTTCCCCATCGTCATCATTGCCTGCGCTTTTGTCGCTTTCATGAGCCCCAACACCTTTGAACCGATAGGGCAGTACACCTCGCAATTGCTGATGGTCATCATGTTCTCGATGGGTCTGACCTTGACCATTCCGGACCTGGCCCTCGTGGCGAAGCGTCCGTTGCCCATCTTCTTGGGTGTTGTCTGCCAATTTGCCATCATGCCGACCAGCGCCGTACTCGTGGCAAAACTGCTGGGGCTTTCCGACGCCGCCACCGTCGGCCTCATCCTCCTCGGCTCTGTCCCCGGCGGTACCGCATCCAACGTCATGGCTTACCTGGCCAAAGGTGATGTTGCACTGTCGGTGGCGATGACCTCGGTATCGACCCTCGTCTCACCGATCATGACGCCTTTGCTCATGCTGTGGCTGGCAGGGAAGACCGCCGAGGTCGACGGCGCCGGCATGATGTGGTCGCTGGTTCAGACAGTGCTCATTCCTGTAGGGCTCGGCCTCCTCTTGCGCGTTATCGCCAGCAAGGCAGTGGACAAGCTTCTGCCGGCCTTGCCGTGGGTGGCCATCGCTGGCATCGGCGGCGTGGTCATGGCGGTGGTGTCAAAGTCTCAGGACAAGCTTGTGACCGTGGGCCTGGTCGTCTTCGCAGGTGTGGCCATTCAGAACCTCATCGGCTTCCTTTTTGGTTATTGCTCGGCGAAGCTTGCCCGTCAACGCGAGGCGGCGGCGCGTACTACGGCAATCGAGGTGGCAACACAGAACTCCGGATTGGCTTCGGCCTTGGCGCTGCAGTTCTTTACCCCAGAGGCGGCGCTGCCGGGTGTCGTGGCCGCGGTGTGGGCCAATGTCACCGGAGCGATCTTCGCCGCCATCGTGCGCCGCAAGCCCATTGTCAACGAACCCCAGACCGAGCGAGCAACTGTTGCTGTGTAGTTAGCAGGCGCCTCTCTCACAAAGCAGCGTCTTATGGGCGGCTAGCAACTACTGTGCTAGCCGCCCTTTCCATTTGTCCAGACCTGAAAGTGCAGGCACGCTGGTCGTCGCCAAGCACTGCCCGGATGTTTGGCGATGACCACCTGCAGGTATGCACTTCCTGGTCTGCGCTTTTGGAAGCAGTGGCACAGTGCTCCCAGGAATGGATCCCCTAATCGGTGCCTTTCGGGACGGCGCTGCCGGGGCCAAGCCGCCGACGGAACCGAAACCAAAATCTCCCTGAGCTTTGGTGTGTAACACCAGAAGAAGTCGGGGAGAAGTATGCGTCTTAAGACCGGCTAAACCTGCGAGAGGTCATGGTCCTTCAGCTCCTGCATCATTATGATCGCGATGAGGGAGATGAAGCAGACGATGATGAGATAGTATCCCACATAATTCACGTTATAGGAGCTGACCAGCCACGTTGCGATGAATGGTGCCACTGCAGCGCCGAGGATCGATGAGACGTTGTACGCGATGCCGGAACCGGTGTAGCGCACGTTGGTGGGGAAGAGCTCAGGAAGGACGGCGGACATAGGGCCGAAGATGAGTCCCATGATGAACATGCCGACGACGAGGAATCCGAGGACCGAGTTTCGGTCAGCGTTGTCGATGCCGAGGAAGAAGGGGAAGCTAAAGCCGAAGGCAATCATGATGAGCGAGGTTACGGTCAAGATTGGCTTGCGCCCGTACTTGTCCGAAAGCATCGAGGATACGGGAATGCCGATCATGAACATGAAGATGGAGATCAATTGGATCTCCAAGAACTCCAGGTAAGGGATTCCCAGGCCTAGTTCCTTGGTCTTATCACCAATGCCGTAGGAGAGAATCCAGGTGGTGACCAGGTAGAACAGCGTGTAGCAAGAGACCATGACGAAGGTGCCGATGATCATTGGCTTCCAGGCGATGCGGAATGCTTCCACCATAGGGGTCTTGACCTTCTTGCCTTCGTCAACGGCCTGCTGGAAGACAGGAGTTTCTTCTAAGCGCAGGCGAACATAGAGGCCGATGAGAACCATGACCGCAGACGCGAGGAAGGGCAAGCGCCAGCCCCATTCCATGAAGGTGCCGGTGGTGTCACCGCGTGAGTAATCCATGGTGGCAACCAAGGTCAGGAAAAAGCCGTTAGCTAAGAAGAAGCCGAAAGGTGCGCCAAATTGTGGCCACATGGCAGCAGAAGCGCGCTTGCCTTCCTCAGCGGTTTCGGAGGCCAACAGTGCTGCGCCGGACCATTCGCCACCCAAGCCTAAGCCTTGGCAGAAACGCATCAGGGCCAGCAAGGCCGGGGCGATGATGCCTGCGGTCTGGTATGTGGGCAGGATACCGATGATGAAGGTGGCGATGCCCATTGTCAGGAGCGCACCGACGAGCGTGGCTTTGCGGCCGACGCGATCGCCGAAGTGCCCGAAGAGCAACGAGCCCAGCGGACGTGCGATGAAGGCCAGGCCGAAGGTGGCGAAGGACTGGAGCAGGGCGACGGTGGGATCCTCGGTCTTTGGGAAGAAGAGAAAAGGAAAGACGGCTACGGCTGCCGTGGCATAAATACAGAAGTCGTAGAACTCGATGGTCGTGCCAATGGTCGAAGCCACGGCAATACGAACACGATCACGTTTGGTGAGTCGCTGTGTTGTGCCCGCTGACTTCGGCAGCGTGGTGTTGACGGCGGTCATGTGAGAGGCGCCCTCCTCGAAAATTTCAATAGCTTGATTGGTTATGGAGGAAACACTACCAGTCTCACTGGTTGAAATGAAAGTCTCATTGAGTGAAAAATTCAAAGCGAGTGACTAGCGGTTGAAAGCTGGGGAGTGGAAGCGTGGTTAAAATGACATAATGTACATTATCGGACAACCACTTATGCACTGGGCGGAGGGGGATCTTTCCTTCAGCGCCGCCCGGTTCCGAGTTTGTTCCTTGACTGTACTGTCTCGACTTTCTCGTGGACGCTCATGGTTTCACCCTGGTCGCAGCGCGTGCTGTTGGCGGCTGGCTGGCGATTGGTTTCTGAGCTGCGTGTCGTATCGGCGTTGCCGATTCTGTGTTGGGAAATCCTTCGTGGCTGCAAGGTTCCTTTGCTTGCTACCTTCCGGATGTCCCTTTTTGCGCGCCACTCCTTGTTTGTGGATAAGGTCTCGTGTGCGGGGTTGCTATAGTTGGCGGCCGCTTACCTTCATCTGCGCCTCCCTGTTGGCTGCTTAGTGGGCGGCCCAAATTGCCATTAAATAGTCACAGTTACGTAATTGGGGTATGTTTCTGTGCATGCGTCAAGCGTCAGTTTTAGCGCTGACGGTAGGCGATCACCAGCTGCACGATGGTAAGAGCTACGAGTACCGCCGAGAAGGCAGCGAGGAGCTTCATCTCCTGCAACCAAATAAAGATGCCAAACCCTACGAGCACGACGAGCCGTACCCACAGGATTGGAATGAGGCGTTGGGAATTCATGAAGAACAGTGAATCTTACTTCTCAAAGGTGACGCGGACGTTGATCTCGCCAGTTTCGGAGATCCGCGCGGCGATCATTTCAGGAGTCTCAATACCGAAATCGAGGCGGTTAATCGGGATGTCGCCACCCAAGATGATGGTGTCGCCATCGCGGACCACCTGAAAATCCTGGCTCACGCTCTTGGTCTGGCCGTGGATGGTGAGATCGCCTGTGAGTGGGACGGTGACTACTGAGCCGTCGTCAGGCACGGCGGAGACGTCTGCGGGCTCAGTCAATGTGAAGGTAGACTCTGGACACTTTGTGACCTCAAAGAGCTTTGTCTTCATGTTCTGGTCGCGCACCTTCTTGTCCGTGGTCAGGCTCGCCATGTCCACGGCGATGTGCGCCTTCTCAACGGTGCCGTCCTTGATGGTGGCCTGGCCGGTGACATGCTTGGTTGAGCCGGATGTCGTGCGCTTATCGGCTGGGAGGATCTCATCGATAGTAAAACCTGCCGAGGTGTGGTTATATGCCGTACCTTGCGCCACGTGCCATTCGCCATCGACGTTGGTAGTAGCGGCCTGGACCTTATCCGCATTGATGGGCTCGGTTTTGACACCGCGGCCCATGATCAAAGAAAACACGAGTGGTCCTAGGGCCAGCGCTGTCGAGGCCACAATCAGGATCACGAAGATACTAACGATCAATTTGCGGTTGCCTAATAAGGATTTCATGTACTATCTCAATTCCTCAAGCTTTCGAGCCAGTGCGACCAGTTCAGCACACAGCTGTTCCATCTCTTCAGCGCTGGCGCTTTCCGACGCTGCCGTAGCAACATCCTCAGCGCAACACCGCAGCTCAAAGAGGCCGTCGCGGAGACGCTCAGCCTTCTCTGGAGTTAGGATGACGGCATCCGCAGGAATGGGCGTTCCAACCACGTTGTGGCGCTGCTCGTAGGCTCGCTGCTTGCAGGATGGCGAGCAGAACTTGCGTGGCCTACCCCGGCCGCCCTGCGCGATTTCCTTGCCACACCACTGGCAGGTTGCCGGGCTGCGCCTTGGCGGCGTGCCGGGCTGCGGATCCTGTGTACCAATCACCTCAATCACCTTAGCCCATTAACCCGAGGGTGGGAACAAAGGCAAGGGGCCATTCGTTATAATGATAGATCTTTGGGTGATATAGGTCGACCCTGATCCCTTTCCTACCTCAACACTTGAAAAGGATGATGTTGCATGGCAGATCGCGTACTCCGTGGCAGCCGCATGGGCGCAGTGAGCTACGAAACCGACCGCGACCACGACTTGGCCCCGCGCCAGATGGTGAAGTACCGCACCGAAGACGGCGACATCTACGAGGTGCCCTTCGCTGACGATGCGGAGATTCCCGAGGAGTGGATGTGCAAGAACGGTAAGCTCGGCACTCTGGTTGAGGGCGAAGGCGTAGAGTCCAAGCCCGTGAAGCCGCCGCGGACCCACTGGGATATGCTGCGCGAGCGTCGCTCCATTGAGGAGCTGGATGAACTCTTGACGGAGCGCATTGAGAATCTGCGTTCGCGACGTCGCGCGGCGGCACGCCTCCTCAAGGAGCAGAAGGCGCAGGAAGAAGGAGAGGCCTAGCAGCCTTTGCGCGCCGCATAGAATTCTCAAGGGTAGTGAATCCACGAAGAAGTGGATACCACTACCCTATTTTTCGTTTTGGGCCCAGCTTGCCCGCAGCGCCTTATGCGGCGCTGCCATCGGGAGAATCGGAATTGAGTTCGGGCCATTGTAGCGCCAACTCAGCGAGATAGACTGCGAGGGCCGGACCGAGCACAACGAGAAAGAACAGGTAGCCTCCCCACTGCGCAGGGAAAAAGAGCGGGTACAGTACCAGCAGTGCCCAAGGGCACACTGCTAAAAGCGTACGCGGAAGGTGCGCTACCGCCTTCATCATGGCCGTTGTGCACCGTTGACTAAACCTCAACCCTGGCGCATCGAGGTGGAAGAACCACACACTAATGCAGCTTATGACAATGAGGCCTGAGACCAGCGCAGCGCGAAGCACTACGCCCATCGTCCCGAGCTCAGCCTTTGCGATAATGGCGAATTCATAGGCGGCCAAGGCGCCTACGGCGAGGCAAATGAGCCACCATGCAGTGTTTACCCCGGGACGCGTCACAAGGCCCCGAACGAAGGCTGAGCCGCGGCGGGAACCTTCTTCGCGAACCATCTGACCAGTCACCGCGTGAGCGGTGCGTAGGGACATTCCCCCAGTGAATACGGGAAAGCACGTGATAACCAGGAGAACGTTAACGATGACGAGGTCAGCGAAGAGGCTCAGAGCAGCATAGAACTTCGATTCGGGGCCGAGCATGCGGTTCATGGTTTTCTAACCTACCGCACTGCGGATTAGCCCTTGACAGCGCCGGCAGCAACACCTTCGATGATGTGCTTCTGCGTGGAGAAGTAGAAGATGACGATAGGAATAATGGCCAGAACCAGCATCGCCATCATGGCGCCCATATCGCGGTTGCCGTTGGAGCCAACGAAGGACTGGATGACTACCGGGATGGTCTTGTAGCGGGTGGACAGGCCGATGACCAGGTACGGCAGCAGGTAGTCGTTCCATACCCACATGGCGTTGAGAATGGCCACGGTAATGGCAGTCGGCTTAAGCATAGGCCACACCACGCGGAAGTAGTTCTGGAGCGGGCCGCAGCCGTCGATCATCGCGGCTTCCTCGACGTCCAAGGGGATGGACTTGACGAATCCGGCAAACATGAACACCGATAGACCGGAACCGAAACCGAGGTAGAGCACCACGATGCCGATCGGGTTGTTGAGGTGGAGCATGTCTGCAATCTTGACCGTCGGGAACATAACCATCTGGAAGGGGATGATCATGGACACCACAAAGAGGTAGTACAGAAGGTTCGTCCACCAGGTCTTAACGCGCGTGATGTAGTAGGCGGTCATCGCGGAGAAAAACACGATGACAATCACGGAGAGAATCGTAATGACGAAGGACCACAAGGTCGCTTCAAGGAAGCCCTGCTTGGTCAAGCCCACCATGAAGTTCTCGAAACCGACCCAGGTTTCACCAATGGGTAGGGAGAAAGGATCGGATGAGATAGCGAACTTGGACTTAAAGGAGTTGATGAAGATGAAGAGAATCGGGCCAAGGAACACGATGGTAAAGAACACCAGGATGGCGTAGACAATGAACTTGGCGCCGCCGGACATCCTGGTCTGGTTGTCCGTAGGAAGCTGGTGATCCTTCTTCTTCGGGGCCGGTGCGGCCTGCGCTGAAGTACTGGTAGTCATGACTTAAGCCTCGATTTCCTTGGAGCGGGTCGCGCGCAACTGGAAGTACGCGATGACGACCACGACGACGACGAAGATGACGGCCTTGGCCTGCCCCACGCCCTCGACGTTCATACGGTTGAACAGCGTATTGACGATGTTGAGGGCGACCATCTCGGTTTGTCCGCCAGGTGCACCGTTGGTCAGTGCAAGGTTTTGGTCGAAGAGTTTGAAGGAATTCGACAAGGTTAGGAAGAGACAAATGGTGATTGACGGCATGACCATCGGGATGGTGACGTGGCGCAGCATTTCCCACTTGTTGACACCATCGAGCTCAGCGGCCTCGAGAAGCTCCGGCGGGACGTTTTGTAGACCGGCGATGTAGATAATCATCATGTAGCCAATCAGCTGCCAGTTCAGCAGCATGATGAGGCCGGCGTAACCGAATTTCCAGTCCGCGCTAATAGTCGTGGAATAGTGCGAAAGCACGGCATTGATCATGGTCTGCCAGGTATAGCCCAGGACGATGCCGCCGATGAGGTTCGGCATAAAGAAGACCGTGCGGAAGAAATTTGTGCCGCGAAGCTTGCGGGTCAGCATCCACGCCAAGAGGAAGGCGAAGACGTTAACGGTGATCACGGAGACGATGACCACGAGGACGGTGAAACCGAAGGCTGAGATGAATCCTTCGCGTTGGGAGAAAGCTTTGACGTAGTTGTCGATGCCAACCCACTTGGCGTTAGTGATGGTGGTGAATTTCGTAAAGGAGAGGAAGAAACCCACGATAAACGGCACCAAGAAGGCAATCATGAATGCCAGAAGGGTGGGCAAGACAAAGACTGGGAAGTATTTCTTCAGCGTTGCTTGCATGGTGGTGAAACCTTAAATTCAGGTGGTGCCACGCGTTTCCCAAAGGATGGCGGCGAGGAGAGGGGGGCTGAGGGCGTGGAACAAACTGACGAGTACGTGCCATGCCTCTCACCTACTCCCCTCCCCGCCCTCCGTTTGGGAAGGCGGATGGCGAGGGGATGGGACTAAAGGTTTAGCCCCAGTTGGATTCCTTTTCAGCAGCCCAGTTGTCCTTGAACTGCTTGACGACGTCATCCCACTTCAGGGTGCCGGAGGCATACTGAGACAGGGCTTGGCCGAAGTCATCCTTGAACTGCTGTGACGGGAAGTACTGGAAGTTCCACGGGTAGGTGGTGAGGTCTTCGTTGTCGATAGCTTCCGCGACCTGCTTTGCCAGCGGGTCATTCGGAGTGTCTTCTGCGGAGTAGTTCTTGAACGGGGCAATGAAGCCAAGGTCCTTAACCACGTGCTCCTTGCCGGCATCGGAGGTGAAGAGCCAGTCCACGAAGTCCTTGGTAGCCTTCTGGTCTGCCTCGGAAGCCTCCGAGTTCACACCCAAGTAGTTTTCGGTACCGACGTTGATGCCGTGCTTCTCCTCATCCGGCAGGCCCATGTACATCGGCAGGAACTTGATCTTGTCTTCCTTGACTACGTTGCCGGAGGTCTCGGAAATCTGGGACCATGCCCAGTTACCGTTTTGGACCATGGCGGCCTTGCCCTGAGCGAACTCAGCCATGGAGTCAGAGACCGTCTTAGACGGGGCAAGAGACTTCTCGACGGTGGAGTTGTCCAGGTAGAGATCGAAGAGGTTCTTGTACTCCTTGTTATAGGAGAAGTCGATTTCGTTGGTGTCCTCGACGCCCTTGTCTTGGTACTCCTGCCAAATCGGAGCGTTGGCCAGGTGAGTCTGCCAGCGCCAGTCCTCGCCGGAGGTCAGTGAGGTGGAGGCAAAGGCGCCCTCAATGCCGAGCTCGTCCTTCTTCGCCTGCATGTCCTCGGCGACTTCCTTGAGCTTCTGGTAGCTCTTGATCTCATCGGTGGACTTGATCTTTGCCCCGGAGGTGGCGATGTACTTGTCGAAGATCTCGTCGTTGTAGATGATGCCGAAGCCCTCGACAGCGAACGGGACGCCGCGTACCTCTCCATCTTCAGTGGTCAGTGGCGGGATGTCATCGGTGAGCTGCTTAGCTACCTCGGTATCCGACATGTCTGCCATGTAGTCTTGCCAGGTGATGAAACCAGCCGGGCCGTTGACCTGGAAGAGGGTCGGTGCTTCATCTTTGCCGATCTCAGCCTTGAGGGTCTGCTCATAGGAGCCGGAGGCTGCGGTGACGACCTTGACCTTGACGCCGGTCTCTTCGGTGTAAGCCTTTGCGATCTCCTGGTAAGCGGCATCCTGTTCTGGCTTGAAGTTCAGGAAGTAGAATCGCCTTCGTCGTCAGTAGAGCCTGAGCAGGCGACGAGACTTGCGGCGGCCAGCATGGAAGCCATGCTGATGGATGCGATGCGAGTAAGACGCTTCATGTGGTCCTCATCTTTCTTGATGAAAAGCGGGATGTTGAGCCGTAGATAGACAACCGGCTCGTATGCGGTTATGTCTGGGCGATCCTCCATGACAAAGGCTCTTGCCCAGTGCTACCAGTTGGTCCATAGCTGGTCACTATCCGACTATGAACTGGTTAGCCTGTCTCCTACCTTAGTGAGGTATTCCACACGATCAAAAGAAATCGGGCCTAAAACGCCCGATTGTGACTATATCCATATTCGGGCATGAGATCGCTCCCCATTTAAGGGGCAATCGGGCCTAAAACATACAAAACGATATAAGAAACGGCTGAGAGCGGCTCGATAGACTTGAGCTATTGAGCGGTGTTGGGGCACACGGGCGGTTATGACAAGTCGTCATTCGGTGCCGGCGTCTGAAGCAGCCGAGCCTCGTCGCGGCGGGCGGGCAATACGGAAGAGAGATAGGACGCCGTGGCTTCCGGGAGGGTTACGGCTTCTCCCCTCTCTTGGGCGAGGAACCAGCGGTGGTCAACGATCTCGTGGAAGATCTGTGCCGGTTCCAGCTTGTGGAGCATCTCGACGGGAACCGCAGCAATGGTCGGTTCATACTCGTGTGTCATCCACAAGTGCGCCGCCTGGGTCAGCCCAACATGAGGGTCGCACTCGATAGCCTGATAGGCCTGGATAGAGCCCAATAGGCGTTGCGCTTGGTGCTCCTCGACGCTCAGCCCTGTCAAGCTCAACAGCTCCGAACGATAGTGGCCGGGATCGACTACCACAGGGCGAATGCGCACGACCTGTTTCGACGCGTCCTTGGTGACCTTGAGCTCCCCCACGTCGAAACCCAGCTGGTTAAGGCGGTCGATCCTCTCGGAAACGCGCCAGTACTCGCTGGCATCTACGGATTCTTCGGCAGTTAGCTCTGTCCACAATTCAAGGTAGGAACTCTCGACCAAGCTTCCAAGGGCGATGACATCGATATCTTGATCTAGGCATTCACCTGCCTGCAAGTCCATGAGCTCACCGATGATGTTGACGCGGGCAATGTCGACGTCGTAAAGCCTGCGTGATTCGGAGAGATTGGGCTGGAACTCCCCTGTTTCGGCGTCGACAAGATAGGCCGAATAAGTCTCGGCATCACGCCGGAAAAGGGTATTCGACAGCGATACATCACCCCAGTAGAAATTGAGCAAATGCATCCGCACCAAAAGCACCGACAAGGCACGGATGAGCTTCTCCGCTTCGACGACTGTCAGGTGCCGCGAGAAGATCTCGCGGTACGGAAGAGAAAACTCTAGGTGTTCAGTCACCAGAGCTGCGGTGAGCTCTCCGTAGCTTTCTACAGCCGGCTGGCGTCCCGTGATGACTGCAACGGGACGCACGCTGGGAGCGCCGAGGCGCTGCAGCTCACGCAGCATCTTGTACTCGTGGTGAGCGGTACGCGCACCAATCTCCTTGACTGCGACGATGCCGCGATTGATCCCCACGAAACGCACGATATGCCGGGAAATACCCCTGGGCAGTGCGGCGATGAGATCATCGGGCCACTGTTCCAGGGGCGTATCCCAAGGCAGCGTCAGCAATGCCGACGCGTACGTCGAAGAGGTGATGCTCATGGACTCTTTCATGTCGAGTCAATCCACCTTCTTTGCTGATTTTGGCCTAGAGCTTTGCCACAGCCGTGCTGACGTTCGCGACATGTTCCGCGGGTCAGCCGGCATATGGGCTTAAGGGAGGCGCTTGCCAGTCGACGCCGAGAAGTTGTGCTGGCCGCCTTCCACGATGCGTGCGTGGAAAATGCTGCCCGGGGCAGGCGCAGTGTTCGGGGCTGCACGAACGACGATCTGGCCCGACTCGGGAACGTCTTCGCTCGAGGAGCCGAGATCACCTTCGCCCACCAGTTTTCCGTAGAGGAAGGAGTCGGAACCAAGCTCTTCCACGAAGTCAAGCTTGATCGGGATGGAGAGATCGGTGGACTCGCCCTCGGGGATGATTTCGAGGGCCTCTGGGCGGAAGCCGATGGTGATGCGACCGTTATCCTCCGGCGTCATCGCAGCGACGGTTTCCGGGGAAAGCTTGATACGAGCATGGCCGGAGGTTGCGTTACCGTCCTTGACAGAGAAGGTGCCCAGGTTCATTGCCGGGGAGCCGATGAAGCCGGCGACGAAGACGTTGGCGGGGCGGTCGTAGAGCTCGCGGGGTGCGCCAACCTGCTGAAGGTAACCGTCCTTCAGTACAGCGATGCGGTCACCCATGGTCAAGGCCTCAGTCTGGTCGTGGGTGACGTAGACGGTGGTAACCCCAAGCTTGCGCTGCAGGGCTGCGATCTGGGTACGGGTCTGCACGCGCAGCTTGGCATCGAGGTTGGACAGCGGCTCATCCATGAGGAAGACCTGCGGGTTACGCACGATTGCGCGGCCCATGGCAACACGCTGACGCTGACCGCCGGACAGGGCCTTCGGCTTGCGCTCAAGGAATTCGGTAAGACCCAGGGTGGCGGCGGCTTCGTCGACACGCTTGTTAATTTCGTCCTGGGACTTGCCGGCGATTTTCAGGGCGAAGCCCATGTTCTCGCGCACGGTCATGTGCGGGTAGAGAGCATAGTTCTGGAAGACCATGGCGATATCTCGGTCACGCGGGGCAACGTGGGTGACGTCTTTGTCGCCGATGTAGATGGCACCGTCGGTGACGTTTTCCAAGCCGGCCAGCATGCGCAGCGTCGTGGACTTACCGCAGCCGGAGGGGCCGACGAGGACGAGGAATTCGCCATCGGCGATTTCCAGGTTGAACTTCTTGACGGTGGGTTCCTTAGCGCCTGGGTAGGTCAGGGACGCATCTTTGAACGTTACGGTTGCCATAGCAAACTCTCCTCCATCGGCAGGTACGTGCCGAACGATCCGTAGTGTGAGAATGAAGTGAAGCAAGTCACTGTGCACCAGATAAAGTGCCACCTACGACATTAGCACTGGTGGTGGTTATTACCGCAAAAGCCCGAAAACCATGACAGGTTTTCGGGCTTATTTGCCTTATCTGAGGCTCAGGGGGGTCAGCGTGCATTGCCTCGAGGAGGCTGGATTTTAACGGCTGAGCATTCCTTTAACCAGGCTGGATACCTCGGATACAAAGTCGGACACGGCATTCTTAGCCCTGGAGGCCTTGGAACCAAGCTCCATATCCTTCACTGTGCGGGAAGTGATCTTGGATACTTCCGAGGTGAAGTCGCTGACCTGCTCGGAGCGGTGAGCGACTCCCCACTTGGTCACCTCGAGCAGGGAATCCTTGACGAAGGAGCCGTCCAGCTTGGATTCGCCCAGCTCGCGCTCGGTGAAGGTAATCGGAACCTCGCGGACATCGAAGCCATCCTTGATGGCGCGGAAGGCAACATCTACCTGGAAGATGTAGCCGGCGTTGGATAGTTCCTCAAAGTCGAGGTGCTCTAGCAGTTCGCGACGGAAGGCGCGGTATCCAGCGGTCATGTCGTTGATGCCAGCGCCCAGCGCCACCGAAATGTACTTGTTGCCCAATCGGGACAGTAGCTCGCGGTTGGCCGGCCAGTTCACAGTCTCTCCACCCGGCACATAGCGAGAACCGATCACCAAGTCAGCACCCTTGTCGATCTCCTCGAGCAAGAGATGCAGCTGCTCCGGGGCGTGGGAGCCGTCCGCGTCCATCTCGCAGAGCACCTGGTAGTCCTTCTCCAGGCCCCACTCGAAGCCGGCGATGTAGGCGCCGAGGAGGCCGCCCTTGCCCTCGCGGTGAAGGACGTGCAGGTGAGAATCCTCGGCGGCCAGCTTGTCCGCGGCCTCTCCGGTGCCGTCCGGGGAGTTATCGTCCACGATCAGGATGTGAACCTCCGGGGTGGCCTTGCGCACGCGGCCGGTAATCAGCGGCAGGTTCTCAATCTCGTTGTAGGTGGGGATGATGACCAGAGTAGATTCGCGGGTCGAGCTCACTAGTTCCTTGCTCCTTTTGGTTTCTGCTTTAAGGCGCGCTGCGCCGTCCGGACAAGCGGGTGGAATAGATCGCGTACAGCGCGCAGACCGTTCCAATAATAGTCATGAGCCACTGCAGGAGCGAACCATAACGCACCGCAAATGTACGCCCCTCTCGGAGCGGAAGCTCTTCTTCGAGATAAGCCGGTTCAAAGATCCCACTGTCCTGGCTCACGGAACCATCTGGGTGCACGATGGCGGAGACCCCTGACGTGGCCGCCACAACGACGGCACGATCTGCTTCCATGGCGCGCAGACGGCTCATGGCCAACTGCTGGTAGGTCATATCGGAATCACTGAACGTGGCGTTATTTGTTGGCGTCGTGAGAATCTGCGCCCCGTTGTTAATCGCGGTTCGAAAGGCCTGGTCAAAGCTCACCTCGTAGCAGGTGGCAACGCCGACCGCAGTCCCTGCCATGGTCACCACGCCTGGCCCATCACCGGGTTTCATGTCGCCTGCGAGATCCACCAGATCGGTAATCCGCGCAAAGAAGTCACGCATCGGCATCGTTTCGCCGAAAGGCTGCAGGTACTTCTTGTAGTGATGCTCCCCTACCGATCCATCCGGGTTGAATACCTGCATGGTGTTGCGCGCACCGACCTCATCGCGGGTCAACGTGCCGACGAGGATGGGGGCGTCGATGTCGTGGGCGGCGGCGTCGATAAGCGCCCGTGCGTCGTCGTTGGCAAAAGGATTGATATCGGAGGAGTTCTCCGGCCAGATGACGACGTCTGGCCGTGCGCCATCCTGTGCCGCTTGCTCGGTGACACGGACATGGTTATCCAGCACCGCGCGGCGCTGCGCGGCGAAATCGAGGCCAAGCCGCGGAACGTTTCCCTGGACAGCGGCTACCGTCACAGTACCCGTGGTATGGCTAGGGCGATTCACGCCCTGCGCAGCTACAAGTCCGGCAAGCAACGGCACCGCTAAGAGGGCACAGGCCAACCGTGGCGCGCGCGCAAGCCCCACCAGACCCGCGCCCATGCAGACGACCGCACAAGTAATGAGCGCGGGACCACCCCACGGGGCGAGGTTGGCCAACGGTCCTTCGATCTGACCCCATGCCAGGCGCACCCAGGCAAAGCCTCCAAAAGGTACGGAGGAGCGCAGCATTTCCACCGCCACGTAGAAAAAGGGAAAGAGCGCGAACCCATAGCGCAAGCGCAGCAGTGCTGCCCCACCGACGCCGAGGAGGATGCTGTACAGCGAGAGGAAGATAGCGAGCGCAATATAAGGCATGTTGCCCACGAGCTCACCAATCCACGGCAGCGTGAAAAGGTACAAGACAGCGCTATGGACAAAGGCGATGAGTGTTGCCCACCCTAGATGCAGGGGCTTTCTCCACGGCGCCAGCGCTGCCACCAGCATGGCCATCCCAATGATCCCCGCGGCCCACCAGCCGCGTGGTTCCACCGAAAGATACGTGACCGCGCCCGACAGAGCGGCAAGAACAAGCCGCGCGCACAGCGTGAGCACTAGTTGTTTCCGTCCTCGAAGTCCTCAGGCTTAACGTGTTGGGTCCACGAGCGGATTTCTTCTTCATCCAAGACTTCGTGCGATTGGCCTGACCGATCCATCCCGCTACCTGCTGTACTGCCACCAACAGTGCCGAAGGAACCATAGGAATCGCGGTGCTGTGCCATGGGCGAAGCCTCGTACACGCGCACGCCCATGTCCTCAATCTTTTTGAACATCGATGCGGCGAGAAGTGTGCGGATTATGGAGCGCGTGGGCGCAAAGATGAGCAGAGCGCCAAAAACAGTGGAGACGAACCCAGGCAGCGAAAGCAGGATGCCGCCCACCATGGTCAGACCAACATTGCCGGCCGTTTTGCCTGGGGTGGGATCCTCCATCACATAGACGCCGTCTTCGGTCTGCCGGATGCGGCTGGCCATCATGCGGCGCACTTCCCAGCTGGCAATCGTCATCCCGAACAGCATGGTCAACGCCAAAGCAAGCAGCGCCCACAGCACACCGATCCACTCGGCGACTGCCCAAAACGCCAGGGTTTCGAGGAGGATGTACGCGATGAACAGAAGAAACGGCATGCAGCCCACCATACTTGCTGGACCTGCCGGTTCGCTGGTGACCCTCCCGTAACGATTAAACTTGCGCACCATGTCCCTCACTGAGTCGAAGCATCCTGAATCCGAGACCATGCGCTTCCACCCCGCCGGCGGCGTCGTCACGCCCGAGCAGTGGTTAGCACTGGGCCAGGCCGCCCGTGAACATGGCGATGGCTATGTGTACCTAGAGCAGCACAGTGTTATCAGTGTGCGCGGCGTGAGTAACGAGCAGGCGCTTGGCGACGTCCCCCTCCCCACCGCCGCTGCCCACGTCTTGGCCTCTCCCCTCTCTCTTCAGGCGCGCCGGGTAGCGCAGCGCGTTGCTGATGCCTTATCTGAAGAGGAAGGAACCTCCCCGGCTATCACCCGCGCTGCGGTCTTCGGCGTCGATGGTGGTGCTGGCGATCTCCTCGCACACGGCGTGGCGGCGGGACTCCAACTATCCGGCGGCAGTGCAGGGCAGGTCGAGGAAGCCGACTCCGCACGCCTCATCCGTGAGGGGGCAGCAACTGGACCGGCGCTGGGATTATGCGACGCGATTTCGCAGCTCGTGGACTACGTGGACGAGGTCTCCGCTGAGAATCCAGAGGCCATTGACCGGTTGTCCTCGGCTACACCTGCCGGACTCGCGCAATCGGATGTGCCCATTGGTTGGTTAACCGAACACACTGCGCCCGGCCGCGTCGATCTCGGCGCGGGCCTCCAAGATGGCGTGTTGCCCGCAGAGTACGCAGGGCTCATTGCTCAGCTGGGAGCAGCGATCACCGTTACTCCGTGGCAGGGCTTGGTCATCCACGATTTGGCGGAGGGCGATGCGGACGTCGTGCTCCGAGTCCTTGCTCCGCGCGGCTTCATCTTCGATGCCAATTCCCCCGCGCTCGGACATCGCTAGCGCGGCATGTGCCGCCAGATGGGGCGCGGGACAAGCTTCATGACCCAGGCCAACAGCTGAAGCGTCCGTGGGATCCACAGCGTGCGGGACACCGGCCGCGAACCCGACGAGGATTCGACGGCCTTGACCACAGCTTGTGCGACTACGTCAGGTGTCACCGACAGGGGCGCGGGTTTCATCCCTTGCGTCATGGACCCGATAACGAAACCGGGGCGCGCGGTGATCAGCGCTAGGTCGCTGCCCTGCAGGCGATCCGCCAGACCTTGGCAGAAGGCATCGAGGCCAGCCTTGGTTGAGCCATAGACATAGTTGGCCCGCCGTGCACGCCAGCCCGCAATGGAGGAAAAGGCCACGATGTGGCCTCTTTTCATGACGTCGGCCAGCACGGTGAGCATAGATACCTGCGCGGCATAATCAACCAGAGCGATGTCGAAGGCATGGGCTTCGTCGTGCTCAGCTTGCTCCTGGTCACCCAAGATTCCGAAGGCGACAACCGCCGTCGTGATGTCCTCACCCGCGAGCGCTGCAGCTTGCTCGATAACTGCGCGGTGGGAGGACACATCCGCGGCATCGAAGGAAAGCGTGTGAACGGACGTTGCTCCGTTGCGCAGAAGCTCTGAGGTGAGCTCATCCATGCCGTGCTCACCCCGCGCGGCAAGTACTACCGGGCGGCCTGCGCACAACCGGCGTGCAAGCTCGCCGCCAATATCGCTGCGCCCACCAAGAATTAACAGCGCGCCCATTAACGCAACCCCCTCGGAGCTTGGTTCAAAGACTCGTAGCCGGACTCGGTGGTCACCACGATGTCCTCGAGGCGCATGCCCCACTTTCCGGGTACATAGATACCGGGTTCGATTGAGAAGGCCATGGACTCTGCAAGCTCCAGCTCGTTTCCTTCCATGATGAAGGGCTCCTCGTGCGTCGACAAGCCGATGCCATGTCCGGTGCGGTGCGTGAAGTACTCACCCCAGCCGGCGCTTTCGATCACACTGCGTGTCGCACGGTCGATCTCCTGGGCAGTCGCCCCGGGCCGTGCAGCAGCTCGCCCGGCAGCTTGGGCCTCTTCCAACACCGCATAGGCTTCCTGGAAATCAGCAGGCGCCGCAGAAGGATCCGCGCCTACCACGTAGGTGCGTGTGCAATCAGAGTGATAGCCGGAGGGCAACGTGCCCCCGATATCCACCACCACGGGATCACCAGCGCTGAGTTCGCGCTCCCCATAGTCATAGTGCGGGTTCGCACCATTCGGGCCGGAACCAACGATGATGAAGTCCACCTCTTTGTGCTCGCGCAAGATGAGCTCGCGCAAATCTGCCGCTACGTCGGCCTCAGTGCGGCCAGGCTGCAGGAGACGTGGCACCTCTGCATGGACGGCATCGATAGCCATTGCCGCAGCGCGCAGCTCCGCTACTTCATCTGGGTCCTTGCGGCTAAAGAGCTCAGCCAGCGCCTCGGTAGCAAGCACATACTCCACATGCGGAGCATCCGTTGAAGATAGCGAAGACGGCTCTACGTGGCGGCGAATCGTGGACTGGAAACGCAATACGTGGTCCGCAGTTAGCGAAGAGCCCACAGCCACGGTGGTCGGATGCGTACCGTCTAAGGCCAGTGCATAAGGGTCCTGCCCATCGCTCCATCCCACCAGCTGGGCAGCAACGCCTTGAAGCGATTCGATGTCGGTGCTGGGTGCGACGATGATCGGTTCGGCATCGGGACGGATGACCAGACAGGTCAAACGCTCATGGGAAGAGACCCAGGAGCCCGTAAGATAGGCGAACTCTGCGCCGGTACCCACGAGCAACACATCGATATTCTTGGCAGCGGCAATCGCGCGGGCGCGGCTCAAGCGGGAAGCATAATCAGTCATGGCAGTTAGCCTACCGCTCGCCTTCGTCCAGTTAAGCTGGGCGCCGTGAATTCCTATCCCGCAGCCGTCAAGATACGCACCCGCGGTAGCTATTGCTCGGGTGTGCTCATCGATGCATCCTTAAACCCCCGCACCCAGCAGCGAACCCGGCTGGTTCTGACCTGTGCGCACTTCTTTCGCAATGGCGTGGGCGATGGAGAACACTACAAAGTCAGTGGCGGGTTCAACCGGCGGATCACCGCCGTGCGCACGATTGACGGGACCGATATAGCTGTGTGCCTGCTTGATAAACCAGCACCGCCCCGGGACCTTCCGGGGCTCGCTAAAAGCGCACAGCATTTTCGCGCGCCAGTCAGCACCTGGGGATATGGCGGAAAGTCCCGCCGCGCACAGAAGCGAACGGGGTTGTTTCTACTGCCCTTCTTTCGCACGTGGTCGGTCGATTTCCTCACCACCGTCTCCCCCGCCGGATTCGTCTTCAACACGATTCCGGCAGTCAAGGGTGACTCGGGAGGGCCAGCACTTGTCGACGACTCCGTCATCGGAACCCAAGCCCTCATCCTCAACCCATTGGGGAGAAACCTGAAGCTAGCCACGGTGGCGCTGGTCGCTTCCTACCGCAAGGCCATCGCGGCGGCAGCCACCGCGATGCTGGACTTGGTCGAAGGAAATTAAGCGCCGATGGCGACAACGCCTCGTTGAATCGCGTCAATGGCGCGCCGGGCATTGCGGCGAATCTCTTCTTCGTAGCCTGTCTTGGCTACCTGCTGGAGCAGGTCGATGACCTGGCGGCACCAACGGACGAAGTCACCCGGAGTCAGCTCTGCGCCGGACTCGTTAGCCGCGGCCATGCAATAGGCCAAGGGTGCGCCCGCCGTCCACTGGTGGATGGCTAGCGCGAAGGCAGGCTCCGGTTCACGGGTCTGTGGCAGATTATGGCGCTTCTCATCGCTGACAAGCTCCGCGTAGATGCGCCACGTTGCGTTCATGGCGTCCGCCATTTCGTCGCTAGCCGCACCTGGTTCGCCGCGGGTGGCCTTGCGGTTTTCGAAGACGCACAGGGAGGCAACGCCGGCCAGCTCTGCCGGGTCAAGGTCATTCCAGATACCCCGCTTGAGGCATTGTGCCACCAGTAGGTCGGATTCGGAATGGATCTTGGCCAAGCGCTCGCCTTCGTCCGTGATGACCGGCTCGCGGTCCTCGCCATAGCCTTCAAACTCCACGTAATCCATCTCTGCCAGCAGGTCCACGATGCGCTCGAAAGTGCGGCCGAGGGTATCCGTGGCGCGCTCCACCTTGGCTTCCAACTTGTGGAGCTCGCGCTCGCGTCGGGCGAGCTTTTGGGCCACACCGGCCAGCTGCTCGCGGTCGGTCGCCGGCCAATTGTGCACCGGGTGCTCGCGGAGGGCATCGCGCAGCTGCGAGATCTTCTTGTTGGGACGATTGCGCGGCTCAGTGCGCATCTTCTTAGGCCGCTTGTAGTAGTCGCGCTTGAAGGCATCCTGAACATACTTGGTATGCCGACGCGGATTCTTCTGGGCCGCTCGCGGCAGCTTCATGTGGCCGACCACAATTGGCGGATTATCTATACCGGCTGCATCGATGCGGCCTGACCATCCGGTCTCCGTGGTGACCCAGGGGCGTGGATCGGCGGTCTGGTTTGCCGGGGTGATGACAACTGCCAGGGTTGGTCGCTTCTTCGTTGCGATAGCGATGACCTCACCCACCTGCAAGCGGGCAAGAACCGCCGCGACCTCCTTGCTCCTCTCTTCCCTCTTGGAGGCACGCGCTG
Source organism: Corynebacterium guaraldiae (assembly GCF_053480195.1). NCBI lineage: Bacteria > Bacillati > Actinomycetota > Actinomycetes > Mycobacteriales > Corynebacteriaceae > Corynebacterium > Corynebacterium guaraldiae. The sequence goes on along the minus strand of NZ_JBRBAU010000003.1, from coordinate 167,686 downwards.
ACTTTTCTTCCTCAGTCAGCGCGCGGCGCAGCCTCATATAGTCCATGAGGATCTCCGCCGGGTCTTCACCATCAATTGTCGGCGGAGCCAAGTTATCTACGGCCTGATCCAACTGTGCCCGAAGCTCACGGACCCGGTGCTCAGCGCGCTCAATTTCGCGCGTTTCTTCCACGACAGAGCCATCCGCCTGGAACTGCGCAAAGGACTTCTCCAGCAGACGCAGAGAGTCATCGAAGCCGAGCATGCCCAGCAGGTTGATGGCCATGTTGTAGCCGGGTTCGAAGGTAGAGATGAGCGGATAAGTGCGGGTCGATGCGAGCCCCGCCACCGCGGTGGGATCCATGGCGGGTGCCCACTGCACGACGGCATTGCCCAAGGTATCGATGCCACGCCTGCCCGCGCGGCCGGTGAGCTGCGTGTACTGACCCGGTGTCAGGTCCACGTGTGCCTCGCCGTTAAACTTCACGAGCTTCTCAAGGACCACCGTGCGCGCGGGCATATTGATGCCCAGGGCAAGGGTTTCGGTGGCAAAGACCGCACGAACCAGGCCTTTGACGAAGAGCTCCTCCACGATGTGCCTAAAAGCTGGCAGCATACCCGCATGGTGGGCGGCGAAGCCACGCGAAAGCGCCTCGCGCCAGCGCTTGAAATCTAGGACCTTGAGGTCTTCTTCCGGAATGCCTTCCACGCCCTTATCGACGATGGCCTTAATCTCAGATGCCTCCTCTTGGGAGGTCAACACCATGCGGGAGCGCAGGCACTGATACAAAGCGCCATCGCAGCCCGCTCGGGAAAAGATGAAGGTAATCGCCGGCAGCATCTCCATTGCCTGCAGTTCTTTGAGTACCTCTGGACGGCCCAGCGGTCGGTAGCGGTCCTGCGCACGGGGTGCACCGCTGCGCCGATCCTTGTTTCGGTCGTTGCGTCCTCCGCCTTTATGTCGGGCACGTGCACGGAAGCTCGCACGGTTTTGTGCATAGTCTGCGCGACCGTTATCGCTGTCTCCTGCTTCTAGGCGCTGGATACGCCGCGCCAACTCAGTATTGACCTGGCCGCCTGAATCAGGCTCGAAAAGTGGGTAGATCTTGCGCCCCACCATCATCCACTGGTCCAGCGGTACGGGGCGCTTGTCGGTGACGATGACCTTGGTATCTCCGCGCACGGTGGTTAGCCACCGGCCGAACTCCTCGGAATTGGACACCGTTGCCGACAAACCGATGATGGAGACATGTTCCTCGAGGTTGAGGATGACCTCTTCCCATACCGCGCCGCGCGAGGCATCCGCCAGGAAGTGGATCTCATCCATCACCACGTGGGTCAAGCGGTCCAATGCGCCTGAGCCCGCATAAATCATGTTGCGCAGGACCTCGGTGGTCATCACGAGGATGTCCGCGGAAGAATTGATGGAGACATCACCCGTCAGCAGCCCCACGGCATCCTCGCCGTGTGCCTCAACCAGGTCGTGGTACTTCTGGTTACTCAGCGCTTTGATAGGGGTGGTGTAGAAACAGCGGGTCCCCTGGCGCAGCGCCAGGGACACGGCGAACTCACCAACGACCGTTTTGCCCGCGCCGGTGGGAGCACAGACCAAGACTCCGTGGCCCGCTTCAACTGCTTGGCATCCTTCAATCTGGAAATCATCCAGTGAGTACGGCAGTGCTTGAGTGAACTCGTCCAGATGCGTCAGTGTCATAAGTCCCCAGGGTACCTGTCAGGCACCGCGAACTAGCGCGCCGGTCCCCAGCGCCAAGGAAACGTTTGAACAAGTTCCCTAAAAGGCTGACCAGTTTACAGAACGTCGTCGAAAAAGCCGCTCTGCGGGGGCTGAGTATTCCTCTGTTGAGGCTGCGGTGCCGGAGCTTCACCCGTTGAGGCCGGGGGAACAGGCCTGGAAGATACCGGCCGCGAAGACGCAGAAACGCTCATGGATGCGGACACCGGAGTCGGTGCGCCAATGGCACCCGGACCTTCGTCCAAGGACGAGGCTGTTTCATCATCCAGATCCATCCAGTCTGGGCGCTGACGCTTCTGGCGCTTGTCGTTGATTCGACAGAACTGGAAGGCCAATTCCACGAGGAGTACGAGGGCACCGGCCAAGACCAACATCGAAAAAGGTTCTTGGCCGGGTGTAACCACCGCAGCGAAGATCATGATGGCGACAATGATGATGCGGCGCTTGTCCTTGACGTCATCGTATTCCAAGATACCTATCACATTGAGACATACCACGAGTAGTGGGATCTCAAAGCTCACGCCGAAGATGAGGAGCAACGTCAGCAGGAAGTAGAAATAGCGCTCACCGGTTAGTGCCGCGGTCTGGTACTCGGAGCCCATCCCCATGAGGAACTCCAAACCCACGGAAAGGATGAAGTAGGCAAGAAGCGCGCCAAGCACGAAGAGAACTACCGCCGTGGAGACAAAAAAGAAGGTGAAACGGCGCTCGTTCTTATGCAGACCGGGCACAATGAATGCCCATATTTGATAGAGCCACACCGGTGAGGACATTACTGCGCCAGCCAACGCGCCCACTTTGAGGCGCAGCAGCAGCATTTCGAAGGGGCTGGTGGCGAGCAAGCGGCATTCGCCATCCGCGGTGAAAGAGATGCGCTTTTCCTCAGGCAGCGAACAATAGGGCCCACGCAAGATCTCGCCCAGCGGCGCCATATTAAACGGAGCGTTTTGATACCAAATGAATCCGATGATGGTGCCTACCACGAGAGCAAGCAAGGAAATCACGATGCGCCGACGCAGTTCTTGGAGATGTTGGACTAGGGTCATCTCCCCCGTAGGATTCTTGGGCTTGCGGCGCAGCTTTGAGGTCCACTTTTGCTTGCGTGCGCTAGACGCGGGATTCGGCGGTGTACTCGCGGTACTCAATGCAATGCCTCCCTAGAAAGCCCACAGCGGCACACACGCCCTTGGAGTTCCAAGTCCCTTGAGCGTGGTGTGCCTACCGAGAAAGATGATTAGTTCTGATTTCCGTCAACCGGCTTGGATGCGCGCGGCTGCATTTCCGGGCTGTTCCAGAAGTCCTCATCGTTCTTCTTCGATGCAGCAATTTGGGCCTGCTGCTCGGGAGTGTTGTTCTCCTCCTTCATCTCCTTGACTTCGGACTTAAAAATGCGCATGGAGCGGCCCATCGAACGAGCTAGCTCCGGCAGCTTCTTGGCGCCGAACAACAGCACGATGACGAGAACGACAAGGCCGATTTCCAAAGGTCCCACGGTCATTGAGGGTGCCCCTTCTTTCTAGGTTGATGAAGCGTACGGTTCCATGCAGCAGCGCTGTACGGGACGCACGCAGGAGAGCTCTTAGTCTGGCAGTTGAGTATAACGCTCCAGCGCCCGATTTCTATGCTCCGAAATGGCGTCGACAAGCTTTTGCGGCCCCACGACCCGCATTCGGTCGGCTTGGCCGAGGGCGAAGCGGCTAAACCATGCTTCAGAGCCGACGGGCATTGTTGCAGCTATGAGGCCATTTTCCAGTGTTTCTCCGAGGGTGATGTCGTAGTGCTCTGCCAGCCAGGTGAATTCTTGGTTAATCTCCAGCTGTGCAACGAGAGTGTGATCTAGACCAAAGGGGGAATCGGGGTTGAAATCCAGCTTGCGCACGTGCGGGGTGGCACTGGCGTCGAGTACCTCAACATCACTCATGCGGTCCAAGCGGAACGTGCGGTGCTCCCCCACCGAATCATCCCAGGCCACCAAATAGGGTTCGCCATCCACGATGAAGATTCGTGCCGGGTGCACGGTGCGCTCGCTGGTGCGGTTGGAGGACATGCTCCAATAGGTGAAACGGACCTGCCGCCGCTTGTCGACGGCCCCCGCCAACGCCGCTTGCACCTGAGATTCCTCCGGATCCGTTGTGGCCAGGGAATCGTAGATGGCGGCGGTCTTTTCATCCATAATCGCGCGCAGTTTCGCGGCGGCAGAGTGGACCGCGGAGACGTCGACAAGCCCCGGCATTGCCTCAAGAGACTCGAGCGTCAGCAACAATGCGCCGGCCTCCGTTGGGGTCAGACGCAGGGCCTGGGTTAAGCCTTGGTCGTTGTAGATCTCGATGCCGTCGCGGTAGCTGAAGCTTAAGTCAATGAGGTCTTCAGTATTGCGGCCCACCCCGGAGCAGAAGAGCCTATCGACGGCATCCTTAAGCTCAGCGGGGGTCATTCCCAAATCCTCGGCCGCCTCCATCGGGGTCAACCCTGGGTGGTTGCGCAGGTATGGGATGAGGTTGAGGGAGCGAACAAGAGACTGCAGTTTGCGTGGCTGATCAGCCATGGTGTGATTCCTCCCCACTCAAGAGCGCGACGATGTCTGAACGAACTTCTGTCGGTTCAATCACCACGACATCTGGTGCATATCCCGCGGCGGTGCGCACTAGCCAATCGCGGCGCACGCCCGTCAGCGCAAGGAGGCCATCCGCGCGTCTGCGTCCGGCATCGACAAGCTCCGCGGCCTGGCCATCTGGTACCTCAAGGAGGGCATCGACGGTGTCTCCCCGGTCAAGCGCTTCCACGACGAGATCTTGCAGCGGCGCGGTGGGCTCGAGGTGGGTGGCCGCAGCGCGCGAGCGCCTGACGTTGTCCACGCGGGTGGCGCGGAAGGTCCGGGGTGCCTCCCGGTCCACATCCCACCCGACGAGGTAGACGCGATCACGGTGATTGACCAGCCCCCACGGGTCCATGTGGCGGCGAACCGGCTCGGCTGAGGGCGTGGCAAAGTAATCAAAGGAGATGCGCAGCCCCGCACGCACGGCGGTAATCACCCCGGTGACGAGCTCTGGGCTCAGCCTGGTCATGTCGTTGACCGCGGTATATACCGGCGCGCCGCGCAGGTCGCGGGAGGCTCCCGAGGCCGCTAGCTTTGTCCACGCGGACAAGCTGAAATCACTCAAACCGCCCGGGGTGCCAATCCCGCCGGCAACGCCCAACACCATGGCTTCCTCGGGTGTGAAGTCCACGGGAGGCAGCTGGTAGCTCTCAGGATCAAGGCGATACAGCGAGCCTTCCACACCACTGCTGTGCACCACCGGCACTCCGGCGCGTTGCAGCGTCACAATGTCGCGGGAAAGCTGCTTCTGAAAGGCCTCGTCGCTGCGGGATTGATAACCCTCGACGTTGGTGCGAATCCAGGCAGCGCTGCGGTCGGGAACGCCGCCTTGGTGCGCTGCGCCGTGGAGGGCAAAGGTGAGGTTGGTGAGCCTTTCGATGGCTCGATCTCGGACTGGTGTCCGAGCCGCAGTGCGATCTGCTGACGGCATGATGGCAGGTTCCTTGTTGAGGTTCGGGGCCTTAAGCACCTTGGTGCGAACGCATGTAGTCTAACAACCCGTCTAAGCGCGGGTCCTCGGATACGAAGGGGTCGGAGAACTCTTCGGTCATGGGTTCTGGGCGGTTGACTTTCATCCGCGTCCAATCCACCGTCACAGCGGCATTGAGCTCGCGGGCAACGGCGAGGAACTCGCCGCGCAGCTTGGCACGGGTGGTCTGCGGTGCGGTATCGACGGCGGCATTGATTGCTGCATCATCGATCCACTGTTCCACCATGCCGCGCTGCTCCAGCACGCTGTAGAGACCGCGCCCAGGGCGAATGTCGTGGTAGGTCAGGTCAATCTGGGCCAGCTTGGGGTGCGCCCAATCTCCGCCCAGGCGCTCGCGGTAGCGGTTCAGCAGGCCGCGCTTAATCACCCAATCGATCTCGCGGTCGACCGCGGAAAAGTCTTGTGTGTCAATGGCCTGGAGGGTGCGCTTCCAGAGATCGACGACGCGTGCGAGCTCAGCCGTTGGTGTCCCGGTGTCCTCGCGGTGCTCCAGCCAACGCTCTGCGGCGGCACACAGTTCTTGCTGGATTGCGAGCGCGGTGGTGTTGCCGCCTCCCTCGAGCGGAAGCTCGGTGCGGCCGGTGGAATCGAGCGCGATGGTGCGGATGTGCTGAATTGGATCAAGCACCGAAAGCTCCGGTACCTCAAAGCCAGCCTCTAGCATCTCCAGCATGAGCAGCGTGGAGCCTACTTTGAGCGCCATCGTGGGCTCCGCCATGTTGGAGTCGCCGACGATAACGTGCATGCGGCGGAAACGCTTCGAATCACCATGCGGTTCATCGCGGGTGTTGATGATGGGGCGTGAGCGAGTCGTCGCAGAAGACACGCCCTCCCACACTTGGTCGGCGCGCTGTGAAAGCACGAAACGCGCAGGCTCGTCGCCCTTGGCAGGTTTAATCATCCCGGCGCCGCAAATGAGCTGGCGGGTGATCATGAACGGCAGGAGGGCCTTGCCGAGGTCTTTGAGCACCACGTGGCGGCCAATGAGGTAGTTCTCGTGGCAGCCGTAGGAATTGCCCGCAGAATCGACGTTATTCTTGAACAAGTAGACGGCGCGCTTCTCCCCCTCCGCAGCCAAGGCTTCCTCCGCCTGTACGGCCATGCGGTTGACCATGGCATCGCCAGCGCGCTCGTACGCGATGAGCTGGCTCAGGCTATCGCATTCAGCGGTGGCGACCTCCGGGTGGGAGCCGACATCGAGGTAGAGGCGCGAGGCGTTGGGGCTAAAGATGTTCGAGGAGGAGTACTTCGACACGATGGGCCGGAAAAGCACGCGAGCTATCTCATCCGGGGACATGACTCGCTGGCCATGGGAAGCACTCGCCGTGATTCCGTACTCGGTTTCGATGCCCATGATCCGCCGTGCGTAGACAGGGGCGCTACCGGAGCGCTGTTCCACCTTTATTCGCCGCCCTTTTGGACGTAGGAGCGCACGAACTCCTCGGCATTGGATTCCAGGAGCCCATCGATCTCATCGAGGAGATCATCGGTTCCGGCGCTGTTGATGCTGACTTGTCCAGCGTCGAACTCTTGTGAGTCTCCTCCCTCACCGTTGCCGCCGCCGGCATTGATCTGAGACTGCTGTCCGCTCATTGTCAGAGCTCCTTTCGCGAGTGGAGGTTTGCTGCGCTAATACAGTGTAGGGTACTCGATTCGCACCCCGAGCTGGCGCAAACCGTCGACGAAATCGGCGGCGCTGTCTGCAGATTCCAGCAAGGTTCCCACTTCGTCCTGTCCGAGCCGCGTGGTGTCATCGAGCGCCACGCAGGCGGCTCCCGAGTTGGCGCCCTCGGCTTCACCAATTCGGAAGGTTAGTGACTGCCACGATGCGGCCAGGACGTCTTCGCCGAACATGCGGGTGGCGTGTCCGCGCAGATAAGCGCGGGTATCCGTGGGCGGGGTGTCGCCGGCCGCAGCAATCTCCTCCTCACTGACCAAGGTGCGCATCTGGCCCTTGCGCACGAGCGCGTGGTAGAGGGACTTGGCCGGGTCAATATCGGTGTACTGCAGATCGATGAGCGCCAGCTTCGGGTCATCTGCAGCCACGCCACGGTCGAGGTATCCCTTAATCAAGCGGTACTTGGCTACCCAATCCAGCAGATGGGCCGCCTTCAACGGGTTGTCCGCCAAGAGCGACACGACCTCGTCCCAGGCGGCAAGAACCTTCTCATCTGACTCTGAGGTCGCAGTGACCCGCTCCCGGTAGACGGCGAGGATCTCGAGGGCGGTGAGGCGGCGGCCGTCGTGAAGCTCCAGCTGATGAGTCAGGGTGAGGTCGCGGCTAACTCGCTGGACCTCTGCCACGGGGTCCTTCAGGCGCAGGTCACTAAAGTCAACGCCCTCCTCAATGGCGTCCAACACCAGTGACGTCATACCCAGCTTGAGCAGCGTCGAGGTATGGGCCATCGTGGCATCACCGATGATGACGTGCAGGCGGCCAAAGTCCTCTGCCACCGCATGCGGTTCATCACGGGTGTTAATGATGCCGCGGTTGAGCGTGGTCTCCAGGGAAATCTCCTGCTCGATATAGTCCGCGCGCTGCGAGATCTGGAAGCCTGGTTCCTCACCATCAGCGCCCAGGCCCATGCGGCCAGCACCGGTGACCACTTGACGGGTGACGAAGAACGGGATCAGACCTTGGGCGATGTCGTCGAAATCAGTCTCCCGGGAGTACTGGTAGTTTTCGTGGCTGCCATAGGAAGCTCCCTTGCCGTCCACGTTGTTCTTGTAAAACTTCAGCGGCGGGCAGGGATCGTGCGTGGCCAGTACTGACGTGCCCTGGGCAGTCAGAGATGCTACGGCATCTGCAGCGCGGCGCAGGATGAGGTCGCCGGCGGCGTCATAAAGCATCGCATCCCAGGCATTGGTGCACTCCGGAGAGGAATACTCAGGGTGGGCGTGATCGACGTAGAAGCGGGCTCCGTTGGCCGTGACCACGTTGGCCACGCCCAGCGCGTTTGGGTCCACCACGGGCACGGTGTGGTAGCGCTTGAGATCGAAGCCGCGGCTATCGCGCAGCGGGTGCTCCTCCCGAAAGTCCCAGCGGGAGCGCGCACCGGTATGCAGGGCGGCATAGGCCACTACCGCGTGCGTGGACGTCACGATTGGTGACAACGCCGGGTTCGACGGCGTGGAGATTCCGTACTCGGTTTCGGTTCCTAGGACACGGCTCAAGGTTTTACTCCCATCAATTCGACCCCGGTGACATGCGCGCCGGCGGAGGTCCCGGCGACGATCTTGGCCCACTCCTCCGGGTTGGCGGATGTCGGTACGTATTCCGATTCAGCCTGCTCGGCAGCAATGGCCTGGTGCAGGTGCGCGGCGGTGATGCCTGCGGGTTGTTTACCCTCCGCAGCGTTGGTTTCGTCCAAAGCCTCCTTGATAGCCAACTTCTTTGCGCGGGAGACGATGTTGGCGATCATCGCGCCGGAGACGAAGTCCCGGTAGTGCAGCACGCGAGGATCCGCGTTGGAGAAGTGCAGCGTGACGAAGGGGCGCTCCGCGTAGAGATCCTCCACTGCGGTATCGATGAGCTGGGAAAGCTCGCCCTCGTGCGGGACTGATTCCGGGAAGTGGCGCGCAAAGATTTCCCGCGCGCCCTGCTTGGTGGGCCGGTTGACGCGGATCTTGATGTCGAGGCGCCCCGGGCGCATGATGGCGGGGTCGATGAGCTCCTCGCGGTTGGTGGCACCGATGACGATGACATTGCTGAGCTTCTCGACGCCATCCAATTCCGTCAGCAGCTGCGGGACGACGGTGGTTTCCATATCGGAGGACACACCGGAGCCGCGCGTGCGGAAGATGGATTCCATCTCATCGAAGAAGATGATGACCGGCCGCTGGCTACCATCAGCAGTGGGCTCGGAGGCAAGCTCGCGGGCGCGTTCAAAGATGAGGCGGATACGGCGCTCAGTCTCACCCACGAACTTGTTGAGCAGTTCTGGGCCCTTCACGTTGAGGAAGTAGCTGGGGGCAGTAGCGCCCAGGGACGCCGACAGAGAATGCGCGACCGCCTTGGCGATGAGCGTCTTGCCACAGCCAGGTGGGCCATAGAGCAGCACGCCCTTCGGCGGCTGGAGATCGTATTGGCGGTAGAGCTCTGGGTGGAGGAAAGGCAACTCGACCGAATCGCGGATGAGCGAAATCTGCTCGTCCAAACCACCGATGTCCTCGTAGGATACGTCCGGGACTTCCTCCAGCGTGAGCTGCGCTACTTCAGTCTTGTGCACGCGCTCGGTGGCCACGCCTGATTTCGGCTCGACCAGGAGGGTATCGCCGGCACGGACGGTATCGCGCAGCATCGTGCCGAGCAGCACCACCTGCTCTTCGCCCGCGGAATTGATAACCACCGCGCGGTCGGTGCCTAGGCGCTCCTGGAGCGTCGCCAGCGCGCCGGTATTCACCGGGGCACAGCCCTCCACCACCACGAATCCTTCGCCCAAGCGGACCTGCTGCCCGACTTCTAACGAGCCTGGCTCCAGGTTCGGAGAAATCTTCACCCGCATGGCGCGGCCATTGGTGTATACCTCAGCATCGCGGCGCGAATCGTGTGCGCGCCCGGAATAGCCAAGAAAGACGCCGTACGTGGAGGCAGGCTCTGCAAGAGCGTCCACCTCCGCGAGCATCTGCTGAAGCTTCGTGCGCGCATCCTTCAACAGGGCAGCAAGCTTGGCATTGCGCTCAGCCAGTTGCTCTATCTGGCGGCGGTGCTGGCCAAGTTCCTGGGAATGAGTGGCATCGTTCATAGAATCCACCCTAGCGCGCGGTGCGCCACGTTAAGCCTCGGGGCTTATTTTCGGGCGCGGCGCTGCGGGCGGGGCGGGGTGACGCCGTCGGCAAGCCGACGCGTCCAGATCAGGAACGCGGTGTGCGCGTTCATGCGGTGCTCCGGGCGGGTGGCCAAGCCCTCCACCTTCCATTCACGCACGAGGGACTCCCAGGCGCGCGGCTCCGTAAAGCACTTCAGCTCGCGGATTCCCTCCATCACCTTCATCAGCTGCGGCACGGTGGCCACATAAGTCATGAAGACGCCGCCCGGGATGAGGATATCGCGCACCTTCTCGAGGTGCTCCCAGGGTTCGAGCATGTCCAAGATGACGCGATCCACGGGGCCGCCGAGCTCCTCGACGGTCACATCGGCCAAATCGCCAAGCCGCGGGCTCCACCACTCGGGCTGCTCACCGAAGTATTCGGCGACGTTGTTCACGGCGTATTCCAAGTGATCATCGCGCACCTCATAGGAGAAAACGTGGCCTTCTGGCCCCACGGCGCGCAAGAGGGTCATTGAGAGTGCTCCGGAACCGGCGCCGGCTTCCAGCACGCGCGCACCCATGAAGATATCGCCCTCGACCAGGATCTGCGCGGAGTCCTTGGGGTAAATCACCGCGGCGCCGCGCGGCATCGACAAGACGTGATCCACCATGAGGTGGCGGAACAAGAGGAAGGAGCTGCCCAGCGTCGAATCGATGACGGAGCCCTCATCCATGCCGACGATGTCATCGTGGTTGATGATGCCCTTGTGCGAATGGAACTGGCCTCCCTCCTCGAGGACGATGGTGTAATGACGCCGCTTGGCATCCGTGAGCTGCACGCGGTCGCCGTAGCGGAAGGGGCCAGAATAAGCCATAGCGTGAAAAACCTTTCACAAAGTTAGGGGCAAGGATTAACCAACCAAGTATGCCTCAAGGGCGTCACCAAGCCATAGTTGGTCGCGCTCGCCTACCAGCTCACGGATCGAGTGCATCGAGAGCATCGGCACTCCCACATCAACGGTGGGGATGCCCAGACGGGTGGCAGAAATCGGCCCGATGGTGGAGCCACACGGGACATCGTTATTTCCCACGAAGCGCTGGACCGGAACACCCGCACGGCGGCAGGCAGATTCCCACAGGGCCACGGTATTAGCGTCGGAAGCATAGCGCTGGTTGCCGTTAATCTTGGTCACCGGGCCTTGGCCGATGATCGGATGATGCGTGGGATCGTGCTTTTCGGCGTAGTTGGGGTGCACGGAGTGCGCGGCGTCGGCCGAGACACAACTGGAGCGCGCAAACATCTGGAAACGCTGCTCCTCGTTCGCGCCGAGGGCACGGGCGGTGCGGGTCAGGATATCCCCCAGGATCGGGCCACCTGCGCCGTAGCGCGAAGAGGAGCCCACCTCTTCGTGATCAAAGGCCGCCATGACGAGGACGTCCTTGTGCTCGATGGAGTCGGCGTTCTTTGCAGCAGCGAGCAGGGCACGCAGCGAAGCATGAACGGAAGAAAGGTTGTCCATGCGCCCGGCAGCGATGAGCTTTTCGCCGGCGCCAAAGACCTCACCGCGCTGGGCATCCGCGGTAATCAGGTTGAAGGAAGCGATATCCTCTGGGTCTACGCCAAGCTGCTTGCCGACGACCCCCATCACCGACGTCTCCGGAGTACCCACGGAGAGCACCGGCTGCATGTGGCGCTGGCGATCCGGCTTGAACTCATCTTTGCGGTAGAGGTGGATCGCCAAGGAAGGCAAGCGCAGCAAGGGGCCGGTATTGACCAAGTGGCGGCTGCCATCCTTCGTGATGACCTGGCCGCCGACGGTGAGCTCGCGGTCGAACCAGCTGTGGAGAAGCACCCCGCCATAGACCTCGACGGCTACCTGCTGCCACCCTGCGGAATCGAAGTCCGGGGTGGGCTTGAGAGCCAGGCCGGGCGAATCGGTGTGAGAGCCGATAATGCGGAAGCCGGAATCCGGGCCGGCGCCTTCGGGGACGTACCATGCCATGACCGCTCCGCCGCGCACCATGACATGACCGCCTGGTGCAGCTGACCATTCGGCAGACTCATCTTGGCGGCTAAAACCGGCGGCGACGAGCGTGCGCGCCACCTCTTCAGCTGCGTGATAGGACGAGGGGCTGGCTGCGATGAAATCAAGAAAATTTTGCGTAGTGCTCATGCCATCTAGCTTGCCACGGACGGTCGGGAGATGCGGGAAGGTTCGCGGTGGGCTATGCGCTAGGCTGAGGAGCACTATGCCGAAACGACTAGCCCTCTCCCCTTCCCGTGCCTCCGACTACAAACAATGCCCGCTGCTCTATCGCTTCCGGGCTATTGACAAGTTGCCCGAGCCCAAGACGAAGGCCCAGGTGAAGGGAACGCTGGTCCACGCAGTCCTAGAAAAGATGCACCAGCTGCCCCGCGAGCAACGTGAGTACCCGGCCGCGGTGAAAATGATCAAGCCCGAATGGGCGGTGATGCTGGACAAAGACCCCGAGCTGCGTGATTTGGTGCCGGAGCCCGAAGAACTGGACTTCTTCGTCGAGGCGCGCGAGCTGGTTAAGGGCTACTTCCAGATGGAAAACCCCCAAGGCTTCGACGCCCACAAGTGCGAGATGTACGTCGATACAGTTCTGCCCAACGGCGTGCCCGTCCGTGGGTTCATCGACCGCGTTGATGTTGCTCCCACCGGCGAGGTACGCGTGGTGGACTATAAAACCGGTAAGAAGCCGCTCCCCCGCTACTCCCAGGACGCGCAGTTCCAGATGAACTTCTACGCGCTGGTGTACTGGCGGCTGCTCGGCACCATCCCCACGCAGTTGCGGCTGATGTACCTCAAGGTCCTGGATTCGATGTTCCTCACGCCGGGGCCGGAGGAGCTCGAGTACTTCGAGCGCGACCTGGGTGAGCTCTGGGCCAAGATCGAAGGCGATGGCAAGTCCGGTGACTTCAGGCCCAAGACCTCGAAGCTCTGTGGCTGGTGTTCTTTCCAAGACCTATGCCCCGCCTTCGGCGGCACGCCACCCGAGTACCCCGGGTGGCCGGACCGGGCCTCGTAGACGGCGCCCCGAAGAGCGAGCCGCGGCTTAGAACAGGCCAGAGATGGAACCATCCGCAGCAACATCGATGTTGTTGGACGCGGGCTTCTTCGGTAGACCCGGCATGGTCATGACGTCGCCGGTCAGCGCCACAATGAAGCCAGCGCCTGTGCGGGGCTGCAGCTCGCGGACATGAAGGACGTGGCCTTCCGGGGCGCCGAGCTGGCTCGGATCATCCGAGAAGGAATATTGAGTCTTCGAGATCACGACTGGGAACTCCTCCCAACCGTTGTCCTTGATGTACTTCAAATCCTTCAGCGCCTTAGACGAGTACTCCACCCGCTCGGCGCGGTAGATTTCCCTAGCAATGGTGTCGATGGAGGCCTCGATGCCCTCAGCGGGATCATAGAGCTGGTGGGAGTTACCCTCGGAAAGATTCTCCAGAAGGCGCTCAGCCAGCGCTGTTGCTCCCGCTCCGCCCTTGGCCCACACTTCTGCTTCCTCGAGCGCGACGTCGAAATCGGCGGCCCACTGGCGCATGAACTCGCGCTCGGCCTCGGTATCGCTCCAGAAGAGGTTGAGAGCGACCACTGGCTTGAGTCCAAACTTGCGCACGTTCTCAACGTGGCGCTCGAGGTTCACCACGCCCTTCTTTAGCGCCTCCAGGTTCTCGGTAGTGAGCTCCTCGCGCGGCTGTCCGCCGTTATACTTCTGGGAGCGGATAGTCGCAACAACGACGGCGCCGGCGACGTCAAGGTCACCGAAGCGGGACTTGACGTCCATGAATTTCTCGCCGCCGAGATCCGCGCCGAAGCCTGCCTCCGTGAGGACAATGTCACCGAAGCGCATCGCAGTCTGGGTTGCCAGCAGCGTGTTGCAGCCGTGAGCGATATTGGCGAAGGGGCCGCCATGGACGAAGGCAGGGGTGCCGCCCAGGGTCTGGACCAGGTTAGGGTTCAGGGCATCACGCATGAGCGCTGTTAGTGCGCCTTCTGCTCCCAACTCGCGGGCGGTTACTGGCTTTTGGTCGTAGGTGTAGCCCACAGTGATGTCACCGAGACGCTTCTTTAGGTCTGCCAAGTCGGTTGCGAGGCCGAGGATGGCCATGATTTCCGACGCCGCCGTAATGGTGAACCCAGTCTCCCCCGGCACGCCGTGGGCGGGGCCACCGAGCCCGGTAACAACGTGGCGCAGGGCACGGTCATTGACGTCAACGCAGCGCTGCCAGGTAATGCGGCGCGGATCGATGTTGAGCGCATTGCCCTGGTGGATGTGGTTATCGATGATGGCGGCCAAGGTGTTGGTGGCCGCGGCGATAGCGTGGAAGTCACCGGTGAAGTGGAGATTGATGTCCTCCATTGGGACAACCTGAGAGTAGCCGCCACCCGCGGCGCCTCCCTTGATGCCCATGACAGGGCCCTGGGAAGGCTCGCGAAGGGCGACGATAGCCTTCTTGCCCAGCTGCGTGAGGGCGTCGGTCAAGCCGATAAGAACAGTAGATTTACCCTCGCCAGCTGGCGTCGGTGAGACGCCGGTGACGAGGACCAACTTGCCATCTGCGGGAGTATCCCCAACTCGAGTGATATCCACTTTGGCTTTGCTTTGCCCATAAGGAATAAGAGCCGTCTCCGGAATGCCTGCGCGTGCAGCAATATCCGTAATCGGTTCGAGCTGGTGAGCTTGAGCAATATCAACATCAGAAGGTTGCGTAGTCATGCTCTCCAGCTTAGCGCGCTAAAGAAGCGCGCTAAGCAACATCAAATTATTTCTAAATGATGCTAGGTGATGCTAGATAAGGACTGCGCCAAAGGCGTAGCACAGGAGGACCGACAAGACGATGCTCACAGTGCCTGGAATGATGAACGGGTGGTTGAAGACAGCCTTGCCAATGCGAGTCGAGCCAGTGTCATCCATTTCGACGGCCGCCAACAAGGTCGGGTACGTCGGCAGGATGAACAGCGCGGACACTGCTGGGAAGGCAGCCACTGCGGTAAGCGGGTTGACGCCGAGGGCCAGGGCTGCCGGCATGAGAGCCTTAGTGGTTGCGGCCTGCGAGTACAGGAGCGCCGCAGCGAAGAAGAGCACGATGGCCAGCAGCCACGGGGCGGACTCAATGATGGACCCGGAGATGGCCTGGATGTCCTCCATGTAGTGGTTGATCAGCGTGGTACCCAACCATGCGACACCGAGCACGCAGATACAGGCGGACATACCCGACTTGAAGACAGGCGTGTTGAGAACGTCGCCGGCGGGGACCTTGGTGACCATGACGATGAGTGTTGCGGCGGTGAGCATCACTGTCATGATGGCCTCGTTACGCGGCAGCGTCGGTTCCTCGATAAGACCCACCTGGGATGAGGTAAGGGTGGCCCACAGCATCACGATGACGATGGCGACTAGGAAGATGATGACCGAGGTCTTTGCACCTTGTGCCGGAGCGTAGTTCTGGCAACCCTGCGGCAGCTTCACCAAGCCCTGGGCCTTGCGCTCTTGGTAAACGGGGTCATCTTCGAGTTCTGCGCCCGAGCGGTTTGCTACCCAAGCGGCAGGGAAAATGGAGAGGAACGTAGCCGGAATAAGGACCGCGAGGATCTGCAAATAGCCCACGCCCATCGGCTCCAGCAGCGAAGCCAACAGAACAACGGCTGCGGAAATAGGTGAGGCACAGATTGCCATCTGCGAGGCTACGACGGAAATCGAAAGCGGGCGGGAAGGACGAACCTTGCCTTCCTTCGCTACCTCAACGATAACCGGGAGCGTGGAGAACGCCGTGTGGCCGGTGCCTGCCAGAACGGTCATCAACCACGTAACGATAGGTGCGTAGAACGTGATCCTCTTTGGGTTCTTGCGAAGAAACTTTTCGGCAAGGTAGACCAGATAGTCCATACCGCCAGCACGCTGCATGGCAGCAATGGCGGCGATCACGGTCATGATGATGCCAATGACATCAAAGGGGATGTCTTCACGCGTTACGGGGACACCGGTGAGGCCGAGTAGTAGAACGCCCAAGCCGCCGGCCATACCAATACCGATCGAACCAATTCGGGCACCGAGATAAATCGCCGCAAGGACGATAATGATGTGCACAACAACCATTATGTAACTCCAATATGTGCAGGTGAACTGCAGTATGGGTGGTAATTCGCGCTGTGGTCAGTACACGACCTGGGCGCGACAACTGACAGTTCTAATTCTGCCCTATTTATGTGGCTTTGGCGAGAATCCAGGCCCGATTGTGTCCGTTTACACACCGATGCCAACCACTGCACCCCCATCGGGGTATCCAGGGTGTCGGCAGCATCAGTCGGATTGAAAACAGCCAAACGCCCGTACCACCTTCAGCGAGGCAGTACGGGCGTGGACGAAACAGCAGAGCGTATTTACAACACTGGTGCTGACGAAGGTTTATTCATCGATGTAGAGCTGACCGCGGAACTCCGGGTGCATGAGGTTCTCAACGGACAGAACCTTGTTAAGGGTCTCCTCATCGAGCAGGCCCTTCTCCAGAACGAGCTCCTTGACGCCCTTGCCGGTCTTGAGGGACTCCTTAGCAATCATGTCACCGTTGTGGTGACCAATGAACGGGTTCAGGTAGGTGACGATACCGATGGAGTTCTCAACGTACGCGCGGCAAACATCAGCGTTAGCCGTGATGTCCACGACGCACTTCTCACGCAGGGTGTCGACGGCGTTGCCCATGATGCGGATGGACTGGAACAGTGCCTCACCGATAACCGGTTCCATGACGTTGAGCTGCAGCTGACCAGCCTCGGCAGCCATGGTGACTACGTGGTCATTACCGAAGATCTTGAAGCAAACCTGGTTGACAACCTCCGGGATAACCGGGTTGACCTTACCCGGCATGATGGAGGAACCGGCCTGACGCGGTGGCAGGTTGATCTCTGCCAGGCCGGCGCGCGGGCCAGAGGCCAGCAGGCGCAGGTCGTTACAGATCTTGGCCAGCTTCATCGCTGCGCGCTTAATGGTGGAGTGCAGAAGCACGTAGGCGCCACAGTCGGAGGTTGCTTCAATGAGGTCGCGGGCGGTCTTGATCTCAAGGCCCGTCACCTCAGACAGTGCTGCGGTGACCTGGTGGCGGTAGCCAGCCGGGGTGTTCACGCCGGTACCGATGGCGGTTGCGCCGAGGTTGATCTCCAGCAGGCGCTTCTGGGCGTCACGCAGGATGGCCTGCTCTTCGGCCAAGTTGTGAGCGAAGGCCTTGAATTCATCACCCAGGGTCATCGGCACTGCGTCCTGCAGCTGGGTGCGGCCCATCTTCAGGATGTCAACGAACTCATTGCCCTTGGCGTGGAATGCAGCCTGCAGCGCGTCGATACGCTCAATGAGGTCCTCCATCGCGTAGTAGATGCCGAGACGGAAGCCGGTCGGGTACGCGTCGTTGGTGGACTGGGACATGTTGACATCATCGTTCGGGTTGATGATGTCGTAGGCACCCTTTTCCTCACCGAGGTGCTCGAGCGCCAGGTTGGCCACAACCTCGTTGGTGTTCATGTTGAGCGAGGTGCCAGCGCCACCCTGGAAGACATCCAGCGGGAACTGGTCCATGCAGCGGCCTTCTTCCAGAATCTGGTCACAAGCCCAGATAATTGCTTCTGCCTTCTTCTTCGGAAGAACGTGCAGGCGGCGGTTGGCCATAGCGGTGGCCTTCTTGACCTGGACCATGCCGCGGATGAAGTCCGGGATGGTGTTGATGGTCACGTAGGAAATCTGGAAGTTTTCGATAGCGCGGAGCGTGTGAACGCCGTAGTACGCATCGTTCGGAACTTCCAGGGAGCCGAGAAGGTCAGTCTCAGTACGCGTCTTCTTGCTAGAGGCGGACTTCGAAGACTTGTTGGTGGCCTTTTCTTCGACCTGGGACTTTACATCCTTGGTCTCTTTGGCCTCTGCTTGTGCATCCTTCTTAGTTGTCTTTGCCATCGGGGCTGACTCCTTGCATAAAAATCGAAGAACGATGATGGTCAGTCCCCATCGTAGCTAGGAGCCCGAATAAAATGTTTGGAATCTCCCCCTAAAAGCGGGCAATCCGAAGATCCGAGGCAAGAATTGCCTCTGCCCCGAGCTCTTCGAGGCTGTCCATAACTTGGTTGGCCAGTTTGCGGGGAACCATGACGCGCACGGCAACCCACCCTTCACGGGCCAAGGGAGAGATGGTCGGTCCTGTAAGCCCAGGGGTCACTGCCTCGACGTCTGGCAGCTTTTCTTCTGCCACGTTGTAGTCGAGCATGACGTAGTGGCGCGCATTGAGGATTCCTCGAATGCGGCTAAGCACAACGTTTTCATCAGCGGTGACGTCTTCTCCCTCACGCTTTATCACCACGGCCTCCGAGGAGACGATGGGGTCGCCGAAGGGTTCAAGCCCCTGCTGGCGGAGGGTGGCTCCTGTGGAGACAACGTCGGCAATGACGTCCGCGACTCCAAGGTGAATCGAAATCTCTACTGCACCGTCAAGGCGGATAACCTCTGCATCGATTCCATTGGCAGCGAGGTGATCGCGCACCACGTTGGGATAGGACGTGGCGATGCGCTTGCCTTGCAGCTTGGCGACGTCCCACTGCTCCCCTGCTGGTGCGGCGTAACGGAAGGTCGAGCCGCCAAAATTGAGTGCTAGAACTTCATTGAATTTCGCGCGGGAATCGAGCGCTAAGTCTCGACCAGTAATTCCCAGATCCAAGACGCCTTGTGCCACGTAGATAGCGATATCCTTTGGGCGCAGAAAGAAGAACTCGACTCCGTTCTCCTCGTCCACGACGTTGAGCGATTTACTGTGTCCGCGGCCCTTGTAGCCGGCTTCCTTGAGGATTTCAAGGGCTGCCTCGGACAGCGATCCCTTGTTGGGGACGGCGATTTTGATCATCAGTGTGTGGTGCTTTCTACGCTGAATACGGTGAATGGTGGGACGGCTTTATGGCCGATTAAAGGTAGGTGTAAATGTCTTCGAGCTTCAGGCCACGCTTATGGGCCATAACCTGGAGCCAATACAGCAGCTGTGACATCTCCTCAGCGAGCTCTTCATCAGACTGGTATTCCGCGGCGATCCACACTTCGCCAGCCTCTTCGATGATCTTCTTGCCCAGATGGTGGATGCCTTTGTCAAAAGACTCCACGGTGCCGGAGCCCTCAGGGCGTTCGGCGATCTTCTGGGACAGTTCCTCAAATAGGCTCTCAAAATTCTTCACGGTGGTTTATTCTTCCACACCGCTGCATAAAATTCTGCTAGTCGGCCGAAATTCTCAGTTACGCAAAGCCGGCTGACATGATGCGCAACTGAAATCGGTACGTCTAGTCGGCGCGCAACCGGCTAAACCACTCGTGAACATTGGCCGCCGTCGCCCCCTTCAGATGACGGTGAGCAGAGCCCCGGAGGTCAGTAATTTCGGTGGCTTGCTCGGGCACCGCGACGTGGTCTCCCTCCGGCAGTCCGATGACGGTGCACCCGGCGTCGACAGCCGCGCGCATACCTGCCGCAGAGTCTTCAAATACAAGGCAGTCCCGTGGATCGGCACCCACTCGACGCGCCGCCTCGATATACATATCGGGGGCAGGTTTGCCTTGGGGTACTTCGTCACCGCAAATCGTGTCGACGAAGTACTCGCGGCCTAAGGCCGCAATCGCGGAATCAGCCACATATCGTTCCGTGTTTGTGGTCACGATCATCGGCATTCCCAGGCCCTTGAGTTCGTCGAGCAGCTCGGGAATCCCCGGGAAAATCTCCAGGTGTTGGGCAAAAAGGGACCTGACGTAATCGAACATGAGCGCACGATAGCGTTCGTTATCTCCTGGCTGAAGCGTAACGCCTGCTTTGTGCGCACAGATGCTGAGTGTGTCTTCGAAGGTAGCGCCAACCGTGGCCAAGCGCTCCGTGGGTGTTAAGCGGCGCCCCAGTGTTTCAGAGAGATAAAAAGTGGCCTCTTCCCACAGGGGCTCGGAGTTGGTCAGTGTGCCGTCCATATCCCAAAAGATTGCTGCTGGACGGGTAGTGAAAGCGGAAGTTGCGTGGTCAGTCACTTAGAAGTCCAGCTCCGGAAGCTGCGCGAGTGCCTCATCGTCCGCACCGGTTGCCGCAGAGGCGGAGTGAATAAGCTCCGTGAGCTCTTCCTTCTCCTCCGGTTCCAGCACTGCATCTGCGTTTTCTTGGTTGAAGGCCGCGAGCTTGTCCACGGTGGGGCGTACCGCGGCGCTCAGGAGTGACCCTTCAGGGTCATCCGGCAGCTTATCCATATCGTCGAGGAAGGACTCCAAGATAGTGCGAAGGCGTGGGAGTACCGCGGCATCAAACGGGGCTTCCCAGAATTCCTTTTCTTCTTCCTTGAGGTAATCCCCGGTAGCGAAGGACTGTAGGTTGGACATGAACTCATCAACGGTGGGCTGGAATTCTGCACGAATCGTCATGAGCTAAATCATGCCTGAAGTTACCTAGAGGCGCACGCCCAGCAAGGAATTAACTGCGGAGCGCAGCAAATCGGATGCCTCTTCTGTTGCTTCCCCGGATTCTGGAGCCTTCTTCGCCCATTCATCGAGAACCGCAATGGCGCGCGGAGTATCGAGATCATCAGCCAACGCCAACCGCAGGTGCTGAATCACCTCCTTGACTTCCTCCACCGTGCCCGGATGGCTTAAAGCTTCGCGCCATCGCTGGAGTCGCTCCTGCGCAGTGCGCAAAACGTCATCTGACCAGTCACGGTCGGCACGGTAGTGGCCAGCGAAGACGCCCAAGCGAATCGCCGAGGGATCGACGCCCGCCTCCACGAGCTTGTGGACGAACACGAGGTTGCCCAAAGACTTGGACATCTTGGTTCCGTCCAAGCCGATCATGCCGGTGTGTACGTAGGACTGCGCCATGCGCTCCACGCCGAGCGCTGCTTCTGCGTGCGCTGCGGAGAATTCGTGGTGCGGGAACTTCAGGTCCGAACCGCCGCCTTGAATATCGAAGCTGGAGCCAAGCCGGTTGGTTGCGATGGCGGAGCACTCAATATGCCATCCAGGGCGGCCCGGACCAAAAGGCGAATCCCAGGCCGGTTCGCCTTCACGGTGCGCGCGCCAAATCAGAGCGTCAAGAGGATCGCGCTTGCCGGGGCGATCAGGGTCGCCACCGCGCTCGGCAAAGAAGGTCTCCATTTGCTCGCGGGAGTAATTCGACTCGTAGCCGAAGTTCTTCGAGGCCTCAATGGAGGCATAAATATCCGGGTACTCCGGATCGTCGACGACGTAGGCCGCATTGGCGTCGAGAAGCGCCTGCACCATCTCCGTAATCTCGTCGATGGCCTCCATCGCCCCCACAAAGTGATCCGGGGGGAACACGGAGAGCAGCTCCATGTCTGAGCGGAAAAGGTTGATTTGGGAGGTGCCCAACTCGCGCCAATCCACGCCATCGCGCTCCGCGCGCTCGAAGAGCGGATCATCCACATCGGTGATGTTTTGGGCGTAATTCACCTTGTAGCCGTTATCCAGCAGCTGGCGGTAAATCAGATCAAAGGTCAGATAGGTCGCGGCGTGGCCCAGGTGGGTCGAATCATATGGGGTGATGCCACAGACGTACATGGTGGCAGTCTCCCCACTGATGTCGAGCTTCTTTACCGCTTCATCAGCGGAGTCATAGAGGTGAAGCGGCGACGGAGCGCCAGGGACGGAATCGATGTGCGGGACAGGCCAAGATTGCATGCCCACAATCCTAACGTGTGCTGCCTCCGACGCGGGCGCATGGCCGGGCACAGGGCTGTGTATCGCAGGATGCTGCGGGGCTGGGCCTCTTCACCTCCTACGCGGCCAGCACGCCAAGGCCCAGCAAGAGCATGACGATCAGGCCGACGGGGATGCGGTAAGCGGCGAACCACTCGAAGGAGTGGCTGCCCACGAACTTCAGCAGCCAGGCGATAGATGCATAGCCCACAACGAAGGCGATGAGCGTGCCAACGAGTAATTGGGCGCCGGTGGCGGATTGTCCCACGGTGGGACCGAAAGCGTCGCCGAGCGAAAACAGCCCCGAGACCATCACCGCCGGAATAGCCAAAAGAAAGCTAAAGCGCGTGGCCACCTCACGGTCGAGGCCGAGGAAGAGGCCACCGGAGATGGTGCCGCCGGAGCGTGAGACGCCAGGGATGAGTGCTAGGCATTGGCATAGTCCCATAACGATGGCATCGCGCATCGTGAGCTCGTCGAAGCTGCGGGTTTTCTTACCCACGCGCTCTGCCAGGATGAACACAAAGGAAAACAGGACGAGCATGGAAGCAGTAATCCATAGGTTGCGCAGATTATCCCTAATCAGGTCTTTCCCCAGCACTCCCAGGATGCCAATCGGAATTGAGCCAACGATGACCATCCAACCCATTCGATAATCCTGACCACGCTGGTCCTTGTGCACGAGGCCCACGCACCAGCCTTTCAGGATCTGCCAAATCATCCCGGCGAAGTAGACGATCACCGCCAGCTCGGTGCCTAGCTGGATGACAGCGGTGAAGGAAGCACCGGCATCCTGTCCCCAGAAAAGAGTGGAGACGATACGCAAGTGCCCAGACGAGCTCACGGGCAGGAATTCGGTGAGGCCTTGGACAAGAGACAGGACGATGACCTGCAGCCATGTCATGGCTTCAGTTGTAGCTGTTGTAGTCACCCGCGATAGCCTACTCGGGAGTCCCATCGCTTCCTGTTTCCACCACGCTGGCTGCTAGGATGAGGGATCGTGAAAACGCGTCGAGTCCTGCTTTCTTTTGCCCTCCTTTCCAGCGCATGCGCGCTTGCCGCCTGTAATCCCACGGTCGGGGTTGGCGGGGACCCCGACTCGGCGGTCTATGGCAAGGCCGAGCCCGCGTCCTCCCCGGCATCCGAGAAGCCGGTGGGTAACGTCGTGCCATTCGATGCAGCGACAGACCTCGCAGCCGTCGGCGACATCCTCGCCGTGCGCACCGAGGACTCGCTCGCGGTAGGTTCAGCTGCGGACTTTGAAGGCAAAAAGTCCGCGCAGGTTACCGTGGGCGAGAAATGTGGTGACCTCACCGCTTCTGAGAAGCACTTCCTTCTAGCGTGCGGGGATAGCGTTATGCTCATTGATCCGCTCAAGCCGGATTCCCCGCAGGAATTGGCTGTGGAAGAGGAGCAACCGGTGACGGTGGCTGCGGAAGCCTCCAGTGGCGAAGTCTTCGTTGGCTCGAAGGACTCCACCACCATCGGCGTGTACCTAGACGGCGAACGCACTACCGGCATCACTGTGGAAGCAGGCTCGGATCAGCTCATCTCCGTGCCTAATCCGGATGGCGCCGACGGCATCGTCCGTGTCTTGAGGGAAGACTCCACGATTCAATCGCTGGACTGGGAGAAGGAGCGTGCAGGCGGACGCCTTCGCGTGGGCCAAGGTGTAGGTCAGATCGCAGGCGGCGAGGGCGCCGTGGTTGTGGCTTCGGATACCGTCGGCAAGCGCATCGCCATTTACACCGCCAGCGACGTCATCCGCTTGCACCAGTACGGCAATACCGATGGCACGCCGTGGGGTGTGGCTTGGGACGCCGGGCGCAAGCTAGCGTGGGCGACGACTACAGACAACAACCTCCTCCACGCCTACACCATCGCTGCGGGTGTCCCGGAGAACGTCGGCACCATGGATACGGTGGCGGATGCGCGCAATGTTGCCGTGCTTGGCGACGGCACCCTTGTCGCCGCCTCCGCTTCTGGCGACGGGCTCCAATTCATTTCTGATCCACAGCTCGAGAAATCCCCGCGTTAGTATTTCAGTCCCCCCCTTCAGCCTCAACTTTCCAAAGGACAATGCATGCAGTACTCCGCTCTTGACCGCGCCCGCCACGTGGCTTACCAGGCCGCCTTGAAGGGGATGTTTAAGCTCAGCCCGGAAAGAATTCACGGGATCATCAACGGCGGGTTGGCTGTGTTCCAATCGGCCGGCCCCTTCAACCGAGCTCTGGGCAAAGCTTTGCCGGTTACCGATCCCGTCCTTGAACAAGACGTGTTTGGGGTGCACTTTCCGCGCCCGCTGGGTTTAGCAGCAGGCTTTGACAAGAACGCGGCGGCAGCCGACGTCTGGTCCCCCATCGGCTTTGGGTACGCGGAGCTGGGCACCATCACCCCGAAGGCGCAGCCGGGAAACCCGGCTCCCCGGTTGTTCCGGCTCAAAGCAGACAAGGCCATCCTCAACCGCATGGGCTTCAATAACGAAGGGGCGCTGGCGGCCGCACGAAACCTGCGGAAGCGCCGCTACAACGATGTCATCGGCATCAATATCGGAAAGAACAAGGTCACCGAGGCTGAGCACGCGGTGGATGACTACCGTCAGTGCGCATCAGTTCTCGGGGATTTGGCCGACTACGTTGTGGTCAACGTGTCCTCCCCTAATACCCCGGGGCTGCGTGACTTGCAGGCAGTGGAATCGCTGCGCCCCATCATGGAGGCCGTGGTGGAATCGACGTCCTCGCCGGTCTTGGTCAAGATTGCCCCAGACCTCAGCGATGAGGACATTGATGCCGTGGCGGATATGGCCGTTGAAGTGGGGCTGGCGGGAATCGTGGCTACCAACACCACCATTTCTCGCGAGGGTTTGAAGACCCCCTCCGCTGAGGTTGCCGCCATGGGCGCAGGCGGCGTGTCGGGTCCCCCAGTGGCTGCGCGTTCCTTAGAGGTTCTCAAGCGCCTCCATGCCCGCGTAGGAGACGACCTGGTGCTCATTTCCGCGGGCGGAATCTCCACTCCGGAGCAAGCATGGGAGCGCATCACGGCCGGCGCTTCGCTGTTGCAGGGCTACACCGGCTTGATTTACGGCGGCCCGGATTGGATCCGTGACATCCACCGCGGCATTGCCCAGCAGATCCACGCTCACCGCCTCAGCAATATCTCGGAGGCCATTGGTTCTGGTCTGGAATGGATTGACTAGCCCGGCGAAGAGCTTTCGGGCCAGCCGCACGGGGCGCTTCAGCGTTTAGCGCAACGTGCGGCGGATGATAACCGCGCACAGCCCTGCCGCCACTGCGTAGAGGAAGACGACGTACTGGCCCATCGTTGTGAGGACCGTACTAGGCAGCGCGCGGCTGGCGATGATAAGCACTAGCGCGAGAATCAGCGCAAGGATTTGTTCGCGGCTACCACGCTGATCGCGGCGTTGGGTACTGAATGCGCCGACGAGGAGGGCCGCACCAACGATGGCGAGGCGGCGCCACGTCCATTCGAAGGTGGCGCCCCATCCGTCGGTGAAAATGGACACGAGCCCGAATAGTGCTAACACGGCAGCCAACAACATGAAAGCGCCGCCCACTCGCAGGGCGGCGGGGATTTCTACTCCGTCGGATGTGGGAGGGATGTCCGGGTTCTTACTCATTGTGATGAGTGTAATTGGGCCGCTTAGTGGGCCTCGTACCAGCCCCAGGTAATCGCGCGCCCGAGGGCGTGGAAATAAAGGTTGAAGCCGAGGACCGTAGGTGTTGCCTCCGGGTCGATTTCGAGGCGTTCGACGTCGACGGCGTGTACGGCGAAGAGGTAGCGGTGCGGGGCGTGACCTGCAGGCGGCTGGGGGCCATAATAGACGCGCTGGCCGGAGTCACCCCGCAGGCTGATAACGCCTTCGAGTCCGAGATCCTCAGCGGCCCCTGCACCTGTGGGGAGCTCGCGTACGTCGGCCGGGATGTTGAAGGCAGCCCAGTGCCAGAAGCCGGACCCCGTCGGCGCGTCAGGGTCAAAGCACGTGACGGCAAAGGACTTGGTCCCTTCGGGCACGTCCGACCAGGACAGCTGGGGCGAGACATTTTCAGGTGCGCGGAAACGCGCTGCGATCTCTGCTCCCTCCTCGATATCGGACGAGGTCACGGTAAAAGCTGGGACATCCCCCAACGGTGCATAGGGGTCTGGGCCGGGGAAACGGGAGTCGGTGGCGTAGTTCGCAGTGGAATGTGAAGTGTTACTAGTCATAAATCCATTTCTACCGGAAAGCTATCTGCCGCGTTGTCGCTTACTACCCGGCTGTCTCAGGAGGTGGCAGTGGATACGCAACTTTCATCGTTGTGTTTTCCTCGTTTAAGAACCCAGTGAAAACCCGTTCTGAAGTGGCGATTTGTGAAGTTATGCCGGTTCGGGATACAGTATGCGAGTGCCCAGCCGAGAGGCTGAACAAACACCCCAGCCCGGGTGGCGGAATGGCAGACGCGCTAGCTTGAGGTGCTAGTGTCCTATTAACGGACGTGGGGGTTCAAGTCCCCCCTCGGGCACAGACCGAAGCCCCGTGCTTCACACCGTCAGAGATGATGATGTGAGGCGCGGGGCCTTCTTCATGCGTCGAAGGTCTATGCGTGCGATTCCGCAGTAGGTGCCGTCTCCTCTACTACCGTAGCCTTCTTCTTCGACGTGATGTAGCTATGCAGGCCCTTGATGACGATAGGCGCCACCGACAACGCGATGATAAGCAGCATAATCTTCTCAATCGAGTCAGCAATACCCGGAATGTTTCCGAGAAAGACACCAACGAGATTCATGGAGAGCACCCAAGCGACTGCGCCGCTGACATTCCATCCAATGAACTTCTTGTACCGCATTCCCGCCGTGCCGGCGGCTACCGGAATGAAGGTGCGCACGATTGGGACGAATCTTCCGAGCACTAGTGCAAGCGGGCCGTGCTTGTGGAAGAAGTCCTCGGCGGTGTTGAGATACTCCAGTTTGAGAAGCCGAGCGTCCTTCTTAAACAGGCCACGGCCAAAACGGTGCCCAATCCAGTACCCCACCTGGTCACCAGCTATCGCGGCGATCATGCCTACAGCAATGAGTACCCACAGGGAGACCTGGAGCTCATGGCGCAGAATCGCGGCAGTTACGAGTAGTGAATCACCTGGAAGAAATGGGAAGAGCACACCGGACTCGATGAAGACGACAAGGGCTATACCACCGATGACCCAGGGCCCAAAGGCTTCGAGCAAGGTGGCTGCGTCCATATAAGACGTGAGGTTGTGGATAAAGTCCATAATGCTCTCCAAAGAAAAATGCAGGCGCCAGGGCGGGCGCCAAAAGTAGGTAGTGAATCAAGAATTCGCTCCGCAGCTAGGGCGTAGAGACAATAAAGGTGAAACTAGCTAAGACGGTCACAATAGAAGTGGCCCTAGAGATGCTTGCGGATGCGCAGTGCTGTTCAGTATCCCGCGTGCAAGGCAATACTCATGCATCGAATCGCGGCTTAACAGTAAGTTGAGGTGCAGCTCTCAGCTGCTCCCCAGCCAGCCAAGCCGTCTCCTGCCTCCGTCTTTAGCCGTTCTCCCATGCTTTGGACTCAATGCGGGGTTTGGCGTCTTCGGCACTAGACTTCTATCTCTATGAACACAGGTTGGGTGCACAGCGTCGGGGACTTCTTCGCGTCTCTGGGCCGCGCTGCGTGGCAAAGCTGCAAGCGTTGGACGTGGAAACGTTGGACGGCAGTAGTCGCTGCCGGTGCGGCATTGATGCTACTCGCCGTGCTTGTCGACGTCCCCTCACTCGCCGCCCTCCGCACGTGGTCAGACCAACTCGGGCCGTGGTTTGTCGTTGCTTTTACGGGCGCCTACATCTTCTTCACCCAGTTCCCTATTCCCCGGACCGTGTGGACTTTGGCGGCAGGCCTTCTTTTCGGCCCGTGGCTTGGGCTTTCTGTTTCCCTTGTCGCGCTGACTATCTCCGCCACCATTTCTCTCCTCATCGTCCGCGGCTTACTTGGTGAGTGGATTCGCCCGCATCTCACGCACAAAGCGGTATATGCAATCAATGCCCGGCTTGAGCGCCGGGGTTGGCTAGCGGTGGCGTCATTGAGAATGGTCGCCGGAGTTCCGTTTTCCTTACTAAACTATGTTGCAGCGCTCACTCCGATTTCGGTGACTCACTTCGCCATCGCTACACTCATCGGTTCGATTCCCACCACCGCCATCGGGGTCTTCTTTGGGGATGCGCTCACCGGAGCGATGAGCCCCTACACGATCGCCGGCTTCCTTATCGCTGCGGCAGTGGGAATCGCTGGTCTCATCCTAGACACGCGGTTGCCGCTCGGGCCAGGAATGCGTGGTCCAGTCAAGCGCAAAGAGTAGACTGAGCGTTGTTTCTTGCTGGAAGGAGTCTCTCACTGTGCTAGCTGTCCATGCCCGCTACCGCGGACGCTCGGTACGCCGCGCCGATTTGGTCCAACGATCCGCCGCTGCGCTTTCCACCCTGGAGGGAATCGGCGAGTTTGAGGTCCTTGGTGTTGAGGATATTTGCGCTGTGGCCTATTCTTCTCCGGCGGTCTGTGATGTCGTTATGGCGCTTCTTGCGGATGGTGACTGGGCCATTGGCATTGGAATTATCCCTGGCGACGGTGCCGGTGATGCCGAAACACGCGCAGTGGCAACCGCCGCGGTAAAGGGCTCGGCGCGGGCCGGACACGTCTACGCCAAAATTGATCGGCGCGGGCGCGCGGCGGAGGCGCAGGATATTGCAGCGGCATTCGCCCTACTCGGCTTTGTGCTGCACAAGCGCACAATGGAAGGCCGTGAGGCGACATCTCTTGTGCGCGGCGGGTTGAATCAGAACGAAGCTGCGGAAGAGCTGGGCATTTCCAAACAAGCGATGTCCCAGCGCCTCCAAGCGGCGGGGTGGGCGGCAGAGACGGCCGGTTGCCAGCTCGCCATCAACCTCATTGACCGAGCGAATTCGAATTAGAGCAAATCTTCTTTGCTCAATTCCGGTGTTGTGACAAAGTCGACGAGCCGCTCGACGGCGCCGATGAGCGTGGAATCGAGATCCCGGAAAGAATTCACGGCGTTGTACACGCGGCTCCACCCTTCCTTTGGATCAGACCACCCCGCGCGCTTGCAGATGCCCGTCTTCCAGTCTTCCCCATAGGGAACCTCGGGCCAGGCGCGCAGCCCTAGGCGCTCAGGCTTTACAGCCGCCCAGATATCGATGAAGGGGTGACCGGTGACAAGCACGTGCTCGCCCACCGTTTGCGTCAACCGCGTTTCCTTTGATCCTTCGACTAGGTGATCCGCGAGGACGCCCACACGGCGCCCCGGACCGGGCTGAAACTCAACCAGGCGTTCCTCAAGGTTATCGAGTCCTTCGAGGTATTCGACGACCACACCTTCCACCCGCAAATCGTGACCCCAGACCTTTTCAACGATGGCCGCGTCGTGAATGCCTTCAACCCAAATGCGCGAAGGTGCGGCAACTTTCGCCTCAAGATTCTCCACACGGCGCGACCCGGAGTTTGACTTTCGCGGCGCCTGCTTTTCGACGTATCGCGTTAACGTCACTGGCTGCCCCTCCAACAAGAACCCCCCCTTCACGAGTTTGAATACTCGCTCATTTCCATGTCGGTCCTCGAGGCGCACGACTGGGCCCCATACGGTTTTGTCGACGCCCAACACTGCCCCTACGAAGTCATCACCTCGAACCTCGACGACCAAGCCTGGTTCAGCGGGTACCTCGGGGTACTCCGGCTTCTTGTTCCGCGCATGTCCTGCAAAAATATCGCCGCCATAGGGATCTCGGGAATTCAAGCTCATAGGGGTCTACCCTATCGTCTACACTGTCCAGCCATGGATATGCGCGCCGAAGTCTGGTCCCCTGTACAAAACGTTTCTGTTTGGCTTGGTGCATGGCTATGGGGTCACGAATCCACCGATGGCTTTCTTGATGCCCTCAGCGAGCTGGGTGGTGAGCAACAAGGGGTCGACGGAGAGCCGTTTGTTGATGTTATGTCACTCCTCCGGCGTGAAACGGCCTCCGTCATCGAGCGTGGAGAGCGCGAACCGCTGCTTCGGCTAGTTCTCTCCGGCCCTGGCGACGCGCCAGCACTTCCAGCCGGCACGGAATCGGCGCGAGCGGCGGCAGAAAACCCGGCAGGCGCAATCGTGGTGCGTACCAATAATCGGGATCGAAACCTGGTGTTGGTGCCCACCTATGCCGTGGGCGCGACACGGTGGACGGTGATTGAAGAGACTGCCCCGTTACCCTCGCCCGCTTGGCTTAGCCCGGGCGAGGCCGATGAGCTCTTGAGCACTGCGACGAATGAGTCAGCAAACCTCATCGAGGCATTGGGCTATCGCAGCGATGCCCTCCCCAATCCCCGGCTAACAGTAGGCACACTAAGCGATTTCTACGACACCCCCGGATTACCCGCTGCAGTGCCGGGGCGAGCAGCGAAGCTCTTCGCCCGCGCCGACCGCGTGGCGGCCATCATCGAGACGGTGACTGACCGCATTCAAGATCACAGTCTCGATCCGCAGCTTCTGCGCCTGTGGCGCCATATCCGCCAAGCACGCATGGCCGGCGTGGCTTATGCGCTCACCGATTTCGCGCGTTAATGCGGCTTGCGCAGAGACCAGATGTCACAGCAACCTTCAGCGCAGGGTGCGCCATTGACCGTACAGCCCTGAACGGTGACCTCACCGAGTGAAGCAGGTTCAGCGTCATGTTCTAGCTCCTCGATGAGGTCCACGATGAGCGAGGCAAAACGTGCAGATGGGCCGGCGGTTCGGGTGCGATAGACGCTGACGCCCATTTCCTCAGCGGCTTGCTTCAGTTCAGTATCGAGATCCCAGATGACCTCCATGTGATCGGAGATAAATCCAATTGGGCACACGACAACGCTATCGACACCATCTTCCTCGTGGATTCGCGTGGTGTGGTCGACAATGTCCGGTTCCAACCACGGGGTGGCTGGGTTTCCTGAACGGGATTGCCACACTAGGTCATAATTCTGGACCCCGGCAGCCTTGGCTACGAGCCGTGCAGCCTCCGCTACCTGGCGGGAATAGATATGTTTATCGCCTTCTGCTCCCCCAACAGCATCGTGTGCCGATGGCACTGAATGCGCAGTAAAAAGCATGCGGGTGCTAGCCATCTTGTCTTCCGACACCTCCGCATAAGCCTCGCGGACGGCTGCGGCCATCTCCTCAATGAACTTGGGGTGATCGAAGAATTGGCGCAGTTTGGTGAAGTTCATGTCGGGCAGTTGCTCGTCCTCGAGGTGCTTGCGCAATGCAACGATGTCCTCGTTGTACTGGCGGCAAGCACTGTAGCCACCCCAGGCGGAGGTAGCGAATACGGCGACGTTGCGCACACCATCGGCGGCCATCTGCTCGACGGCTTTTGTCCCAAACGGGTACCAGTTACGGTTACCGAAATAAACCGGTAGATTATGTCCGCGTTCCTTCAGCTCTGCGGAAACATTAGAAATAATCTCTCGATTTAGCGCATTAAGCGGACTAATGCCGCCTAGGCGGAAATAGTGTTCTCCGACGACTTCGAGCCGCTCGCGCGGGATGCCTCGTCCACGGGTAACGTTCTCCAAAAATGGGACGACCTCCTCGTTTCCTTCCGGGCCACCGAAGGAAAGAACGAGGAGGGCGTCAAATGAGGAGGGCACCGAATCGGTGCCGCGGGTGTTGCCCTGGGCAGTACGCAGTGTGTCAGTCATGCAGCCCAGTTTAGCAACGGGCTGAACTAGATCAGTCGCACGGCATAGGGTGCCATGCCGGCTTGACGTACTGGGGAGATGCTGACGCTTTGACCGGACTGCGGAGCTTCGACCATGGTGCCGTCACCAAGATAGATTGCCACGTGCTGATTTCCGCTCGGGCCGTAGAAGACAAGGTCGCCTCGCTGCATCTCGCTCGGGGAAATCTTGGTTCCCTTCTGATACTGGTAGCCGGTGTAATGCGGCAGGGAAATGCCGACGCCAGCAAAGGCATAGAGCACCAGCCCAGAACAGTCGAAGCCGACCTTGTTGTAGTCGCCATAAGAGTCAGCGACGCCGCCGTCGCGAATGCCCTGCGTAGGACCGTTGGCATCGCCACCGCCCCAGGCATAAGGAACTCCTACTTGAGACGTCGCACGCTCGATCACGGTCTCGATCTTCGCTTCGCGGGAGGCATCGCCCAGTGAAGCGGATGCCTTCTTCGTCACGCTATCGGTGGTGTCAAGTTCCTCCAGGACACCGGAAACATCGGACTCAAGGGAATCCTCGTCATCAGTTGCGTTCGCTGCATCGCTATCGGACGTCTCCGTGGAATCCGTCGCTTCCCCAGCGCTGTCTTGCCCACCCTGGAGGGCAAAGAGCTTGGAAGAGCCTTCCGCCAGAGCATCGATTTCCTCTTGGCTCAAGCTGTTATTGTGGTCCGGCTGAGATGCGGCCACCATCGAGGCCACTGTTCCCACCGCTTCAATGCCAAGCGCTACGGTTTCCGCATCGATTCCGTTCGGATCGAACGAGCTGGAGCTACCGCCCTGGGAGTTCTCGGCGTGGCCTTCAGAGGAGTTGGCCGTGCTTGTCGACGACAACTCTTGCACGTTCGGATCGGAAGCCACAGTGCTTGCGGCGCTAGAGAGCTCTTCCAATTCGTCTGCAGAGGCAGAAGCCGTCGACGGCTGCGATTGAAGCGTGGGGTTCTGTGCCTCAGAGCCGGAGGGGCCGGCCACGGTGGACGCTGTGGACTCGGCGGTCGGCTCCGTGCTGGCTGGTGTCGAGTGCCCCGCAGCGGGCGGTGAGGATACCGTCGATGGGCCGTCGGCAGGAGTTGCGGCACTAGACTCAGAACGACCCTGTGCAGAATTAGTCCCGGCCCGCTCCTTGACCTTAGATCCAGCTGTTGGGCTTGACACACCTTCTCCGTCCAGACCCTTGGCTTGATTTAGCGCCTTGTGAAGAGATGAGAGTTGGGAAAGCAGATCCTCGCGTTCGGACGTAGATTCCTCAATAGAAGCCTCGGACGCGGAGAGTTGCTCGCGCGCGGCAGCCTCGACATCGGCCGCCCGGTCCGCACGTTCCTCGGCCAGTTGTTGGGTCTTCCGCAGCTGGGATTCCTTGTTCGCCTTTTCCGTGCGCTGCTTCTCCAAGTCGCTAACGACGGCCTGCTGCTTCTCAGACTGCGAGCGAAGGTAGGACTGGCGCTCCAGCATGTCCGAACGCGCGTCTTTTCCTGCCGCATGGGAGACGGCATCGGAAGTATTGGCTCGGCGGTAGGCGGAACGGGAGACCTCATCCAGCTTGGCCTGGGCATCGGCGACATCCGCTTGTGCGGCGTCAAGCTGCTCGCGCGCCGTCGTTGTTCCTTGGCGCGCTTGGTTTGCCTTAGTGCGGGCGTCGTTGAGATCGACCAGCGCACGGTTGACGGTTTCGCGCTGCGCACCTATGGAGGCTTCCGCTTGTGCGATGCGCTCCTCAATCTGGGCGATTGCGCCCGCGAGGTCTGCGATGGATGGGTTGTCGGAGGATAGCAGGGATTTGATGTTGATCTGCTCAGGTTCCGCAGCCACTGCAGGAGTGAGCGCGGAGACAGTAGACAAGGCGGCGGTGGTCGCTATGGCAGCGCACGCTGCCTTAAAGCGCCGAAAACCGAAAGATGATGTGGTGGCCACGAGGGTTAT
Organism: Corynebacterium guaraldiae; assembly: GCF_053480195.1. Taxonomy (NCBI): domain Bacteria; kingdom Bacillati; phylum Actinomycetota; class Actinomycetes; order Mycobacteriales; family Corynebacteriaceae; genus Corynebacterium; species Corynebacterium guaraldiae. The sequence goes on along the minus strand of NZ_JBRBAU010000003.1, from coordinate 134,213 downwards.
CTCCTAGACACCTACCCCGGAGATGTCACGCATGTTGCGTAGACGAGCTTGCCGGACATTGAGACCTGGAGGTGACGAGTTGGACTAGCAAAAGAAACAGCGGTGTGTACGTAGCTAGTCTCGCCTTCAAGCAGGATGAGGCGGCAATCGATTTCCCAATGGGAATAGTGGGCTTAATAAGGCTTGCACCCGGAATTAACCGGGATACGCGAACGCGGCTTGCCCCTGAAGAGCTTTTTGCTCTCTACGCCACTAAATGCCGAATTGACGGGGCGGCATTTTCTCTCATGGAGGCGGCAGGGAAACCTGCGGGGCGTCTGGCGTGTGCACCAACATCACGTCGAACCGTGCGTCATAGCTATCCACACTGCACTCTCATGGTGCTCGCTGGGCTCACGGTGAGCGGAGCCGAGTGTGGCTGCACGATCCGACGACGAAGGGACACACACCCATATTCAGGCTCGAGGTCCTGCGTCGGTTCCTCCTCGCTCGGCGCCGCGCTCGTGGAGGGCACTTCCGCGGTCCTTAGTGGCGCACGCGTAAGCACTCACAGCTGGCACCCAACCGGAAACCGATGGAACTCATGGCCATCACAGCCCTCGATGAGGGCGTGCGAATGAAGTGTATGAAGCCTCTTCCACTCGGGAGGTAGGTGTTTCGATATCTAAAAGGTTGAACACTGGTACCGACTGCGTCGAGAAAACTGCATTGCTACGCGCATCGCTAGCGCGGTGCGACGGTCATCCACCAGGCGGTGAACCCCAACGGTCCTCTTCGCTCGCGGCGTGCTTCCCCACATACCCGTGCGACAAATCAGTTGAGAGTCAAGGCTTGGTCCATGAACGTATGGAGCAATAGTCAACCCGTGAGTCGATACGTGAACCATACGTCACCGACACGCCATCTCGCACACTTTTCCCATCTTTCACATCAGCCACGGAAAACCACAAGGCGTTACAGGCGCACCTAACCTGCAATGACTTTGTTATCAATGCGTGACTGTGACGTTGCTCACTCTCCCCCGGAGTGCAAACCTCTTCCCCTTGACTATCGCTGTGGATTGCGGCCCTGGGGCTGCCGCAGAAGCTCCGATTGCTCCCAGCGGAACCTGTCTTCTGGGGTGCAGGAAACGCTCCATTTCGGGACTGGAGAGAACCGAAGTATTCGTCGACTTAAGGTGCCTGTGCGGCATCCGATGTGGTCGCTGTGCGAGCCGTATCCCTAGGCCCCTTGCGTACCTCTCAACCACTCCCCCGTTGCAAAAGTCAAGGCTTAGTGGTTGATACTAGCCACTTCCCTACCCCTGCGGTAGGTACGGCGCATGTTTAGTGGAATGCTCGCGGCGGCCTCGATTGCTTAGTTTCTGACCGTGTCAGCCTTCCGTGTGGCGGCTCGAAATCCCGCCCAGCCCGCAACTGCCGCTACGCAGAAAAACAGCGTCAAGATTGTCAGCCATGGCGCTGAAAAATGATCTGCAGTTGCATAGAAATCATTCAGCAAAGTTACCTGATCGAGTCCAGTTGGCAGCGAATCCTCGGCTGCCTCAATGGATGCCCGATCATAAGAATTACTGACTGCGGACACTCGCATTGGCGCCTGGAGAATCACGGTATCGAGTCCCGTTTGTTCTTGAAGGGTTGTCGCCAGGTCGCGCAGATCTGGAATCTTGTCGGGGAAGACATCTACCACTGCGATGCCATGGTTGGGCTGGAGGGAGTCTGCGATGTGGACCTGGAGGTCGTCGTCTAGCGCCAGCTCTGGGTTGGAGAACGCTACACCGTCGGCCGAGAGCTGATCTGCAATGTCGTCTACATCTACGCCCGCCGGGATCATCTGCCACTCCTTAATCTCTATGGCCGTTAATGCTTGGTGGCACAGTCTTCTGCCCAAACACGATTCGGAGGTTCATCCCCCGGATTCCGGATCGAGCCTAAACCTCGGAATGTGGGCAAGGCCGGCGACTCGCCGCTACCCCCGAAATGTAGGAAACAGAACGCTCGTACTGTTATGCTGGTGTCGACCGAGGGTTCTTGCATCTACAATAGATACGGAACATTCGCGTTCTGAGACCGCCGATACACCTGGCTCCATCTGGTCGCTAGGGCATATCGGCAAGTTCGATGAACCTTCGACCAGTGTTCGATAACCCACAAGCGAAAAGCAAGGAATGGAGCTCCTTATGACTGAAAGCCTGAACTCCTTCGGCGCCAAGAAGACTCTTGAGGTCAACGGTAAGTCTTATGACTACTTTGACATCAATGCAGTCGAGGGCCTGGAGAAGCTTCCTTACTCCCTCAAGGTCCTGGCTGAGAACCAGCTGCGCTACGAGGACGGGAAGAACGTAACCAAGGATCACATTAACGCTTTGGCCAACTGGGATCCGTCCGCTGAGCCGGATACCGAGATCCAGTTCACCCCGGCCCGCGTTCTGATGCAGGACTTCACCGGCGTCCCCTGCGTGGTCGACTTGGCAACCATGCGTGAGGCTATCGCCACCCTCGGCGGCAAGCCGGACCAGGTGAACCCGCTCAACCCGGCCGAGATGGTTATTGACCACTCCGTCATCGTCGAGGCTTTCGGCTCCACCGAGGCCCTGGAGAAGAATGTTGAGATCGAGTACGAGCGCAACCAGGAGCGCTACCAGTTCCTGCGCTGGGGTGCCGAGAACTTCTCCAACTTCCGCGTTGTTCCTCCGGGAACCGGAATTGTCCACCAGGTCAACATTGAGTACCTCTCCCGCGTGGTCTTCGACAACGATGGTGTTGCCTACCCGGATACCTGTATTGGTACCGACTCCCACACCACCATGGAAAACGGCCTGGGCATCCTGGGCTGGGGCGTTGGCGGCATCGAGGCCGAGGCTGCAATGCTGGGCCAGCCGGTGTCCATGCTGATCCCGCGCGTCGTGGGCTTCAAGCTCACCGGCGAGATTCCGACCGGTGTGACCGCTACCGACGTGGTGCTGACCATCACCGAGATGCTGCGCCAGCACGGTGTGGTTCAGAAGTTCGTTGAGTTCTACGGCAACGGTGTCAAGTCCGTGCCGCTGGCCAACCGCGCCACCATCGGTAACATGTCCCCCGAGTTCGGTTCCACCGCTGCGATCTTCCCGATCGACGAGGAGACCATCAAGTACCTCGAGCTCACCGGCCGTCCGCAGGAGCAGATCGATCGCGTCGAGGCTTATGCCAAGGCTCAGGGCATGTGGCTCGAGCAGGACGCTCCGGAGGCACAGTACTCCGAGTACCTCGAGCTGGATCTGTCCACTGTTAAGCCGTCCATCGCCGGCCCGAAGCGCCCGCAGGACCGCATTCTCCTCTCCGAGGCAAAGGAGCAGTTCCGTAAGGATCTGCCGACCTACGCTTCCGGCGAGGTTGTTGCAGACGAGTCCACCATCGAGGCAAAGCGCATGACCTCCGAGGGTGGCGACGAGAATGCTCTCGTCGACGTTACCGGTGGCCTGAACAAGTCTCGCGCAGGCGAAGGCGAGTCCGCAGCCAAGGGCGGCTCCGGCCGCCAGTCCAACCCGGTTACCGTCACCTCCCCGAACGGTGGTGAGTACACCCTGGACCACGGCATGGTTGCTATCGCTTCCATTACCTCCTGCACCAACACCTCTAACCCGTCCGTCATGGTTGGCGCTGGCCTCATCGCACGTAAGGCTGCTGAAAAGGGCCTGAAGTCCAAGCCGTGGGTCAAGACCATTTGTGCCCCGGGTTCCCAGGTTGTTGACGGCTACTTCCAGCGCGCAGACCTCTGGAAGGATCTGGAGGCGCTTGGCTTCTACCTCTCCGGCTTCGGCTGCACCACCTGTATCGGTAACTCCGGCCCTCTGCCGGAGGAAATCTCCAACGCCATCAACGAGCATGATCTGGCTGCTACCGCGGTGCTGTCCGGCAACCGTAACTTTGAGGGCCGCATTTCCCCGGACGTCAAGATGAACTACTTGGCCTCCCCCATCATGGTCATTGCATACGCTATTGCTGGCACCATGGACTTCGATTTCGAGACTCAGGCGCTGGGTCAGGATCAGGACGGCAACGATGTCTTCCTCAAGGACATCTGGCCTTCCCCGAAGGAGATCGAGGACACCATCCAGCAGGCCATCTCCCGCGAGCTCTACGAGGCTGACTACGCCGACGTGTTCAAGGGTGACGACGCATGGCGCAACCTGGACGTTCCGGAGGGCGAGACCTTCAAGTGGAACGAGGATTCCACCTACATCCGCAAGGCACCGTACTTCGACGGCATGCCGACTGAGCCGGAGCCCGTTCAGGACATCAAGGGCGCTCGCGTCCTTGCTAAGCTTGGTGACTCCGTGACCACCGACCACATCTCCCCGGCTTCCTCCATTAAGCCGGGTACCCCGGCCGCTCAGTACCTGGATGCCAACGGTGTGGAGCGCCAGGACTACAACTCCCTCGGTTCCCGTCGCGGTAACCACGAGGTCATGATGCGCGGTACCTTCGCCAACATCCGCCTCCAGAACCAGCTGGTCGACGTCGCCGGTGGCTACACCCGTGACTTCACCCAGGAGGGCGCACCGCAAGCCTTCATCTTCGATGCCTGCGAGAACTACAAGGCAGCCGACATTCCGCTGGTTGTCCTTGCTGGTAAGGAGTACGGCACCGGTTCCTCCCGTGACTGGGCTGCTAAGGGCACCAACCTGCTTGGCGTGAAGGCTGTCATCACTGAGTCCTTCGAGCGTATTCACCGCTCGAACCTCATTGGCATGGGCGTCATCCCGCTGCAGTTCCCGGAGGGCGAGTCCCACGAGTCCCTGGGCTTGGATGGCACCGAGACCTTCGATATCGACGGCATCGCAGCCCTCAACGAGGGCGGCATTCCGAAGACGGTCCACGTGACCGCCACCAAGGAGTCCGGCGAGACCGTTGAGTTCGATGCCAAGGTTCGCATCGACACACCTGGTGAGGCCGACTACTACCGCCACGGCGGCATTCTGCAGTTCGTTCTGCGCCAGATGGTCAAGGCCTAAATCAGCCTTGTCCGACATGCGGGGTAGCCAACAATGGGCATCCCCCGCATAGCTAGGCAGGAGGCCAGCTAGCAACAAGGAGTGCTGGCTGGCCTTTCTGTTTCCTAACCATTAACTACTTCTATCCCCCGTCTATCCACCGCCGTGCTTTAAGGAGCGAGATTCCAGCCATGCCAATTATGAGCGACTCTGAACTTCATCGCCGCCGCAATGACATCTTGGTTGGTGCTCGAAAGTGTTTTGCTGAGCACGGCTATGACGGGGCTACAGTTCGCCGCCTTGAAGAAGCCACCGGTAAATCGCGGGGCGCAATCTTTCACCACTTCGGCGATAAGGAGTCCCTCTTCCTTGCCTTGGCACGCGAAGACGCCGCCCGCGAAGCTGAGGTCGTTGCCAACAACGGTCTGGTTGAGGTCATGAGTGAAATGCTGCGCCACCCGGAGCGCCATGACTGGCTGGCCACGCGCCTTGCCGTCACCTCGATGCTGCGCACCGATCCCTCTTTCGCCGCGCGCTGGCACGAAGAACAGCAGGTTCTGGATAAGGCAGTCCGCGCCCGCTTGGAGTCCAACGCCGAAAAGGGGCGGCTGCGCGATGACGTCTCCATCGACACCCTCGTGACATACTTGGAGACCTTCATGGACGGTTTTATCAACCGCCTAGCACTCGGTGACACGAAGAATTTAGAGCAGGTGTTGTCCTTAGTCGAGCAATCGATTCGCGGCTCCCGCGCCGAACACTAAGTGTTTAGCACTCAGAGTCTGAGTGTGATTGGCGCTACACTGTGGCCCATGGACCATACACCTCTACAGCTTCCGCGGACGCAGTGTGGAATTAGTCTGAACGCCACACCCCGGCTTGCTCCGAAAGAACAGCGCGCCCACGATGCTCAGCCGAACCCGAGAATAGATAGTTCAGGGCTCCGCGAGGTCATCGAGGAGGCAGGGCCTCAGCCAGGGCGCATTAAGCTCAGCGACCTGTCGGTCTGGCTCATCATAGGTCTAGTTGGTCTATTTATGTGCAAGATGTCGATCTCTTTCTTCGCTGGTGATTTTGGTCCTCCGCGATTCAGCTTCTCTGACATCGGCATATTTTCGCTAATCCCTATCATTTTTTGTTTCCTCAGCGCGACCTTTGTCGCTGTGAGCCTGTGGCACATCTTTCAGGCAATCGGTCAAGCTCGGCGTCTGCGCACCGCGTGGCGCAATGGATGGGTGGAATACCGTCCCGCTCTCATTGGTGAGTTGGTTTACCTTCGCAGCAAAACCGAAGGTCCGGAAGACCGTGAACGGACCTATTTCTATTACTCGGCGCCCCTTCTCCTCCTTCAGCCAGACGGCACACTGGCGAAGGCCATGTCCGGAGAGTTCCGCGCAAACAACCCGAACTGGTTGAGGTCACGTGGCGCTGCACTGGCGGAGGGCTCCCGGATCGCTACCGTGGATACTGCGAACAACAATGGATGGACTGTGGCTGCTTACCGCACCGACGGAACGAGCTCAGAGGCGGAACTCTCCCTTGGCCTCACTGGCCGGCAGGTTGACGCCGTTCTGAATTTCGCTGAACAGCGCTGGGTGCGCTAAGCCGCTTCGAGGTTAGTTGGCCCGTCGTCCAACACGGGTCCTACTCCCCATTGGGTGTTGAAGCGACGAGAAAGGCGGCTCTAACCCCTTTACACTGTGATCCATGATCCAATCGCCTATCCAACTTCCCCGGTCACCGCTGAAATTCGATGCAGCCAGCGCCGGCTCCCTCGCGCCTAAAGAATTGAAGGAGCACGATCAGCAGCCCAACCCCAACGTGGATCGTAGCGGTATACGCGAAGCTATAGATAGTGTCGGGCGACCGATCGGCCAAGCGAATCTCGGCACGATCATCGTTGGATTCATCCTCATCTCCATGGGTGTCATGGCAATGTTTTTCACTATCACCCATGCAGTATTGCTCTTTGTCCTCTTCCCAGGCGCAGAGGGAACCGTCGGCGGGATACCGATAGCCAGCATTGTCATCGGGCTTGCCGCGCTGGTCTTTATCTTTATCGTGGTGATGCTTGTGCGGGGCCGCTGGGGCGCATCGACGAGGCTGCGCACCGCGTGGACGAATGGATGGATTGAGTACCGCCCCGCGTTGATCGGCGAGCTGACCTATAGGCGCCGCGTTGATTACGACGACAGTACCGACTTTTACTACACCGCCCCGGTTCTCATCCTGCAGCCAGACGGATCATTGACGAAAAGCATGACCGAGGAATTCATTGCTCCAAACCCGAACTGGCTGAAGTTGCGTGGCCGGCTGCTTGCCGACGGGCCCCTCGTCGCCACCGTGGACTTCAACCACAATAACGGATGGGGCGTGGTGGGATATCGGGCAGATGCAGACAACCCGCAGCCAGAACTGCACAATGGTCTGCGCCAAAAGAACATTGAAGCAGCACTGTCTTTTGCAGAGCGGAACTGGGTAAGAAGTTAGTGATAAGAATGTCTGACCACGCTTTAGCACCATTCGACTTCCCGGAACACCACTACTCCGAGAGGCTCATTCCCCGCACTCGGAGTTCTGTGTCCGCCCCGAACTTGAGATCAAGCACATCTAGTATTGTTCGCGCGATCGCCGCGACTGGGCCACTCCCAGGCGGCGCCACACCTGAATGGCGAAGCCTACGGAACAACCTCATCACGGCGGTAGTGGGCCTAGCTATCGCACTATCAGCCTTTATCGGCGAAGATATGTCTATTAGCTCCGGATGGCAGGGATTGGCCGTTTCAGTCTTCGTCCTTGTCCTCATCGTGGCGGCCGGTCGGAACATTCGAGCAATTCGGAGCTCTACGTGGGGTGCTCGCCGCCTACGGACGGCGTCGGAGAATGGGTGGATCGAGTATTATCCCGCGCTGCTCAGTGAGATCTGGCAAACAGGTCGACACGTGCCACACGCTGATCCCACCGAGTACTACTACAAGGCGAAGGTGCGCCTGTTCCTTCCAGATGGCACAGTTCAAGAAATCATCAGCGATGAGTTTGAGTCCCACACTTCTCCCCGCTCCTTCCGGGAGCAGGGTGTGGCCGTGGTACGGTTCCAAAGCCAAGCGACGTTCAAGCACCCCACAGGGTGGTATATCGCGGCCCACCTGTCCACAAAGCCACTTCGTTATGCGAGCCTCCACCACCAACTGAGCAGAGAGCAAGTCATCGCCGCGCTTGACGCGGCGGCGTCCGCTCGATTTTAGATATCCTTCACGCTGCTATCGCCATCGATGAACTCCAGTGGCGAGGCCGGGAAGCTATCGCGGCCAGCGACCTCGGTGACAACCTCAGCGACAAGCTCCCGGGAGGTCGTCAGCTTACCGGTGCGCTCTGCGTCCTTATCTAGCACGGTGATGCCACGCGAAGGCTCTTCCGTCAGGGCCGCCGGGCCAAGGATGAGGTAAGTGAGGTCGGTTGAGTTGAGCTTATTGTCTACGGCCTTCTTGGACTCCACGTAGGCGTACCACTTCTCATCCGCAGGATCAGTCGTGTTCTCCGTAGCGCCCATGTAGGAAATCATGATGTAGGCGGGAGTGTTCTTGCCCTCGGCAGAAAGCTTTTCCAGACCCGCAATAGATGCCAGCGCCGCATCACGGTCGACCGCCCACGTCACCTCCGCACCAGCACGGCCACCATTTCCGGCGCCCCACACGACGACGTCATAGTCAGCCAAAAGCTCTGCCCAGTCCTCAACAGAAAGCTCGGTGAGATCGCGAACCACTGCGGCGGCACCGAGGGCCTTAATATCAGAGACCTGGTCCGGGTTGCGGATGAGGGAATGGACGGTGAGGTTGGCGTCGACAAGCTTGGGCGCCACCAAGAGCCCAACCTTGCCGTGGCCGCCGATGTACAGAACCTTCTTGCGCGTAGTTGTTGTCGTATCAGTCATGTGCGCCACCGTACGCGCCGGCTCGCTATCCTGCATGACCCCAGGGCAGCGTGAAAAACCGACGGGCTACAATCAAATTATGATCGCCATCATGACTGTTACCGGTGTTGATAACACCGGAATTATCTCTGCCGTTTCCACCGCCCTCGCTGAGCTCAAGATCAACATCGTTGACGTCTCTCAGACCCTCATGTCTGGGTACTTCACGATGATCCTGCGCGTCGAATTCGATGAGAATGAGGTCAGCATCCAGCAGATTCAGGAGCGGATGAATACCGTCGGTGAGTCCATCAAACAATCCATTCGCGTGCAGTCGGAAGCACTGTTCACCGCCATGAATGAAATTTAGGAGCGAGAATCAGTCATGCTTAATCGCTTCAACACCGTCAGTATTCTCGACACCATCGAGATGATCGAGAAATACCGCCTCGATATCCGCACCGTTACCATGGGGATCTCGCTGCTCGGCTGCACGCGCTCCACCATGGAAGCTACCGCAGAGGCCGTTTATGATCGCGTGACCACCCGCGCGGCTCAGCTCGTGGAAGTCTGCGAAGGGATCGAGGCCGAGCTCGGCATCCCGATCGTCAACAAACGTATTTCCGTCACTCCGATCTCACTTATCGTGGCTGGCGTAGAAGGACACCCCGTCGACGTCGCCCGTGCACTGGATCGCGCCGCTGAGACGACAGGTGTTAACTTCGTCGGCGGCTACTCCGCATTGGTTGAAAAGGGTGCCACCACTGCGGAAAAGACACTCATCCGCTCTATCCCGGAAGCGCTGGCTGAGACCAACCTGGTGTGTTCCTCAGTAAATATCGCATCCTCGCGCGCCGGCATCAACATGAACGCCGCAGCGCAGATGGGACGCATCATCAAGGAAGCTGCCGAACTCACCAAGGACCGCAGCGCCATCGGCTGTGCCAAGCTCGTGATCTTCTCCAACTCCGTGGGCGATAACCCCTTCATGGCCGGTGCCTTCCACGGTATCGAGGAACCGGACTGCGTTGTCTCCGTCGGTGTGTCTGGGCCGGGTGTTGTCGACCGTGCTCTCGGATCCCTGGAGGGCGCCACCCTTAATGAAGTCGCCGAGGAGGTCAAGAAGGCTGCCTTCAAGGTCACGCGTGCCGGACAGCTCGTTGGTTCGATGGCCTCGGAGCGCCTCGGTGTTCCCTTTGGCATCATCGACCTTTCGCTGGCCCCCACAGCGGAGCTGGGAGATTCCGTCGCGCACATCCTGGAACACATGGGCCTGGATCAGGTGGGCACGCACGGAACGACGGCAGCCCTCGCACTGCTTAACGACGCCGTCAAGAAGGGCGGCATGATGGCCTGCTCACGCGTGGGCGGTCTATCGGGTTCCTTCATCCCGGTTTCGGAAGACAAGGGCATGATCGATGCTGTGCGCACCGGCGCTATTTCCATCGACAAGCTGGAGGCCATGACCTCCATCTGCTCGGTGGGCCTGGACATGATCGCCATTCCGGGCGATACTTCCGCGGAGACTATTGCCGGCATGATCGCTGATGAAGCCGCCATTGGCGTGATGAATCATAAGACGACTGCCGTGCGCGTTATCCCCGCCCCGGGAACCAAGGCTGGCGATGAGGTCAACTTCGGCGGCCTGCTGGGCTACGCTCCGGTCATTCCGGTCAACCAGGTGGGCAACTCCACCTTCATCAACCGCGGTGGCTTCATCCCGGCGCCCGTACACGGTTTCCGAAACTAAGGCCTCAGCAACTCGGATCAGTTTTCACCAAGCACTTGACCCTCACACCGTGTGAGGGTTTAGCTTTGTCCTATGAAGATATCGGACGTCGCCGCGGTCGCTGGATGCTCAGTTCGTTCTGTACGACATTTACACGAGACGGGCGCGGTCCCTGAACCCGCCCGCACCAGCGGGAACTACCGCGACTATTCTGTTTCTGACTTGGCTTCGGTGCTGCGCGCGCGTGCGCTTATCGACGCCGGAGTCCCCGTCGCCGACGTAAATCTGCCGGATGCTATCGATCGTTCATGCGGCGTGCTCGACGATCGCATCGCTCGGCTCAAGAACCAACGTGAACGCTTACGCGCCCTTGCCCAAGCACCCAACGGGACTCCACGAGACATCCGCGAATCACTCAAAGAGGCGATCCATGATCCCGCAATGCTGCAGCTCGAGCTTGATTCTTGGGATCTGATGGCGCTGTGTGGTGTCGCGACGGAAGGAACCTGGCAACAACTGCGCGAGAACCTTGAAGACGCCGAATGTTTGAGAGTTCTCCGCGAGGTTGAATCGCTGTGGCGAAAACTGGGTGCATTGTCCCCGAATGATCGCGAGGTCGCGGTAATCGTCGCCAAGCTGCAGCAATTAGGCGAACGCGGCCTCATGCGGGGAATCTATCCTACGTTGCGCTCAGGTAAGGTCCCGCTGAGTCCCACCGATGCATCGACAACTGGTGCACAGGGCAGAGCGCTCGCGGCACTGGCGGGAGCGCCACATGGATAGGATATGGAGATTCCTGGGAAAACATCCTGGATTCCGATTGGCAAAGTATGAATTTAGCCTCTACCGCGATTTGTGGCTTTGGATACGCGGCGAGACTTTGCTGCCTGCCGGTGCTCAGGCACTTCCCCATCCTCCGGGCAGGCTGCAAATGCTTGGTTTTGTCACCGCGGTGCTGGTGGTTGAAATGGTGGTCGTCCACCTGATTCTCCCTGCAGGCGTGGTGCGGGTTGTGGCGCTACTGCTGTCACTGTGGGCCATCATCTTCGTGTGGGGGTTGATTGCCGCTGAGCGCATTCGCCCCAGTTATATCTGCGACCATGTTACCGTTCTGCGGCGCGGAAGAACTGTCTTCGCTGAGATACCGACTGCCGTTGTGCAGCACAAGAGCGTTGACCGCAGTTTTGCCTCAGCGATTGAAATACGCGATGGCGAGCTTACGGTAGGCGGCCCCGCAGGCACGGACACCCTCCTGCAGCTGAGCTCGCCTGTTATGGCCACCCCGGATCGCTATCCCTGGCAGCGGCCCCAGCCGATGGAGGTTGATAGGGTGCGCTTCTTTAGTGCTGCGCGCGAACATTAAATGGCGCTTTCACTGGTGGAAAGAGAATACTTATGTGCCGGCGTTGCGCAGTTTGTCTTCGAGTTCCGCTATTAACGGTAGCGCTAGTTGCGCGCGGTCGACGTCGATTCCCCACTTCCCGGGTTCGCTACGCACCATGTGTGCTGTGGCAGTGAGAAAGCGGGCGAAGTTTTCCACTACCGCGCGATTACCATTGCGCACTCCCTCGTTGAGGACTGTATTGCTCAGGCGCTCAGTCCATATTTCTAGAATGTGCGGCGAGGTGCTCTTAGCAATCGTCGTGCACGCAGCACGCGCCAAGCGTTCTGCCTCATCGTCGTGCCACACTCCCCCTGGAACGCGCAGGCGGCAAGAAATAATTGCCGCGCCTTCCACGGCAGGAATCATCCCCATGCGCACGCAGGTTTCCACGTAGTCCGCGCCGTAGCCGACCGCCATGACGTGTCCGATGTCCTTGACTACGCCACGCGTGTCTTCTTCAGTGACATACCATGCGCGGAAGGTGAGATAGTCCTCGTAATGAAAGTGGCCAGACTCAGCGAGAACAGTGAGTAAACGCGCGGCCATGACCTTGGTCCACACCTTGTCCGTGCGCAGGTAACCGGTGAGGCGATCCCGGACCTGGTCGATGTGGCCATCCCACTGACCTGACTCAATACCTTCCTTAAGCTCGGCAAAGGCCCAGTCCACACGGACTTCAGGCCGCTTGCTCACCAAACCGGTAAGCAGTGGTTCAATGACAGAATCGAGGGTATCGGTGTGGCTCATGGCTTCAGTCCTCTCCTGCTGCAGCACGGCTGGGGTCGTAGCGCTACTAGACCCTTGTGCGTGGGATGCCGGAAGGACCCAAGAAAAGAGCCTTGAGCGGTGCGTGAGTGTGCCCCCGATTCTAGCGCACTATAGGTTTTATGGAAGGCCACGAAGTACCACGGTGACCAGAAGAACATAGAGCGTTGCCGTTGCCGATTCTGGGGCTAGGAGCTAGCCCCCCTAGGCTAACTCAACGATCTCCATGTATTCGTCGTTCCACAGATCCTCGTCGCCGTCGGGCATGATGATGACACGCTCTGGGTTGAGGGCCTTTACCGCGCCTGGATCGTGGGTTACCAGAACCACGGCTCCGGTATAAGTACCGAGCGCATCGAGAACCTGCTCGCGGGACTGGGGGTCGAGGTTGTTCGTGGGCTCGTCGAGAAGCAGCACGTTTGCGCGCGAGGACACCAGCGTCGCCAGAGAAAGTCGAGTTTTCTCGCCACCGGAGAGCGTGCCGGCGGGCTGCTCCAGCTTGTCCCCGGAGAACATAAAGGCGCCGAGTAGACCGCGCAAATCCTGCTGGCCTGCATCGGGGCAAGCCTCGATGGTGTTTTCCCACACGGTCTTGTCTGGGTCAATGTTGTCGTGTTCCTGGGCAAAGTAGCCGATGCGCAAACCATGGCCGGAGACGATACCGCCCTCACCGTCGGTGCGCTCCACGCCCGCCAGCAGTTTCAGCAGGGTCGTCTTTCCGGCACCGTTATAGCCCAGTACGACGACGCGCGAGCCCTTGTCAATGGCCAAGTCCACGCCCGCGAAGACCTCGAGCGAGCCATACATCTTGGTCAGGCCCTTCGCGTTCATCGGGGTCTTACCGCAGGGAGCCGGCTCCGGGAACTTGATGTGGGCGACCTTGTCAGCCACGCGCACGTCATCGAGCTCGTTCATCATGCGCTCAGCGCGGTGCAGCATCTGCTTTGCTGCCGCGGCTTTCGTCGCCTTAGCGCCGAGCTTTGCGGCCTGCTTGTGCAGGGCGGCCGCCTTCTTCTCCGCGTTAGCGCGCTCACGGCGGCGCCGGGCCTCATCGGTCGCACGGGCATCGAGATACTTTTTAAAGCCCATGTTGTAGACATCCGCCTCGGCGCGCACGGCGTCGAGGAACCAGACCTTGTTGCAGACGGCCTCGAGCAGGTCCACGTCGTGCGAGATCATGATGAGTCCGCCCTCATGCTTGGACAAGAAGCCACGCAGCCAGGTGATGGAATCTGCGTCGAGGTGGTTCGTGGGCTCGTCGAGAAGCAGCGTGGTCTGGGACTTGCCCGAGCCTGTCGACGCCGCGAAAAGAATCTGCGCTAACTCCACGCGGCGGCGCTGGCCACCGGAGAGCGTCTTGAGCTGCTGATCTAGGACGCGCTGCGGGAGGCCAAGGTTGTCACAGATCTGCGCGCACTCGGAATCCGCCTCGTAGCCGCCGAGGGAATGATATTCCTCTTCCAAGCGGGAGAACTTGCGGATGGCCTTATCACGGAACTTGTCGTCCGATGCCGTCTCCATGAGCTCCTGCTGCTTGGCCATGCGCCGCTTGATCTCATCCAAGCCGCGCGCAGAGAGCACGCGCTCACGCGCGGTCTGTTCGATGTTGCCCTCGCGAGAATCCTGCGGCAGGTAACCAATGGGGCCAGAGCGCGTTACCGAACCGCCATAAGGCTCGGTCTCCCCCGCCAAGATGCGCATCGTCGTGGTCTTTCCCGCGCCGTTGCGGCCGACCAGCCCGATGCGGTCACCCGGCTGTACGCGGAGGTGCTGGCCGGGGGCGTCGAGAAGCGTGCGTGCGCCCACGCGCACCTCGAAATCATTGGTCACAATCACGTCGAAACAGTCTAGCAACCAGGGCAGTTAAACCCGAACCAGCGGCAGGGCGCTGATCGACGTAAAGCTAACGGTACGGAGGATAAGTCATCTGGGAATTCGTGGCCCGGATTCGGCGCGCTTGACCTATACAAGATGAAAGATGTGCCTACATTGACTTCATGAGTACATCAGCCACATCGAAACCGCCATTAATCCTCGCGATTACCGCCTGCCCAACTGGTATTGCGCATACCTACATGGCGGCTGAAAACCTCGAGGCCGCTGCCGCGGAACTTGGTTACCGGATCAAAGTTGAGACACACGGCTCAATCGGTGTCGAAGGCCCCTTCAGTGCTCAGGACATCGAAGAAGCCGATGCCATCGTAATTGGCGCCGACACTGTGATTGCCAAGGATCGTTTCCGCGGCAAGCGCTTGGCAGCAACGGGCGTCGATGAAGCTATTAAGCACCCAAAGGAGCTCCTCCGCCGTTCGCTGTCCGCGTCGAAATGGGAAGAAAAGCTTTCTGCCGAAGAGCCGAAGGGATCTCAGCGCGAGGACAGCTCCGGCAGTGCCCATGGCGCGCGCGCCGTGGGACAGACCCTCTATAAAGCGCTGATGAACGGCGTATCCCACATGATCCCGTTCGTGGTGACCGGCGGTCTCCTCATCGCAGTAGCACTGTCAATTGGAGGAACCCCGACGCCCGAAGGCCTTGCAATTCCCGAGGATTCCTTCTGGAATACGCTGAACGAGCTGGGTGGTTTGGCCTTTTCACTCATGGTGCCGATTCTTTCCGGCTATATCGCAGTGGGCATTGCGGACCGTCCTGGGTTGGCGCCTGGTCTGATTACTGGCCTCATCGCTACGACTGGATCACTCTACGGATCTGAAGCCGGTGCCGGGTTCTTAGGAGGTATCGTCACCGGCATCCTGTCCGGCTATGTGGCGCTAGGGATCAAGAAGATTCCGGTGAACAAATACATCGCCCCGATTTGGCCGATCATCGTTATCCCGATTTTCACCACCCTCATTGTGGGTCTTATCTTCATTTACCTGGTCGGCTCACCGATAGCTGGTGCATTTGAAGCCATGACCGAGTACCTCGCAGGAATGCAAGGCTCCTCTGTCGTTGTGCTTGGCCTCGTTATCGGAGCGATGATCGCGTTTGACATGGGCGGCCCCTTCAACAAGACAGCGTTCCTCTTTGGTGGAGGCATGATTGCCGCTGGTAATGCAGCCCCTATGGGAATGGCCGCTACCGCTATCGCTGTACCGCCATTGGCGGTGGGCGCTGCCACCCTTGCCCGCCGTGCCTGGTTTAATAAGGCCGAAAAAGACGCCGGTATCGCCGCGCTTTTCATGGGGCTATTCGGCATTACGGAAGGCGCAATTCCCCTTGCCGCTGCACGCCCTCTGCAGGTCATTCCGGCGAACGTCATCGGCGGTGCGGTTGCCGGTGGTCTAGCAGGCGCATTCGGAGTTAAAGACCATGTCATGCACGGCGGCCCCATCGTCGCAGTGCTCGGTGCTGTCGACAACGTCGCGGGCTTCTTCGTGGCATTGCTTATTGGCGTTGTCGTCTGTGCATCAGTCATGCTCCTATTAATCGCACTTACTCAGCATAAGAAAACGACAGAGAAGAATGAGAGCAAGAGCGACCAGGGCGCTGCGGACAAAGCTTCAGCAAACGCGGCGGAAAGCTCGCATCTGGGACAACCACTGCTGTCTATCGAAACGGTGAGCCTCGACCACAGTATGGGCAGTACTCGCGACGAAACCATCGAAGCACTAGTGCGGCTAGTTTCTCCTCGCCTTGCTGATCCTTCTGCGGTGCTCACAGCGGCTCTTGAGCGCGAGACGAAGCACTCTACCGGCGTGGGCCATGGCGTGGCGATCCCGCATGCCCGTTCAGCTGGCGTGAAGGTTCCTACCTTGGCTTTTGCACGTCTTCCCGAAGCAATCACGTGGGCACAGGGTGAGGAGCCCACAACGATGGTGTTCCTCATTGCCGTGCCAGACGACGCCGGCAAGCAACACCTCAAGCTGCTTTCCAAGCTGGCACGGGCAATCATGAAGGAGGACTTCCGTGTTCGCCTTCAGTCCGCTGCAACCCTAGAAGAAGCCGTCGATATCATCTCCTCGGCGCTGGATCCGGCGTCCTTGCCCACTGTGGGGCAGCGAAACGATTAGACCGCGAAGCCGAGGGCCTGGAGCATCTCGCGGCCCTCTTCGGTGATCATGTTCGGGCCCCACGGCGGCATCCACACCCAATTGAGCTGGACGGCGTCGGCAAGCTTGTTGCCCACCACGACGTCGTCGATCTGCTCACCGATGACGTCAGTCAGCGGGCACGCCGGGGACGTCAGCGTCATGTTGATGACGCAGGTGTTCTTGCCGTCAATGTCCTCGAGCCAGAGGTCGTAGACCAGGCCCAAGTCAACAACGTTGATGCCCAGCTCCGGATCGATGACGTCCCGGAGATATTCGGTGATGTCGAATGCCTTGGCAATCTGCTCTTCGGTCTGTTCAGGCTTTACTCCGCCGCCGGCGAAGGAGGCGTTCTCGTCCTGATACGGGTCGGTCGGCTGGCTATCGTTAGTGGTATCCGCCATCTACTTCTCCAATTCAGTCAGCGCCTGTGCGGTGGCAGCCTGGAAGGCCTTCCACCCCAGCAGCGCGCACTTAACACGGGCAGGGAACTTGGCCACGCCGGCAAAAGCGACGCCATCCCCAATGATCTCGTCGTCTCCCTCAACTTCGCCGCGGGAAGTCACCATGCGGTCAAACTCCTCGAGCTTGGCGTTGGCCTCCTCCAACGGGATGCCTACGATTTCTTCCGCCATGACGGAGGTCGAAGCCTGCGAGATGGAGCAGCCTTCAGCGTCGTAGGACACGTCCTCCACAGTCTTGCCGTCGGCCGACAGCTTCACGCGCAGCGTGATCTCATCGCCGCACGAGGGGTTGACGTGGTGAACCTCAGCCTGGCCATCGCGCAGGCCGGAGAATTTCGGGTTCTTATAGTGGTCCAGAATTACATCCTGGTACATGGAATCTAGGTTCATTCGCTCACTCCAAAGAAAACACGGGCAGCCCGCACCGCCTCTACGAGGGCGTCGACCTCGTCCTCAGTGTTGTACAGGTAAAAGCTAGCGCGTGCGGTCGAATTAGCCTTGCACGCGCGGTGCAGTGGCCACGCGCAGTGGTGACCAGTTCGGATGGACACTCCATGAGCATCAAGCACCTGGCCCAAATCATGCGGGTGGATGCCCTCCACGATGAAGGAGACCGCTCCCCCGCGATCCTCGGTGTTTTCGGGGCCGATGATGCGTAGACCAGGAATCTCGGAAAGCTTGTCCAAAGCCAATGCGGTGAGCTTCTGCTCGTGGGCGTGAATGGCCTCCATGCCAACTTCGCTCAAAAACTTCACCGCGGCCCCCAGACCAACGACCTGGCTGGTCATCTGAGTTCCGGCCTCGAAGCGAGTCGGCGGCTCGGCAAAGGTCGAGCCTTCCATCTTGACCACCTCGATCATGGAACCGCCAGTAAGGAAGGGCGGCAGCTGTGCCAGCAGCTCCGCCTTGCCGTAGAGCACACCGACGCCGGTTGGGCCGCACATCTTGTGCCCAGAGAACGCAGCGAAGTCCACGTCGAGAGCGTGGAAGTCCACCGGCATGTGCGGAACGGACTGGCATGCGTCCAGAACCACCATCGCGCCTACAGCGCGGGCACGACGCACCAGTTCCTCGACGGGGGCCACGGCTCCCGTCACGTTGGACTGGTGGGTAAAAGCCACGACCTTGACGGAGTCATCGAGCTCGAGCGAATCAAGATCAATGCGGCCGTCCTCAGTCATGGAGTACCACTTCAGCGTCGCGCCAGTGCGCTGGCACAGCTCCTGCCATGGCACCAAGTTCGCATGGTGCTCCAATTCGGTGACGACGACGGTATCGCCCTCGCCGACATAAAGCTGACCCGCGCGCTCATCGCTAAGCACGTAGGCGACTTCATTCAACGCCTCAGTGGCGTTCTTGGTGAAGGAAATCTCATCGCGGTCCGCGCCAACGAAAGCGGCAATGGCCTGGCGGGCGGACTCATACGCGTCATCGGCTTCCTCCGCCAACTGGTAGGAGCCGCGGTGCACCGGCGCATTGGTGCCGAGTACGAACTCCTCCTCGGCTTTCCACACCGGGAGGGGACGTTGCGAGGTCGCACCCGAATCCAGGTACACCAGTGGCTTACCGTCGCGCACGGTGCGCGAGAGGATGGGGAATTGCTCCCTAATCGCGTTAACGTCTAGTTCAGACATAAGTCCTTGTGCTCGGTTCTTTATCGATTGCGTACGTGATGTGTGCAGCCTGATGAGTTCTACTTGAGGAACTGCTCGTAGCCGTCCGCCTCAAGCTGATCAGCCAGCTCGGCGCCACCGGTCTTGATGACGTGTCCGTCTGCGAAGACGTGGACAAAGTCTGGGACGACGTAGTTGAGGATGCGCTTGTAGTGCGTGATGAGGAGGATGCCGCCCTTGGTTTCTTCCTGGTAGCGGTTAATCCCCTCGGAAACCACGCGGAGGGCGTCGACGTCCAGGCCGGAGTCGGTCTCATCCATGACTGCGAACTTCGGCTTGAGGATGTCCAGCTGCATGACCTCGTGGCGCTTCTTCTCACCGCCGGAAAAACCTTCGTTCACGGAACGGTGGGCGAAGGACTTGTCGATGGAGAGCTTCTCACGAGCTTCCGTGAGCTCCTTGTTCCACTCGCGCAGCTTCGGGGCCTCGCCACGAATAGCGGTCACGGCAGAGCGCATGAACTGCGACATCTTCACGCCCGGCACCTCGGTCGGGTACTGCATGGCGAGGAAGAGGCCAGCGCGGGCGCGCTCATCAACTTCCATCTCGAGGATGTTTTCGCCGTCGAGGAGCACCTCGCCCTCAGTAACCTCGTACTTGGGGTGACCGGCAATGACGTAGGACAGGGTGGACTTGCCGGAGCCATTGGGCCCCATGACGGCATGGGTCTCACCGGAGTTGATGGTCAGGTTGACGCCCTTGAGGATCTCCTTCGGCTCGCCGTCCTCCTCGTTGGGGAGCACCTGCGCGTGGAGATTCTTAATTTCCAGAGTAGACATTGAGTTGGTACCTGCTTTCGGGGAGTTTTAAGCGTTGATCTTGGCGAGCTCGTCGACGACGCGGGATTCCAGTTCCTCGCGCAGGGACTCGACCGGGATGCGGGAGATGACTTCGGAGAAGAAGCCGCGGATGATGAGGCGGCGTGCCTCGGCGGCCGGAATGCCGCGGGACATGAGGTAGAACAGCTCGAGGTCATCGAAGCGGCCCACAGTTGCGGCATGGCCGGCGCCGACGATCTCACCGGTCTGGATCTCCAGGTTCGGGATGGCGTCTGCACGCGCGCCCTCAGTGAGAATCAGGTTGTTGTTCGTCTCATAGGTGTCCGTGTTGTTCGCGTTCTTGCGGATGAGCACGTCACCGACCCAGCAGGTGCGGGCCTCCGGGGTGCGGGAAGCGGAGCCAGCCTCGGCCTTCTGCGCGGCCGTAGCGCCCTGCAGCGCGCCCTTGTAGAAAACGCGGGAGCGGCAGTTCGGCACATCGTGGTCCACAAGCAGGCGGTTCTCGAAGTATTGGCCAGCGTCGGCGAAGTAGACGCCCAGCAGCTCGGCATCGCCGCCCGGGGCGTCGAAAACCACGCGCGGAACGAGGCGCACAATCTCGCCGCCGAAGATGGCGGTGTTGTGGCGCAGGACGGCGTCGCGGCCCACCTTCGCGATCTGGTGGGACAGGTGGACGGCGTCATCTTCCCAATCGGCGTCAACGACGACGGTGACGTGGGCGCCGTCGCCCAGCACGAACTCAACATTGTCCGCGTGGGTGCCGGAGCCGACGTATTTCAGCACGATGGTGGCTTCGGCGTGGTGTCCCACGTGGATGGAGGTCGCACCAAAGGAGGTCACGCCCTCACCAGCACCGGTAATGGTGATCTCCACCGGCTGGTCCAACTGTGCCTCAGCGCCCACAGTGACAACCTGTGCCTCCGGCATGGAAGTCCAGGCCTGTGCGGCAACGCGGTCAGCAGGGGCGCCAGCGGTGCCGAGGCGGGCGTCGTCAGGCGCAACGGTTTCGGAGGTTACGCCTTCCGGAGCGGTGACGTCGATCTTCTGCGCGGTTGCCGGCGCAAACTCACCGTTGTGCAGGCCCCGCAGGTTGCGCAGGGCAATAAAGCGCCACACCTCATCGCGGCCATGCGGGACCGGGAAGTCCTCCACGTTGAATGATGTGAACTGGTCACCCTTGGTGACGTCAGCAGGATTAAATTCGTTGGAAGCTACCACTTAGCCCACCGATCCTTCCATCTGCAGCTCGATAAGACGGTTGAGCTCCAATGCGTATTCCATGGGGAGCTCCTTTGCAATCGGCTCGACGAAGCCGCGCACGATCATCGCCATGGCCTCTTCCTCGGCGATACCGCGGGACATGAGGTAGAACAACTGCTCCTCAGAAACCTGCGAGACGGTTGCCTCGTGGCCCAAGGAGACGTGGTCGTTGCGGATATCGTTGTACGGATACGTATCCGAACGCGAGTTATTGTCCACCAGCAGCGCGTCACACTCGACGTTGGCCGTGGAGTTGGCAGCGTTGGCGTTGACCTGCACCAAACCACGGTAAGCGGCGCGGCCACCATTGCGGGCCACCGATTTGGACACAATGTTGGAGGAGGTGTTCGGCGCCATGTGGACCATCTTGGAGCCGGTGTCCTGCACCTGGTTGTCCGCCGCGAATGCCAGGGAGAGAACCTCGCCCTTAGCGTGCTCGCCGGTCAGCCAGCAGGAGGGGTACTTCATGGTGACCTTGGAACCGATGTTGCCATCGACCCATTCCATGGTGCCGCCCTCTTCCACCTTGGCGCGCTGGGTCACCAAGTTATAGACGTTGGTGGACCAGTTCTGAATGGTGGTGTAGCGGCAGCGGCCGCCCTTCTTCACGACGATCTCGATGACACCGGTATGCAGTGAGTCCGAGTTGTAGATCGGCGCGGTGCAGCCCTCGATGTAGTGGACGTAGGCGTCCTCTTCCACGATGATGAGGGTGCGCTCGAACTGGCCCATGTTCTCCGTGTTGATGCGGAAGTAAGCCTGCAACGGGATGTCCACGTGGACGCCCTTTGGCACATAGACGAAGGAGCCACCAGACCAGCAGGCATTGTTCAGTGCGGAGAACTTATTGTCACCGGCCGGGATGACCGTACCGAAGTACTCCTGGAGGATCTCCGGGTACTCGCGCACAGCGGTATCGGTATCGACGAAGATAACGCCTTGGGCTTCAAGGTCCTCACGAATCTTGTGGTAGACCACCTCAGACTCGTACTGGGCGGCAACACCGGAGACTAGACGCTTCTTTTCGGCATCCGGGATACCCAGCTTGTCGTAGGTCTCCTTAATGTCTGACGGCAGGTCATCCCAGGTTTGGGCCTGCTTCTCAGTGGAGCGGACAAAGTACTTAATGTTGTCAAAGTCGATGTCGGAGAGATCCGGACCCCACGTGGGCACCGGCTTCTTGTTGAAAACGCGCAGTGCCTTGAGTCGGGACTCAAGCATCCATTCCGGCTCGTTCTTCTTCTCCGAGATATCGCGGACGACGTCTTCGCTCAAACCTCGGTGTGCTGCCTGGCCGGCCGCGTCCGAATCGTGCCAGCCGTAGTCATATCCACCGATGGAGGAGATGATCTCATCATCGCTCATCTTGGTCTCAAGCCCTGGTGCTGGTTGTGCCTGTGTCAAAGCCCGCTCCTTTCTATGTTGATTAGTCTTTTTCCCGTTCCACCGCAGACGGCGGGACAGGTTTTAAGGGGATATTCGTGGTGCAGATTCCGTGGCCATCCGCGATGGAGGCCAAAGGCTGCACGTGTTTGCCTAATAGCGCGGAGAAAACTTCTTGTTCTGCTTCACACAACTCCGGATGCTCAGCAGCCACATGGGCCACCGGGCAATGGTGCTGGCAAATCTGCACTCCATTTCCCACCGATGTCACCGTGGCCGCGTAGCCGTGTGCATCAAGCACAGCGGCCAGCTGGCGTGCCACCTCAGGTACGGATTCTTCCTCCTCTACCAAAGGAGTCACGTCTTCCACGAGCCGCTCGAAGCGGGCCTTAGCAAAGCGCCGGACCGCCTCGGGCCCTCCCGCTTCCCGCAACGCGGTGAGTGCTTCCGCAGCCAGTTGGTCATAGGCATGCCCGAATTGGGCACGGCCTTGATCCGTGAGGCGAAAGTGCTTGGCGGGGCGACCACGGCCTGCCGACTGCCCGGGGCGGGCTGCTGGGCGGCGGTGTACAACCTCGGTGAGTCCTTCCTCCACCAAAATGTCTAAGTGCCGGCGTATGCCGGCTGCAGAGAGACCTAGGCGTTCACCTAAGTACGACGCCGTCACCGGGCCGTCCTTGAGAAGCAACAACATGACGTGGCGGCGAGTATCGCCCTCGGTCGAGCGAGTCTCCCTGGGTAACTCCTTCGTCACGGTGCACACCTCCTTAAGTGAATCATTCCCTGTTTAGACAACACTAGTGTTCCTTAATTCATTCCCAATTTCCACTCTTTCCTTCGTGTCGCGGGC
Source organism: Corynebacterium guaraldiae (assembly GCF_053480195.1). Classification (NCBI taxonomy): domain Bacteria; kingdom Bacillati; phylum Actinomycetota; class Actinomycetes; order Mycobacteriales; family Corynebacteriaceae; genus Corynebacterium; species Corynebacterium guaraldiae. Next base: position 111,013 of record NZ_JBRBAU010000003.1, on the reverse strand, counting down.
AGCTAGTTCCCGCTCACCACTGAGCCGCTAAGGTAGACAGTCATGAATATGGAACGCGACTACACCCGATCGGGGCGGCTGCCCCGCGTCATCTGGGGCGTGCGCGATGAGCTTCCCCGCATGGGTGTTCCTGGTTCCCGTTCCGCGCTCCTTCACCAAGACTTCCCCGACTCCGCCGAGGGAGCAGATCACGCCGCGCTTGGCGACGCCCACCGCCGCACCATCTCCCAGCTGCGTACACTGTTCACGCTTCGCTGGCTCGGCACGATCGGCGCACTGCTCATTGCACTCGGCGGCTTGGGCGCCGGCGCGCTCCCAGTGGTGGGAAACCCGTATGAGTCCTTGCCTTTCGGTTCACTCATGTCACGAATGCTGCAGTCTTCCTCCGCCATCGTGTTTATCGGTGTCGGCTTCATGGTGACCGCGTGGATTTGTATGGCCCCACTCGTGGGAGCTCCACTGCGCCTGCGCAAGGCCGAACATAATCCAGGGACAACGGGCGACGGGGAAGATACGAGGTTTAGCCACTCCCCCCGAGTGCTGACGCAAAGCCAAATGTGGCGAACCTGGCTGGGATGGGTACTTCCACTACTGGTCACCGCTCCCCTTTTCACCCAAGACATCTACTCCTACCTGGCCAACGGATCCATCGTGCTGCAAGGCCTCGATCCCTATTCCGCAGGCCCCGTCGAACTGCTGGGTGCCGATAACGACCTTGCCCGTTCCGTCCCTTTCATCTGGGCAAACTCCCCCTCCCCGTATGGCCCTGTGGCGTTAGGACTGGCCGCATTGGTCAGCTGGCTCACCCACGACTCCATCATCTGGGGTGTAGTCCTGCACCGAGTGTTTTCCCTCGTCGGCATCATCGCTGCTGGCTGGGCCATTTCACGTCTCGCCACCCGCTGCCGCGTGGCGCCGGAGGCAGCACTCTGGCTCGGCATCCTCAACCCCTTGACCATCCTTCACCTGGTAGGAGGCATTCACAATGAATCCTTCATGCTGGGGCTGGCTCTCGTCGGAGTGGAATTGGGTCTTCGGGCTGTCAACGATTCCCACGCCGCTCGCTGGCGGGCATGGGCACTGTTCATCGCGTCTGGCGTCCTCATTTCGTGCGCCGGCATGGTGAAGGTTACCGGCTTCATTGGACTTGGGTTTGTCGGTATGGCGGCTGCTCGCAGGCTCGTCGACAAGCACGGTGTGCCCGCCGTACGGGCGGTCCTTGGCGCCGGTCTAGCCCAGCTGCTTCTGCTCGCCGTCTCTATTGCGGCAGTCACGATAATTACGGGTATCGATATTGGATGGATCTTTGGTCAAGGCGGCGCGGCTACGATCCGTTCCTGGCTCTCTGCGACGACCTCCGTGGGCGTCGGCGCCGGCTTCCTCGGGATGCTGTTGGGTTTGGGTGATCACACCGAGGCCATTCTCAGCGTCACCCGCACTGTCGGCGTCATCATTGCCGCCGGTTTTATGCTCCGCATGCTGTATGCGACCTTCCGCGGAGCCATCCACCCGGTGGGCGGACTCGGTGTGTCCACCTTCGCGCTCGTGGTTTTCTTCCCAGTCGTCCAGCCCTGGTACATCCTGTGGGCGGTGCTGCCGCTCGCGGCGTGGGCAAACCGGCGCTTCTTCCGTATGGCGGTAATGATTTACTCCGGGTTGATGAGCTTCATCGTCCTACCGCGCGGGCTAGGCCTGCCCCCAGGCACGGTCTTCGTTATCTACTTGGCCGCTGCGGTGACGTTCGTAGCACTGATCGCTGCGGGGTGGGTTGCGTTGCGTCGAGCGGGCGTGCGTGTCTTAAACTAACTGCCCGTGACTAAATCGGCTCTCATCCTAGAAAACGTCATAAAGACCTATGGCGACGTCAACGCGGTAAATGGGCTGAGCTTCCGCGCTAATTACGGCGAGATTCTATGTCTGCTTGGCCCCAATGGTGCGGGCAAGACAACCACCATCGAGATGTGTGAGGGATTTAAGAAACCCACCTCCGGCCACATTGAGGTTCTGGGGCTTGACCCTGCACGCAACCCTGACGCGGTGCGCGCCCGCATTGGCATCATGCTGCAGGGCGGAGGTTCTTATTCCGGAATCAAGGTTAAGGAGATGCTGCAACTTAGCGCCTCCTATAACGACAATCCTTTAGACCCGGAATGGCTACTGGATACCCTAGGGCTGCGCGCGGTGGAAAAGAATAGTTACCGCCGTTTGTCGGGCGGGCAGCAACAGCGACTATCTCTCGCCTTGGCCATCATTGGACGTCCAGAATTGGTCTTCCTCGATGAACCCACGGCAGGTATGGACGCGCAATCGCGCCTTGCCGTGTGGGATCTCATCCATGCGTTGCGTGCAGATGGCGTGACAGTCATCCTCACCACGCACCTCATGGATGAAGCGGAAGCACTCAGCGACCGCGTGGTCATTATTGATCACGGCCGGCTCGTCGCCAGCGGCACCGCAGCGTCGCTGACGAGTTCCGCTGATATCCCTCAGGTGAGTTTTGAGACCGCGACTCCAGTGGATCTTGAGGCGCTGCGTAAGGCAGGCATCTCCGCCGACGCTACCCGCCCCCTCCACTACCGGCTCACCTCTTCGGTCAGCCCGGAGGTCATCGCAGAGCTCGCCGCGTTCTTAGCCGCGCACAACGTTGTCCTCCGCAACCTGCAAACCTCGCACCGTAACCTCGAAGAGGTCTTCCTAGATCTCACCGGCCGCGAGATGCGCAGTTAGCCCGCATCTGACACCTACCACTTTGTTTGATCAAGGAGAAGCTCCATGAGCACCTTCGCACCCGGCACATTCAGCCCGAATCCGCAGCGCGTTGGCGTTGCCGCCATGGCCCGTGCCCAAGGGGCAATCGAGTCAAAGCTGATGCTGCGGCACGGCGAGCAACAGCTACTGAGCATCATCATTCCGCTCGCTATCCTGATCGGCGCCGCCAAGATGCAGGACAGTACGGGCCACGGCGTAGAGGAGATCTTCCCCATGGTCCTGGCCGTCGGCGCTACATCCTCTGGGTTTACCGGCCAAGCTATTTCTCTGGCTTTCGACCGTCGCTATGGCGCGCTCAAACGAACGGGCGCATCAGGAGTTCCGGCCTGGGCCATCGTGGTGGGAAAGATCCTTGGCGTTCTTTCAATGGTGGTACTTCAGGTCCTTGTACTGGGCACAGCAGCTGCCATCCTCGGGCTGCGTATTACTGCCGGCGGTGCCGCCATCGGCGTGGTGGTGTTGGCGTTTGGTGTCGCCACATTTACAGCGCTCGGCTTGCTGCTCGGCGGGACCCTCAGTTCAGAAGCTGTCCTGGCGGTGTCCAACCTCATTTGGTTCATTCTGCTCGGTACCGTCGGCTGGGTGATGTATTCCCAGGGTCTGGGCGATAATGGGGTGCTCACGCTCGTGCCCACTGTGGCGATGGCCGGTGGGCTCGACATCGCTCTTAAAGGAGCATTCCCTGTCTTTGAGATCCTCGTCCTCATCGGTTGGTCAGCGGTAGCGTCGTTTGCAGCGGTGCGTTGGTTCCGCTTCGAGGGCTAAAAGTGATTCTTCTCCCTTGCACGGCGTGACGCACATACTGATTTTGGTTCCGGAGCGGTGCCGAACGGTAGGCTGAGTACCCGTGAGTACTGCCAACATTTCTTCTCAACGCACCCCTGCGCCTGCTACAAGTCCTGCAGGCCCCTCGCTGAAGACACAGCGCATTATCGCACTCGTCCTCTTAATCTGTCAGGCTGGCATTACAGTATCGGGTTCCATCGTCCGCGTGACCGGTTCCGGCCTTGGTTGCGTGACGTGGCCCAACTGCCACCCCGGCTCCCTCGTTCCTATCCAGGGCGCGGCCCCCATGCTGCACCAGGCCATTGAGTTTGGTAACCGCCTGCTGACCTTTGTTGTGGCGGCGGCGGCCATCGCCAGCATTGTGGCCGTTCACAAGGCGCAGCGCCGCAAGGAGCTCAAGGTCTATGCCTGGGCGGGGCTCGCAGGTATCTTCGTGCAGGCACTCATTGGTGCCCTGTCGGTCGTGCTGAAGCTTTCTTGGTGGAGTGTGGCAATTCACTTCCTCCCCTCTATGGCCCTGGTGTGGATTGCGGCCATGCTGTTCTCCCGCATCAACGAACCCGATGACGGAACCCCTACTCGCCTCTTCCCCGCCGCCGTGCGCACGCTCGCGGTCGTTGCTGCGGTAGCGCTCTCCATCGTGCTTCTCACCGGTACCTTTGTCACCGGCTCTGGAACACACTCCGGCGACGCTGGCGTGGGCATGGAGGGACGCCTCGGAGTCGATACCTATGGCATGGCCGTCATCCACGCTATCTGCATGTACGTCTACTTGGCGCTGACCCTCATCGTGGTCTTCCTCCTTCACCGCACTGGTGCGCCCAAGGCGGCCAGGAAGGACGGCTGGGTGCTCATTGCCTGCATCGTCATCCAATGGGCTCTTGGCGTAACGCAGTTCTACCTGCACATTCCACGCTGGACAGTCCCCTTCCACGTGGGCATGTCCTCGGTGGTTACGGCCTTCACCGCCCTACTGTGGGCGCATGGACTGCGCCGCGTCCGCACCACTGAAATTGCTTCCTCCAGCGCTACTCAACCTGGTGTCGAAAGCAGCTCCGCAACCCAAAGCTAGGGCAACCCGGTAGGTGCTCACAGCGCCGTCTTCCCCACCACGCTAGGAGGAAGGCGGCGCTTTTGCTGCGCGGGGGCCGGGATCTCGTTTAGCCTAGACACCATGCATGCTATTCAGGTGACCACGACCGGAGGGCCTGAGGTCCTCACCTACGCCGAGGTAGATTCCCCCACGCCATCGCAGGAGCAGTTGCTTGTCGACGTCTCCGTGGCCGGCGTCAACTACATCGACACCTACTACCGCGAAGGCATCTACAACGCCTCTGTGCCTTTCATCCTCGGCCTCGAAGGCACCGGCCGGGTTGTGCACGATCCCCAGGGGGAGATCGCCCCGGGCACGATGGTTGCCTGGGATCACGCATTCGGTTCCTATGCCGAGCAGGTCTGTGTGCCGCGCGACCGCGTGGTGGCCGTCCCGGATGAGATCCCGTCCGCTGTCGCAGGGTCTATGCTCCTCCAAGGCATGACGGCACACTACCTCACTCACGGTGTATATCAGCTTGGGGAAGGCGCATCGTGCCTGATTACCGCCGGTGCGGGCGGCGTCGGCCTAGTCCTTACGCAGATGGCCAAGTCCCTCGGCGCCACCGTTTACTCAGTGGTCTCCACCGATGAGAAAGAAGAGCTGGCCTATAGCGCAGGTGCTGACTGTGTCTTCCGCTACAGCAGTGGCCTGGCCGAACAGGTACGCCGCCACAACGGTGGGCGTGGGGTTGACGTGGTTTACGACGGCGTCGGCAAGGCGACCTTCGGCGAGTCCCTCGAAGTCGTGCGCCCGCGCGGTACTGTGGCGCTCTTCGGCGCCGCATCGGGACCAGTCCCGCCCATGGATCCGCAGCTGCTGAATAAGCACGGCTCCATCTTCCTCACCCGCCCCTCACTCGGCGCCTGGACCTCCCAAGAAGGCGAGTTCCAGATGCGTGCTCAAGCCGTGGTGCAGGCTGTTATCGACGGCGAGCTTGACTTCCGCGTATCTGCAGAATATCCGCTTGCAGAAGCCGCTCAGGCCCACCGCGACCTCCAAGAGCGCAAGACCACCGGCTCAATTGTTTTGCGCGTGCGGGAGGAAGAATAGCTAGATAAACACTAGCTAATTAAAAGAGCGTGGCTGACCAACCCAGCATGCGCCCGATGGGCTCCCAACCCACGATGGCGTCGATGGACAGGCCGATGAAAAGAACTGACAGATAGTTGTTGGAGTAGATAAACAGGCGCATGGGCTTGACCTTTGCGCCCTTCTTTACTCCTTGGTGCAGGCGGATGGCCATCCACAGGAAGACCGCACCGGAAGCCACCGCGGCCACCAGATAGATCCACGAAGCGGCCGGGATGATGAGGAAGGTTACGATGACCGTTCCGATTGTGTACCAAACGATTTGGCGAGTTACTTCCACTTCTCCGGCAACAACGGGCAACATCGGTACCCCAGCCTTGCGGTAGTCCTCTTTGTACTTCATTGCGAGTGCCCACGTGTGTGGTGGGGTCCAGAAGAAAATGATGAGGAACAACACCACGGCCTGCCACCACTTATCGGGCTCCCCCGCGGGCGCGTTATCCCGAATCACTGCCCAGCCCACCATGGCGGGCATACAGCCAGCGAGACCGCCCCACACGATGTTCTGGGAATTCCGCATCTTGAGGAACTTCGTGTAGACGATGACGTAGAAAAAGTTGGTCAACAGCACGAAGAACGCGCCCAGCCAAGAATGCGCCAGCACGCCCAGCCAAAAGACGGACAACGCCAGCATGACCCAGGCGAAGGCAGCGGCATTGCGGCGCGCAATGGTCTTGCGCACCAGCGGGCGAGCGCGCGTACGTTGCATCTTCTGATCGATTTCATAGTCCACAACGTTGTTGAACGTGTGGGCTGCTGCGGCACCCATCCAGCCACCAAAGATGGTGGATAAGATGAGCCAGAAATTCGACGACACCGCCTCGAATCCACGCTGGGCCTGGAGCATAGCCGGGATTGCTGCCACGAGGAGGAGCTCAATGATCCTCGGTTTCGTTAGCGCAAAATAGGCCTTGATGGTCTCCAAGGAACAGTCCTCCGTAAATCCGGCACGTGGGTGAATGGCTTATTGGTCTGAAGTAGTGGTCGTCTGCTCGTGCTAGAAAGTTCCCAAGGACGTCTAGAACACATCCTGAAAACCTCGTGGCGAGAATCCAGATCATTCTCCGGAGAAAACTCGCCGGCCACTGGCCGATAGCAGGGAGCAACGGCGTCAACCATGCCAGATTACCGTCCGAAACCTGGTTTCTATAATCCCCCGCCGAGGATCGAAAAACCTTTACACTGATAAACGGTATATCTGTTTCCAGAAGCGAAGTGAGGTTTTCGCCGTGTCGCACGATAAGTTGTCCCCGGAACTGCAGGCTATGGTCCAGCGCCGCTACCCTTCGGACTGGAGTGACCTCGATACCCGCGCCGTGGATACTGTGCGCGTGCTAGCTGCCGACGCAGTCCAAAACTGCGGCTCCGGCCACCCGGGTACCGCTATGTCCCTGGCCCCGTTGGCCTACACGCTCTACCAACGCGTGCTAAACCACGATCCAGCAGACGTCCACTGGGCCGGGCGCGACCGCTTCGTCCTTTCCGTCGGACACTCGTCCCTGACGCAATACATTCAGCTCTTCCTCAGTGGCTTCGGCCTCGAGATGGAGGACCTGAAGTCCTTGCGCACCTGGGGCTCGAAGACGCCCGGCCACCCGGAGGTGCACCACACTGACGGCGTAGAAATCACCACCGGCCCGCTGGGCCAGGGCCTGGCCTCCGCGGTTGGTATGGCAATGGCCGCGCGCAAGGAGCGCGGATTGTTCGACGCCTCTGCCCCAGCGGGCGAGTCTCCCTTCGATCACTTCATCTACGTCATCGCCTCGGACGGCGACCTGCAGGAGGGCGTGACTGCTGAGGCTTCGTCCCTGGCGGGTACGCAGAAGCTGGGGAACCTCATCGTCTTCTGGGACGACAACCGCATCTCCATTGAGGACGACACCAACATTGCCTTCAATGAGGATGTGGCCAAGCGCTACGAGGCCTACGGCTGGCATGTGCAGACCGTCGAATCCGGCGAGGACGTTGAAGCCATCGAGGCAGCCGCCGCCGCTGCCCGCGCCGAGACCTCCCGGCCTTCCTTCATCCGTGTGAAGACGGTCATCGGCTACCCGGCACCGAACAAGATGAACACCGGTGGCGTCCACGGCGCCGCCCTCGGTGAGGATGAGGTCGCCGCCACCAAGGAAGTCCTCGGCTTCGATCCTGAGCAGTCCTTCCACATCGACGAGGAAGTCCTCGCTCACACCCGTGAGCTGACTGCCCGCGGTGCACAGAAGCACGCCGAATGGCAGGAGAAGTTCGACGCATGGGCTGCGGCCCACCCGGAGGAAAAGAAGCTCTTCGACCGCCTCCAGGCCCGGGAACTTCCGGCTGACTTCGCCGCTGACCTTCCTACCTGGGAGGCAGGCGAATCTCTGGCCACTCGCAAGGCCTCTGAGGCCGCTATCCAAGCGCTCGCAGCCTCCCTGCCGGAGATGTGGGGCGGCTCCGCCGACCTGGCGGGTTCCAACAACACAGTCATCAAGGGTGCGGATTCCTTCGGCCCGGAGTCCATCACCACGGGCGCCTGGACGGCCACGCCTTACGGCCGCAACCTGCACTTCGGTATTCGTGAGCACGCCATGTCCGCAATCATGAATGGCATCGCGCTGCATGGTAATACCCGCGTTTACGGCGGTACCTTCCTCATCTTCTCCGAGTACCAGTACCCTGCCGTCCGCCTCGGCGCTTTGATGTCCACCGATACTTACTACGTGTGGACCCACGATTCCATTGGTTTGGGTGAAGACGGCCCCACCCACCAGCCGGTGGAGACGCTCTCTGCCCTCCGTGCCATCCCCAACCTCTCCGTCATCCGCCCGGCCGATGCCAATGAGACTGCCCAGGCATGGGCAGCGGCACTCGAATACAAGGCAGCGCCGAAGGGTTTGGCGCTGTCCCGACAGAACCTGCCCGTGCTCGAGGGCACCAAGGAGAAGGCCGCCGAAGGTGTTCGCCGCGGCGCCTACGTCCTCGTTGAAGCATCGAAGGAAACCCCGGACGTCATTCTCCTCGCCACCGGTTCCGAGGTTCAGCTCGCGGTAGAAGCCGCCAAGCAGCTCGAGGCTGAAGGCACGGCAACGCGCGTTGTCTCCGCTCCGTGCCTGGAGTGGTTCGACGAGCAGGACGCCTCCTACCGCCAATCTGTCCTTCCCTCCTCGGTCCGCGCTCGCGTCTCCGTGGAGGCTGGCATCTCGATGCCGTGGCACAAGTACACCGGTACCTTCGGCCGCACTGTATCCCTGGAACACTTCGGTGCCTCCGCACCTGCCGCAGAGCTCTTTGAGAAGTTCGGCTTCACCGCCGACGCTGTTGCCGACGCCGCCCGCGAATCACTGAACGCTGCCAAGGAAAGCTAGTTTCCCGTTCCGAGTTCTCACCACGAAAGGATCTGCACAACACCATGACGCATATTGATGAATTGGCTCGCCTCGGGACGTCGACCTGGCTCGACGATCTTTCCCGCGAGCGCCTAGACTCCGGCAATCTTCGTGAGCTTTTGGACACCAAGTCCATCGTGGGCGTCACCACGAACCCAGCAATCTTTGCCGCGGCAATGTCCTCCGGCACTTCCTATGACACCGAAATCGCAGCGCTGAAGGAAAAGTCCGCTACCGCGGATGAGGCAGTGTACTCGCTGGCAATCGACGATGTCCGCAACGCATGCGATATCTTCATTGAGATTTACGAGAAGTCGGGCGGGCGCGACGGCCGCGTCTCCATCGAGGTTGATCCACGCATCTCCGCCGATGCAGACGCAACCTTGAAGCAGGCGCGCGAATTGTGGACCAAGGTTAACCGCCCCAACCTCATGATCAAGATTCCGGCTACGGAAGGCTCCCTCCCAGCCATCACCGAGGCGCTTGCGGAAGGTATCTCCGTCAACGTCACCCTGATCTTCTCCGTAGAGCGTTATGCCCACGTCATCGCTGCGTACAAGGAGGGAATCAAACGCGCTGCCGAGGCTGGAAAGGACGTCTCCACGATTCATTCCGTGGCATCCTTCTTCATCTCCCGCCTGGATACCGAAGTGGACAAGCGCCTCGAGCTGATCGGCACTGAGGAGGCCCTCGCACTGCGTGGAAAGGCCGGGGTTGCCAACGCCCAGCGTGCCTATGCCCTATTCCTCAAGGAATTCAAGGAGCCAGGCGCACACCTGCCGGCTGGTGCACACCCGCAGCGCCCTCTGTGGGCGTCGACGGGCGTCAAGAACCCCGACTACCCCGCCACGCTGTACGTCTCCGAGCTAGCTGGCCCAGATACCGTCAACACGATGCCGGAAAAAACCATCGATGCTGTTCTCGAACAGGGCAACCTGCACGGCGACGCTCTCAGTGGCTCTGCTGAGCAGGCAGAGAACGTGTGGTCACAACTGAAGGCAGTCGGCATCGACTTCGACGATGTTTTTGCTGTGTTGGAGAAGGAGGGTGTCGACAAGTTCGTCAACGCCTGGGAGGAATTGCTTGCCTCCATGACCGATCGCCTCTCCTAATCGAACGTGAATTCTTGACCGCCTACAATCGCCGCGCGCACCGCAAATGGCCATGCAACTATGGTCGGCGGGGCGCGTGTCGCTATGCTGGGCTGTTGGACTTACCTCACACAGACCGAAAGGACACTTAGTGAGCACTAGCAGCGCGTGGGTCAACCCGTTGCGCAACTCGAAGGATAAGCGCCTGCCACGCATCGCCGGCCCCTCTGGCATGGTGATTTTCGGCGTCACGGGTGACTTGGCGCGCAAGAAGCTCCTCCCCGCCATCTACGACTTGGCCAACCGCGGATTGCTTCCGGCAGGTTTTACTTTGGTCGGCTACGGCCGTCGCGACTGGGACAAGCAGGCATTCTGTGACTATGTCCGCGAGGCCGCCGAAGCAGGTGCGCGAACCACCTTCAACGAGCATGTGTGGGAGCACCTTGCCAAGGGAATCGAGTTTGTGCAGGGCAACTTCGATGACGCCGGCTTTGACAAGCTTTCTGCACGGCTGGCGGAGCTCAATGACTCCCGCGGCACGGGTGGAAACTGGGCCTACTATCTTTCGGTACCTCCGGAGTTTTTCTCCGATATTTGCCACCAGCTTGAGCGCGTCGGTATGGCCGATAGCACGGATAATTCCTGGCGCCGCGTCATCATTGAAAAGCCATTCGGACACGATCAGGCTTCCGCGCGCGAGCTCAACGAGATTGTCAACGCCGTCTTCCCTGAGTCCTCGGTTTTCCGCATCGACCACTACCTGGGCAAGGAAACGGTCCAAAATATCATGGCCCTGCGCTTTGCCAACCAGATTTTCGAGCCAATGTGGAATGCGCATTACATCGATCACGTGCAGATCACGATGGCTGAGGACATCGGGCTGGGCGGGCGTGCCGGCTATTATGACGGCATCGGCGCCGCGCGCGACGTCATCCAAAACCACCTCCTCCAATTGCTTGCTCTCGTAGCAATGGAGGAGCCCTCCTCCTTCGACCCCGAGGCTCTTCAGGCGGAAAAGATTAAGGTGCTGCGAGCCACCAACGCCGTGCATCCGCTGAACAAGACCACTGCGCGTGGCCAATACTCCGCCGGCTGGCAAGGATCGCAATATGTCAAAGGCCTCCGGGAGGAAGAGGGTTTTGATCCGGAATCCACGACGGAAACCTATGCAGCCTGCACTCTTGAGGTCAATTCCCGCCGCTGGGCGGGCGTTCCTTTCTACCTGCGCACTGGCAAGCGTCTCGGCCGCCGCGTGACTGAAATTGCGCTCGTGTTTAAGACAGCTCCCCACCAGCCTTTTGATCAAGGCCAAGCAGAGGCCCTAGGCCAGAATGCCGTGGTAATCCGCGTGCAGCCAGACGAAGGCGTCACCATGCGTTTTGGTTCCAAAGTCCCCGGATCCACGATGGAGGTCCGCGATGTCAACATGGACTTCGCGTATGCCGAGGCCTTTACGGAGGAGTCTCCCGAGGCCTATGAGCGCCTGATTCTCGACGCCCTCCTTGACGAGTCCTCCCTCTTCCCCACTAATGAAGAGGTTGAGTTGTCTTGGTCCATCCTCGATCCCATCATTGAATACTGGTCCAACATTGGTCAGCCGGAGCAATATCGCGCCGGCACGTGGGGACCGGAGTCTGCCGATAGAATGCTGCGCCGCCGGGGACATTCCTGGCGTCGTCCGTAGGTCCCTAGGAGGAATGGCTTAATGATTATCCCCTTGCCCGATACGACTACGCGCAAGATCTCCAAGAAGCTCGTGGAGATGCAGGAGCATTACACGCTCACGACAGGCCGCGTCCTCACCCTCATCGTCATGACTGAGGAAGGCGATGACCTAGACAACCTTCTCGCCTCGGTTCGTGATGCCTCCCACGAGCACCCTTCTCGCGTCATCGTGATTGCCACGGGTTCCTTGGAGGAAGAGACGCGGCTCGACGCCGAACTGCGCGTGGGCGGCGAAGCGGGCGCTTCCGAAATCGTCGTGATGCACCTGCACGGCGCGCTAGCGGACCAAGCGGAGTCCGTGGTTACTCCCCTTCTCCTTCCCGATACCCCAATCGTGGCATGGTGGCCCACCGCGTGCCCACCGTCACCAGCCGCGGTGCCCATCGGCGCACTCGCCCAACGCCGCATTACGAACGTGGCTTTCGGCAGCGGCGTTGACCAGTATGACCTGCACGTGTTGTCTTCGGGCTACACGCCTGGTGATTCCGACATGTCGTGGGGCGCTATTACCCTGTGGCGTGGCATCGTAGCCTCGGCGCTTGACCGTCACCCCCATGAGCCGGTCATTTCCGTCGAAATTTCTGGTGCTGAGCACCACGCTGCAGTCGACTTTGCAGCTGGCTGGCTTCTCGACGCCCTCTCCGTCCCCGTCACCCGCACCGTCTCGGACTGCACCGCGGGTCCTTTCCCGATCTCCTCGGTAGTCTTCCGCCGCCCCACTGCAGATGTCAGCGTGACCGTTGTCGATTCCGAGACGGTCAGGGTCAGCGTTCCCGGCTCCCCAGAGTCCCTCGTAAGCCTCACCGTACGTTCCGAAGCGGAAGTACTCTCAGAGGAACTCCGCCACCTCGACGCAGATAAGACATACGCCCATTCTCTCCGCGCTTTAGCTCGAGTGGACTACAGTGTGTAGTCGTAAACTTTTCTTTTTCACCTAGACCCCTAGACCCCTAGACACAGCATTCACAAGGATCTTTCTGCACTATGGTCACGCTTCGCCGCGTTAGCGACATCGATGAGCTCATATCCTCCGCCGCACTCGCCTTTATTGAGACGGTTGCGGCGGTTCAAGCCCCGGGCGGAGGCCTTCACAAAGACGGAGTAGCCCGCGTAGTCCTCACCGGTGGCGGTGCAGGCATTGGTGTCTTGCGCGAATTGGCTCGCCTTGCTCACGCCGCCCAGCAGCAAGGAACCGACTTCCCTGCCCTCTCGGTGGACTGGACGCGAGTCCATGTCTTCTTCGGCGACGAGCGCAACGTGCCGGTCAGTGATCCTGATTCCAACGAGGGCCAAGCCCGCGAAGCACTCCTGAGCCAGGTCGCCGTTCCCGAGCGCCATATCCACGGCTATGACTTGGGCGCCGTGTCCATGGAACACGCCGCCCAGGCTTACGAAGGCGAGATTCGTGAATTCGCACCTGAGGGTTTTGATCTGCATCTCCTCGGCATGGGACACGAAGGCCATATCAATTCCCTCTTCCCGCATTCGGAGGCAGTCTACGAGGACTCGGACTATGCATTCGCTGTCCACGATTCCCCGAAGCCGCCTTCGGAGCGTGTCACGCTAACCTATCCCGCGATCAACCGCTCCCAGCGCATTTGGTTCCTTGTCTCCGGAGAAGAAAAAGCCGAGGCGGTATCACACCTTGTTGCTGGCGCTGCCGCAGAAGACTGGCCGGCCGCTGGCGCCCAGGGAGCGGAAGAGACCCTGCTTTTCGTGAGCGAAGACGCCGCGCAGAAGCTCTAACAACGCGTGCGCCCGGGCCGAGAAAACCTATAACGCCGCGTGTCCCCCTCGACGTGAGGAGGCACGCGGCGTTAATCGTGTCCGGAGCCGGAGGCTCGTCAGCGGCCTTTAGCTATAAGCCTGCAGCAGGTTCAGGGCTACGATGCAGGCGAGCCAGATGACCACCATGACCACGGTATAGCGGTCGAGGTTCTTTTCCACCACGGTGGAACCAGACAGGTTGGACTGTACGCCGCCGCCAAAGAGGCTGGACAGGCCGCCGCCCTTACCTTTGTGCAGCAGCACGAAGATAGACATCAAGATTGCGGCAATCACGAGGATGATTTCCAGTGCCAAGATCATGAAATAGTTCCTTGTTGTACGCGTTCAAACGGTTAGTGTGGCGCGTGAAGGTGTGCATCACTTTCACGCTGGAAAAGGGGCGCCAGCGAACGGGCGCAATAAACCTTGATGATACACCACGTGGCGGGCCAGAAACCATTCCGACCCGCCACGACAGAGTGGTGCAGATGCGATCAGCTGGAAGAACTAAGCGCCCTGTGCAGCGTTAGCCGCCAACTTGGCAAACTCCTCGCCCTTCAGGGATGCACCGCCGACGAGGCCGCCGTCTACATCAGGCTTGCCCACGATCTCTGCGATGGAGTCGACCTTGACGGAACCACCGTAGAGAATGCGGATGCCTTCGGCCACTTCATCGCCACCCAGCTCGCGAATGAGCTCACGGATAGCGGCGCACACTTCCTGTGCGTCATCAGCGGAGGCAACCTTGCCGGTGCCGATTGCCCACACGGGCTCGTATGCGATGACGGTCTTGGCAAGATCCTCTGCGGCAAGCCCCTGCAGGGAGTTGCGTGTCTGGGTGACCACGTAGTCGACGTGGGTGCCAGCCTCGCGCACGTTGAGGGGTTCGCCGACGCACACAATCGGGCTGATTCCGTTAGCCAGTGCCGCTGCAGCCTTTTCCGCAACGAGCTGGTCGGTCTCGCCATGGTACTGACGGCGCTCGGAGTGGCCTACGACTGCCCACGAGCAGCCCAAGGCGGACAGCATCTTGCCGGATACTTCACCGGTGTAGGCGCCAGACTCGTGCTTGGAAATATCCTGTGCGCCATAGGTGAACTGGAGGTCGTCGCCGTCGACAAGCGTTTGCACAGTGCGGATATCAGTGAACGGGACCATGAAGGCCACGTCGACCTTTTCGTAGTAGTCCTTCGGCAGGGAGAAGGCGAACTTCTGCAGGGAGCTGATGGCTTCCTTGTGGTCGAGGTTCATCTTCCAGTTACCAGCAATTAGCGGGGTACGTGCCATGATTAGCCTTTCTAGATCAGACTGTGTTGACGGTGTATATGACTAGGATTCCAGGACCTTAACGCCCGGCAGCTCCTTGCCCTCCAGGAACTCCAAGGAAGCGCCGCCGCCCGTGGAAATGTGGGAGAAGCCTTCTTCGTCGAGGCCGAGGAGGCGGACGGAGGCTGCGGAGTCGCCACCGCCAACGACGGTGAAGGAGCCGTTCTTCGCGGTGGCGTCGATGATGGACTGAGCGACACCTGCGGTGCCCTTGGAGAAGGCCTCCATCTCGAACACGCCCATCGGGCCGTTCCAGAAGACGGTCTTGGAGGAAGCGATGACCTCGTCGAACTTCTTTACAGACTCCGGTCCAATATCGAGGGACATCCAGCCCTCCGGAATTCCGTCGAGTGCAACGACCTTGTTCTCTGCGTCAGCGTTGAACTCGGTTGCAGCAACGAGGTCGACCGGCAGGACGATCTTGTCGCCGAAGCGCTCGAGCAGCTCCTTGCAGTTGTCGATCTGGTCTTCTTGCAGCAGGGAATTCTGAACGTTGTAGCCCTTTGCAGCCAGGAGCGTGTAGCACATGCCGCCGCCGATGATGACCTTGTCGGCCTTGCCAGCAAGGGCTTCGATCACACCGAGCTTGTCGGAAACCTTAGCGCCGCCGAGTACGACAACATACGGGTGCTCAGGCTTCTCAGCCACTGCTGCGAGGGTCTCCACTTCCTTCTGAACCAGCTTGCCGGCGTAGGCAGGCAGGCGCTTGGCGACGTCATACACCGAAGCCTGTGCGCGGTGGACGACGCCAAAGCCATCAGAAACGAAGGCGCCATTATCCGCAGCGAGTGCAACGAGCTCATCGGCAAAGGCCCCACGCTCGGCCTCGTCCTTGGAGGTTTCGCGAGGATCGAAGCGAACATTCTCGAGCAGCAGGACATCGCCATCATTGAGGCCGTTGGCGCGCTCATGGGCATCCTCACCGCTGACGTCGCCGGCCAGGGCAACGTACTGGCCCAGGGCCTCAGACAGTGCCTCAGCAACCGGTGCCAGGGAGTACTTCGGGTTGACCTCGCCCTTCGGGCGACCCAGATGCGCGGACAGGATGACCTTGGCTCCGCCTTCGATCAATGCCTTGATAGTCGGCAACGAGGCGGTGATACGGCCAGAGTCGGTGATGTTTCCCTCGTCATCGAGCGGAACGTTGAAGTCCGAACGAACAAGGATGTGACGGCCGGAAACGCCTTCTGCGAGCAAGTCGTCCACAGTCTTGAAAGCCATAGTGTTCTCCTTAAAGGTAGGTATTCAAGCTAAAGGTTAATGCTATTCAATTAGAAAGTGTGGTGAACGCCTAGCACGGCGGGTTCGGGGCGCCGTGTGCGTTCTGGATAGACGAATAACGGCCCAGCGCACGCCACGTAATCATGAGGCGTGGCGCATGGGCCGGTTTTCTAACCTGTGGTGCTACCGCAGGCAATCACAGCTTGGTTCACTGTGCTCATTCTAAGAATCGAGTCCTTAGAGCTTGGAGGCAACCAAGGAGGTGGTGCGGACGAGCTGGTTGGTGTAGCCCCACTCGTTGTCGTACCAGCCGAGTACCTTGACCAGGTTGCCGTTGGAGACCTTGGTCATGCCGGCATCGAAGATGCAGCCGTGCGGGTCGGTGATGATGTCAGTGGAGACAATCGGGTCCTCGGTGTAGCCCAGGGTCTCACCGAATTCGCCGGTAGCAGCTTCCTTGATGGCAGCGTTGATCTCCTCGGCGGTAACCTCGCGGGAAGCCTCGAAGGTCAGGTCGGTGGCGGAACCGGTGATGGTCGGAACGCGCATTGCGTAGCCGTCCAGCTTGCCCTCGAGCTCCGGCAGAACCAGAGCGACAGCCTTAGCAGCGCCGGTGGAGGTCGGAACCATGTTCACGGCGGCGGCGCGGGCGCGGCGCAGGTCGCGGTGCGGAGCATCCTGCAGGCGCTGGTCACCGGTGTAGGAGTGAACGGTGGTCATGAGGCCCTTCTCAATGCCGAACTTGTCGTTGAGGACCTTTGCCATCGGAGCCAGGCAGTTGGTGGTGCAGGAAGCAGCGGAGATGACGTTGTGCTTATCAGCATCGTACTTGTCGGAGTTGACGCCGTAGACGAAGGTGCCGTCAACGTTCTTGCCCGGTGCGGAGATGATGACCTTCTTGGCACCGGCCTCGATGTGAGCCTTGGCAGCCTCACCGTCGGTGAAGAAGCCGGTGGACTCGATGACGATGTCAACGTTGTGCTCAGACCACTTCAGGTTCTTCGGGTCACGCTCTGCGGAGACAGCGATGCGGTGACCGTTGACGGTGATGGACTCCTCGTCGTGCTCGATGGTGCCGTCGAAGCGGCCCAGCACGGAGTCGTACTTAAGCAGGTTGGCAAGAGTGCCGTTGTCAGTCAGGTCATTGACGGCTACGACCTCGAGGTCGGTGTTGCCCTGTGCAACTGCACGGAAGAAGTTACGGCCGATACGGCCAAATCCGTTGATACCTACGCGAATGGTCACTGTAATGTCTCCTCAAATAATCGAGTGAAGTTCTGTTGTGGGGCTTCCGAGACTCTGTCTTTAACGGCAGTGCGGTAAACCGCTTCCGCGGAACCGTTGCTCTGCCACTTCCGTGACGTGCTCGGTGGTTTTCCCAACACGGCCGATAGTACCGACCCATTGTGCTTCCCGCAGTGAGCATGTGAGCTCCTGTTGCAAGCTCTCACATGACGGCACAAAGAGGCGTACACTGTTAAGGCTTCTATCGGGGATGGTGGGGGACCAAAGTTCAGACACCTGCGGTAATGCCCGATTATGTGGGATTGTGTTGGGTGTCGGAATTGTAGGGTGGGATATCTCACTTAACCGGAAAAGAGCGGGTTAACCCAAAACAGTACGGGCACCCAAACCGTGAAAAATGCCCCAGACGAGCCTTTCAGTGCCCGAACGGGCACCCACGACTCTGTCTGGGGCAAGGATTGGAGACTACGACGTTTGGATTCTAGGACTCCTCAAAGAGATCCTCAGTCACCGCTTTCGTCGTATCCGGTACACCAAGTTCCTTGGCGCGTTTATCCGCCATGGACAATAGGCGGCGAATACGTCCAGCCACCGCGTCCTTGGTCATCGGCGGATCTGCCAAACGCCCGAGTTCTTCCAAGGAGGCTTCGCGGTGCTGCACACGTAGGCGGCCAGCATCAGCCAAGTGCTCCGGCACGTCATCACCCAAGATCACCATGGCACGCTCGACGCGGGCCGCAGCGGTTACTGCCGCTCGAGCGGAACGGCGCAAGTTGGCATCGTCAAAGTTGTCGAGGCGGCGGGAGGTGTCGTGAGCCTCTCGCTGGATGCGCTTCTTTTCCCACGTCAGGCGAGTCTCCTGAGCGCCCATACGGGTCAGCAACGCGCCAATGGCGTCGCCATCGCGCACCACGACGCGGTCGGCGCCGCGTGTTTCCTTGGTCTTCGCCACCACGCCCAAACGGCGCGCGCAGCCCACGAGGGCGAGAGCCGCCTCCTGGCACGGACACGTCACCTCGAGCGCTGAAGAGCGGCCCGGCTCTGTCAATGATCCTTGAGCCAAGAAGGCTCCACGCCACGCCGCTTCATTATCAGCAACAGAACCTGAAATGACCTGCGGTGGCAGGCCCACCACGGGGTGTCCGGAACGAGTTACCAAACCCAGCCGCCTCGTAAGCTCCTTGGCCCCGGAGGTGATTCGCACTTGCACTCTACTCTTCTTAGAGGATGCAGCGGGACCCGCCACATGGGTGCTCGCCGCGATTGAGTACAGCTCATCGAGCGCAGTGACCAAACGATTGGCCACGCTCTGGGATTCCAATTCGACCTCGTACCTCACTCGATCCCCGGTGATGTGGAGGTCACCGGCAAACCTGAGAATTGCGGCAACCTCCGCCGCACGAGCGGACTGGCGCGGTACGGACACCGCCGTAAGCTCTTCCTTGACCTGCTCGGTCAACGACGCAGACACCTCGTGCCTCCCCTTTCGACTCTTGACACAGTGCACCGCGAACGTCGGCAGTAGCGCAGTACGACGCAACCTGACCTCACTCTGGAAGGCACGCAACGCGTCGCGCCGCGCTTGTGCGCTATGACGTAGCAGTGAACAATGAATGCCCCATAGTCTATCGTGCGCCTAGCCCCGATGAGTGCCCGGGGCACCCGCCGTCGCCCCACGTTCGGCAGCGTACTCGGAATACAGTTCGGTGAGAACTTGCGCTAGCTTGTCTGGACAGTGTTTGTTCAGCGAGTTCCCGTCAGCGTCCGTCTGACAGACATCCCGAAATACTGCGCTGGCGCCGAGCACACTAGCAGCGCGCTGCACAAAGACTCGCTCCGATTCATTGGGGAGACCGGTGCCGTCGACGATGACTTTGTCGACCCGCAGGTTTGGCGCATGCTGCGCTAGCACGTGCAGGTGGCGCTCCGCAGAAAACCCCTGGGTCTCCCCTGGTTCGGCGGAAAGATTGAGCACCACCACGCGAAGGGCATCCGACGACGTTATAGCGTTGACGATGTCTGGAACGAGAACGTGCGGGAGCACGGAGCTAAACCACGAGCCGGGGCCCAAGGTGATCAAATCCGCGTCGTGCAGCGCAGCGATCGTTTCCGGGTTAGCTTCCGGCTTCTCCGGGATGATGCGCACGCGGCGCACCTGCCCCACAGTTGAGGCAACGGCCACCTGGCCGCGCACGGAGCGCATGATACGGGGGTCGTCGTCAAGCCCGGAAACATCCGCCTCAATCTCGAGCGGTAGATTTACGGCCGGCAGCACCCGTCCGGCCGACTCCGTCAAACGCGCAACGGCATCGAGCGCCGCCTGGAAGTCCCCCAACACCTCGTTGAGTCCGGCGATAAGGAGATTGCCCACAGCGTGCCCAGCCATGGCACCAGTGCTCTGGAATCGATGCTGCAAAGTAGAAGCCCACAGCTGTCCTTCTTCCGAATCGCTCGACAGAGCTGCAAGGGCCATGCGCAAATCACCAGGCGGGATTATGTCCATCTCACGGCGCAACCGGCCGGAGGAACCGCCATCATCGGCCACGGTAACAATGGCGGAGATTGTCTCCGCGCCCGTACGGCGTGCGGCCAGCAGAGTTTGATACAGCCCATGGCCGCCGCCCAGGCTAGCCATGTGGATAGGGAGAGTCGTCACGGGAACACTAGCTTTCAACTATTCAGGTAGGGAATGAATATGTATCTTATCGCACCTAATCGCGAGAAATATCTCGGTGCAACGTGCTCACATCGAGGTCACCGCGGTCCCTGAGGCGGCGGGCGATTTCTTCCGTAACGGCCACCGAGCGATGGTGCCCACCGGTACAACCGATGCCCACGGTGATGAAGTTCTTCCCCTCATGGCGGTAGCCGGTGAGCATCGAGTCAAACATGGTGATGAACCGCTCGATAAAGGGCTCAGCCGCCTCTTGAGACAAGACATAATCCGCAACCGGCTCGTCGGTGCCACGGTACCCCCGCAGCTCAGGTACCCAATAGGGATTGGGAAGAAACCGAACATCAACGACAAGGTCCGCGTCACGCGGGGAGCCATGCTTGAAGCCGAAGGACTCAAGCGTGACGTGTTGCTTCTCATGACCCATTTCGCCGAAGGATGCTTCGATAGCGCGCCGCAGATCATGGACGGACAGGTTGGTCGTATCGATGATGATGTCCGCGCGCTCGCGAATTGATTGCACCGCTGCGCGCTCTCGTTGGATGCCTGCTTTGAGGGTTTCACCCTCCTGCATCGGGTGGGTACGCCGCACCGAATCGAAGCGACGGATGAGCACATCATCGCGCGCATCGAGGAAAAGCAAGGTGGGCTTCATGTCCAGCTTTTCGAGTTCCTCCAAGGTTTCCGCTAAAGAACCCGGAAACATTCGGGAACGCACATCGGTCACCGCGGCAATCTTTGTCACCGGGGAATCGGGCCGAGCGCACAGCCTCAGCAGGTCGACGATAGACTTCGGCGGAATGTTGTGGGCTACGTAATAGCCCTTATCCTCCAGCACTTTAGCCGCCGACGTCAGGCCACCGCCTGACATGCCCGTGATCAAAATGGGTGGGGAGTCTAACAGCGTCATGACTTCCATTCTTACCATCTGATCACGAGGCAAGGAGGGAATCCTGCTTAGGAATCCTGGAGATGATCAAATACCGTCTGCGCCAGCTTCGGGCCAAACCCCTTCACCGCAGCAATCTCCTCCACGCTGGCCTCTTTGAGCTTCTTCACTGAGCCGAAGTGCTTCACCAGATCGGTGCGCCGCTGCGGCCCCAATCCCGGTACCGCATCGAGTACGGACGAGCGCATCCGCTTCGACCGCTGCTGTCGGTGATACGTAATAGCTACGCGGTGCGCCTCATCGCGGAGGTGCTGTAGAAGAAATAGCGCCTGCGAATTACGTGGCAGGATCACCGGCTCATCATCGCCTGGGACCCACACTTCTTCCAGGCGCTTAGCCAGGCCGATGAGTGTCACATCGACGATGCCAAGCTCGTCGAACACCGCCTGCGCCGCCGCCACCTGCGGTGCGCCACCGTCGACGATGAACAGTTGCGGCGGATAGGAGCTGCGTTTGGTCTGGCTCGCGGCCTCCTCGCGGACCATTTCTTCAGCGAAGGTGGTGTTCTCCAGCTCCTCGTCCGGAACCGCTCGTTTGTCCTCGTGGTGGTGCTTGAAGCGGCGCCGAGTCACCTCAGCGATAGACCCCACGTCGTTGGAGCGGCCATCGCCCGCCGCCTCCTTGATGCGGTAGCGGCGGTAATCGGACTTGCGCGGTAGCCCATCCTCGAAAACCACCAGGGAGGCCACGACATCGGTGCCCTGAATGTGCGAGATATCCGTGCACTCGATGCGCAGCGGCGCGGAATCCATGTCTAACGCTTCCTGCAGCTCCTGCAGGGCTGCGGATCGGGCAGTAAGGTCTCCGACTCGCTTGAGTTTGTGCTGCCGCAGCTGCTCCTTCGCATTGCGCTCGACGGTCTCCATCAAGGCACGCTTGTCACCGCGTTGCGGAACCCGCAAGTCAATCTGCGCGCCCCGCAGGTCCTCCAGAACTATCTTCACCTCATCGGCTTCGTCCGGCAGCGTTTGGACCAAGATCTCACGAGGGATGGCGTTTCCCCGATGAACCGCGGTATGGGATTCCTGGTCTACTCC
The DNA here is from genome assembly GCF_053480195.1 of Corynebacterium guaraldiae. Classification (NCBI taxonomy): domain Bacteria; kingdom Bacillati; phylum Actinomycetota; class Actinomycetes; order Mycobacteriales; family Corynebacteriaceae; genus Corynebacterium; species Corynebacterium guaraldiae. The sequence goes on along the minus strand of NZ_JBRBAU010000003.1, from coordinate 88,876 downwards.
CCTGCGCTCCAGCTTGGCGTCTTCCGCGGCCTCCTGGCGCTGGCGCTCCACGGCATCCGAATAGAACTGGATTAAGAAATTCTGGATGAGCGCCGGAAGCCCCGGATCAGGCTGTCCTTCCTCGATTGGCTCCGTGATGGCTTGGTCACCGGAGCGTTCCACCACCCAGCCTCGCTGGCCGCGGATGCGCCCCGCGCGCACGTGAAAGATCTGAACTGCTGCCTCCAACTCGTCGGAGCTAAACGCGATGAGGTCGGCGTCGGTGCCGTCGGAAAGCACCACAGCCTGTTGCTCCATGAGCTTGTCAATCGCGCCGAGATCGTCGCGCAGGCGGGCAGCCAGCTCGAACTCGAGGTTCTCTGAGGCTTCCTCCATTCGCTGGGTTAGTCGCTTGCGCACAGGACCAGTATTGCCGTTCATGAAGCTCAGCAGCTGGTTCACCGTCTCACGGTGTTCCTCGGCGCTCACCCTGCCAATGCAGGGGGCATCGCATTTTCCGATATACCCCAACAAACAAGGCCGCCCCAAGCGCTCATGGCGGTTGAATACCCCTTTGGCACACGTGCGCATAGGGAAAATTCGCGTCAGCAGGTCAAGCGATTCACGCACTGCCCAGGCGTGGGAATAGGGGCCAAAGTAGCGCACACCTTTACGGCGTGGGCCGCGGTAGAAAAACGCTCGCGGGATGGTCTCCCCCACAGATACCGCAAGCATCGGATACGTTTTGTCATCGCGGTACATGACGTTGAAGCGTGGATCGAAGCGCTTAATCCACGTGTACTCCAGCTGCAGCGCTTCCACCTCGCTGGCCACCACGGTCCATTCCACCGAAGCCGCAGTGAGGACCATTTGGCGGGTCCGCGGGTGCAGTTGCGTGATGTCTTGAAAATAGTTCGATAGCCGCGCCCGCAAATTCTTTGCTTTGCCCACATAGATGACGCGGCGATTGTCATCGCGGAACTTATAAACGCCCGGATCCGTGGGGATGCTTCCGGGCGCAGGGCGGTACTCAGAGGGATCAGCCACTAGTCATCCTGCGGCATGTAGCGGGCTTCCAAGTCACGGAAAGAGCGGACCTTGGTGATAATGTCCTGCTTATCGCCCGATTGCAGGGCCCACACCGGAACATATTCAAAGTCAGGAAGTTCGATGCGTGCCATGCGCGAGCCTTCGGGAAAGGACAGGCCATAGATGACCTGCCACGGGTAGAAGCGGGTTCCCACAATGTTGCGGATCTCTACGCCATCGGAGTTCGCGCGCAGCCGCGGACGCGTCAGCGCCAACCAAGACAGAATGGAGATAATCACGCCGACGCCGGGGAAGGCAAACTTATCAATCGTCGTCACAGTCGCGCCGGTAAAGGACAAGCCAACCGTGAAGCCCATAAACAGGTGCGCTGCCATCACAAGGATGATCCAGATGATTGCCACCTTGCGCAGGTAGGGCGAGGTTGTCTCATACTCCCAGGGCTTGGATGAAGTCTGGGCGAAGGGATCGGCGCTGGTATAAGCCCGCACCTGCTCATCGCTCACGCTCGAGGAACCCCCAGACGCAGCGGGCGCCCCCGGCTGCGAGGATTGGGAGGCCTTGCCAGCGCGGGCTGACCGCGCACGCTCTTCGTGCGCCGAAGGCACCTGTGGATCCGTCATCGAGTTTCCTTCTCCTCATCACTCCGCTAAGAAAGGCCACGGGCCTGCGCGGTATGCAGATCGCCGTGGTTGCGCTTGGCAGCCTACTTTAGGGTCGACTCGTTCAGTGTACGCAACGTATGCCCGGTTTCTAAAGCTGCATGCATAGCCTCCGCGCCTTTATCTTCTGAAGAGTTCTCAAATCCGGCGCGATCGACAGCTTGCTCATAGTCGTTCACCGTCAGGACACCATTTCCCACGGGCGTCGACTCGTCGAGAGCAATGCGCGTCAGTCCCTGCGTGACCGAATCACACACGTAGTCAAAGTGCGGAGTGCCGCCGCGGACGACACAGCCCAGCGCCACCACGGCATCGTGGGTGCGCGCTGCAGCCTGGACCACGACGGGCAGCTCAAGGGCCCCGACGACGCGCAACGGAGTGACCTCAGCGCCAGCAGCCTCGGCGGTCTCAAGCGCGCGGCGGTGCAGCTGATCGCAGATCTCGGCGTTCCACGTGGCGGTCACCACGGCGACGCGCAGTCCCTCTCCCGAGACATTGTTCGGGGTTGGCAGGCCTTCCTTGCTCACGGTGTGCTCCTTTGTTTTGTTCCAGTGTTTGGTCTTAATGCTCTAGGAGTGTTTGAGATCCCATTCGGCCACCTGTGGCAGGTCATGGCCCATCCTGTCGCGCTTCGTGCGCAGATAGCTAATGTTTTCCGCCGTGGCGGGTGTAGCCAGGCCGGTGCGGGCGGTGGCGTCAATGCCGAAGCCCTGTAGCCCTTCACCCTTGTGTGGGTTGTTGGTCAAGAGGTTGACGGATTTCACGCCCACATCGCGCAGGATTTGTCCGGCAACGGAGTACTCGCGGGCGTCTTCAGGCAGCCCCTGTTCCACGTTGGCGTCGACGGTGTCCATCCCGTCATCTTGCAAGCGATAGGCCTTGAGCTTGTTTACCAAGCCAATGCCACGCCCTTCCTGTCCGCGCAGGTAGATGACAATGCCACGCCCGGCCGCCTGGACCGCGCGGAGGGATTCCTGCAGCTGCGGGCCGCAGTCACAGCGCTCAGATGCGAAGACATCACCGGTCAGGCACTCAGAGTGCACGCGGACAGGTACGTCTTCCGCACCGGAATAGCTCTCCACGTCACCGACGAAAAGGGCAATGTGCTCGCGCTTGTCGACGCCATTCACATACCCAACTGCGCGAAACTCGCCGTACTCGGTGGGCAGGCGGGTTTCTACCTCGCGGTGAACCTGTTGCTCATTGTGGCGGCGCCACTTGATGAGCTGCTCGATGGAGATCATCGTGAGCCCGTGGACGTCGGCGAAGCGGCGCAGCTCCGGCGAGCGAGCCATATCCGTGGGGTCTTCTTCGGAAACGATCTCACAGAGCACGCCGGCCGGGCGGAGCCCCGCCAACCGTGCCAGATCGATCGCAGCTTCCGTGTGGCCATCACGCTCGAGCACACCATTCGGGCGGGCAGCCAGCGGGACGACATGGCCCGGGCGCGTAAACTGCGACGGCTCGGAGGAGGGATCAGCCAGCTTGCGGATGGTCTCACAGCGCGAGGTAGCGGAGATGCCAGTGGAGCCATTAGCAAGGTCCACGGTGACGGTGTAGGCGGTCTGGCGCACGTCTTGATTGACCGCCATCATCGGTGGCAAGTTCAGGCGCTTGCAGTCCTCTGGGAGCAAAGGTGCACAAATATATCCGGAGCTATAACGCACCATGAAAGCCACGAGTTCCGGGGTGGCGAGCTCGGCGGCGAAGATGAGATCACCTTCGTTTTCCCGATCTTCATTGTCCACGACGACGACGGCCTTGCCGGCCGCAATGTCGGCGATGGCTTGCTCGACGCTATCTAAACTAAAAGCTGAATCTGCAGCGCTCATAAGGACTAACTCTATCCCTCTGCGCCTGCGGCGTGGGCGTTAGGGTGAACCATTTTCTCTACATACTTTGCAACCACGTCTACCTCGAGGTTCACGCGGGCGCCGGGCGCCATGGCACCAAACACGGTATCGCGCAGTGTGGTGGGAATGAGTGAGACCTCAAAAAAGCCATCCGCGCCAGGCTCATCCTTATCAGCAGACACGGCGGACACCGTCAGGGATGTTCCCTGCACGGCAATGGACCCCTTCTCCACGACGTATCGGGCGAGCTCCCGCGGCAAGCTAAAGCGCAACACCTCCCAGTGCTCCGAGGGGGTGCGGGACAGCAGCGTGCCGGTGCCGTCGACGTGGCCTTGCACGATGTGCCCGCCCAAACGAGTCGTAGGGAGCACCGCCCGCTCGAGGTTAACCGCCGACCCCACTTCGAGTTCTCCCAATGAACTACGGTTCAAGGATTCCTTCATGACGTCTGCGATGAAGGTTCCTTCTTCCAGCTCGGCCACGGTCAGGCAGACGCCGTTGACAGCGATGGAATCTCCCAACTGCGCATCACTCAGCACGGTAGATGCCGCGATGCCCAAACGGACTGCATCGCCCTGCGGTTTTACGCTATCGACGCGCCCGATTTCTTCTACGAGTCCGGTAAACATAGTCCGTACTCCCCTTTCCTACTTCTCATTCTTCCGATATTCCACGAGCAGGTCGGCGCCAAGCTCGGTAACCGCCGCGCGCTGCCACCTCGGAGCTAGCGCCAAGTCTGAGGCCACAGCCCGAGTGAGAATTCCCCTGCCCTGGCCAAGGATGACGTTGCCGATGTAGGCCTGAATGCGATCCACGCTGCCTAGTTCCATAAAGCTCGTCGCGAGTCCCGCGCCGCCTTCGACGAGAATGTCGCGCGCGCCGCTGGCGTACAGCTCGGCTAGCGCCTCCTGCGGGGTGGCATAGTGCTCGAAACCTAGCTTTGCCAGATTACTGCTTCCGTCTCGGTACACGTCCCGGGAGCCGATGACGACGCGCCGCGGCTGCGTTTTACGCAAGGAGCCGTCCGGGTAGCGTGCCGTCAACGCCGGGTTATCTGCCAGCGCGGTGCCCGTGCCGATGAGGATGGCATCCCTTTTTGCCCGGTCGCGGTGCACATGCTCGCGAGCCTGCTCCCCGGTAATCCATTGGCTGCTGCCATCCACTGCAGCGGTGAACCCGTCGAGGCTTTGGGCAAACTTGAGCGTAACGTGCGGCCTGCCCAAACGCACCGCACCCAACCACCCTGCGAGTGCATCGCTCACTCCGTCCGGCGCCTCAATCTGCCCCACGGTAATGCCGGCGCCGCGCAATGTAGCCGCGCCGCCGCCGGCCTCCGGGGTGGGGTCTGGGTGGAGGAAGTAAACGGCGGCCACAGAGGCATCGATAAGCGCCTGCGCACAGGGCCCTGTACGTCCGGTGTGGTTACAGGGTTCCAAGGTCACGACCGCGGTGCCGCCGCGCGCCTTGTCGCCCGCATCGCGCAACGCCATAACTTCGGCATGCGGACCACCCGGAGGCTGCGTTGCGCCGACACCGGCGACGCGGCCGGCGGCATCAAGTATGACTGCTCCTACAGGCGGGTTTGGGCTCGTCGTGCCGCGCACCTTATCGCCGGCCTCCATGGCCACACGCAGCGCCCGCGTGAGAACCGCTGAGTCTAGGTGTGGGATCACAGCGTCGCCAAGCTACGCAGCTCGTCGACGGCCGCTGTCTTGTCTGCTTGTTTGTAGATGGCGGAACCTGCGACGAAAGCATCGCAGCCCGCCTCGGCGGCGGAGCGAATCGTTTCAGCGGAAATGCCACCGTCAATCTCGATGAGGACGTCCAGACCGCGCTCGTCGATGGCCGCACGCAAGGCGCGCACCTTGTCCAGCTGATCCGGCATAAAGCTCTGACCGCCAAAGCCCGGCTCAACTGACATAACGAGCACTTCGTCGAAGTGCTCGAGGGCGTCCAGCCAAGGCTCGATCGGCGTGCCCGGCTTAATGGAAAAGCCCGCGCGCACACCTAAATCCCGGATTGTGCGCGCGAGGGCGATGGCCGCGTCCTTGTCGGCGACTGCCTCGACGTGGAAGATGATGCAATCGGCGCCGGCCTTGGCGTAGGTTTCTACCCACTTCTCGGGTTCCTCAATCATGAGGTGAACGTCCAGCGTCTGGGGTGTAATCCCGTCTACCGTCGCGGTGATATCCGGGCCAAAAGACAGGTTCGGGACGAAGTGTCCATCCATGATGTCGACGTGGATCCAATCTGCGTTGGCCACGGCGCGGACCTCTTCGCCCAAGCGGGTGAAGTCGGCGGCCAAGATGGACGGGGAAATAATGGGACCAGACGAGAGTGCAGACATGACCTTCAGCCTAGTCCCTCTCGCAGCCTCAGTCCGCTACTCGGCGCAAGACCGCGAAAAACATCGCATCGGCGCCATGGCGGTGCGGCCACATCTGCGCGGACAGCTCGGCGCCAAGGTCCCCCATCTCCGGCAGCACGTCGCGCGCATCCAGTTCTTCGATGTGAATCGCTGATCCCTCTGCGTGCCGTTGCACGGCGGCATCCACGATGCCCCTGGTCTCACGCAGATCCGGCGAGCAAGTCGAGTACACCACGACGCCACCTGGGCGCACCAGCTCCAACGCGGCTTCCAGGAGCTCGGTTTGCAGCTGGTTAAGCTCCGCAATATCCGATTCGGCTTTGCGCCAGCGAGCTTCCGGGCGCCGGCGGAGCGCGCCTAGGCCGGAGCAGGGGGCGTCGACCAGCACGCGGTCGAAGCCTGGTTTCAGTCCTGGTGCTCGGCCGTCCGCTTGGTGCACGCGCACAGGCAGGTCCCCCACCGTCTTTTCCACCAAGGTGGCGCGATGCGGGGAGACTTCAACGGCATCGACTGTCGCGCCCTCAATTCGGGCGATGGCCCCCATAAGGGCGGCCTTGCCACCAGGTCCGGCGCACAGATCCAGCCAGCGTCCAGTGTCTTCACCACTGAGCTCGGCTTCCGTTACCGCGCGGGCAATGAGCTGCGAACCTTCGTCCTGGACCGCCGCTAGCCGTTGGCGAACCGGCTCTAGCGAACCAGGATCCCCGTGCTCAAGGTAGACCGCATAGGGAGAATAGCGACCTTCCTCGCAACCGGTGATCAGGGCGAGTTCTTCGGCGGAAATCTCACCGGGGCGCGCTACCAAGTGCACAACGGGGCGTTGGGAGTCCGCCTCGAGTGCGCGCTCCAGCTCAAGCGACTGATCGGCGCTGAGCACACCAGCGCCATCGGATTCCAACACACCCAAGGCACGGCCGAAGGAGCAGGCAATCCACTCCGGATGGGCATGGCGGAAGGCCAAAGCAGCCACCTGGCCTTGGGGAGCAAGCTGATCCAACCACGCTTGCGCCGGTGTACGGGTGATGGTGCGCATGATGCCGTTGGCAAAACCTTTAGCCTTGTCCTGGCCAGCTGCCTCTACGAGGCGCACGGTAGTATCGACCGCCGCGTGTGCCTCAACGCGGGTATAGAGCACCTGGTAGGTTCCCATTCGCAGGGCGGTGAGCACGTCGGGGGCGATAGCGTCGAGGCCACGAGAGGCGCACTCGGCGATGACGGCATCGAGCACGCCCTCGGTCCGCAGCGTGCCGTAGGTTAACTCGGTGGCGAAGGCAGCATCGCGGCCACTGAGGTTATTGGCGCTTACGGCTTTCGGCAGCGTGAGGTTGGCAAAGGCATCGTCTGCGTCCACGCGTTGCAATACTTCGAAAGCCACCGCGCGTGGACGATCCACCCCGCAGCGCTGCGCGGCAGAAACCACCGAGGTCGACGGCGCTGGGCGCCGTGTATCGTGACGCTGACCGCCGCGACGCTCCCTGTTGCCTTTGGCAGTGCGTTTCGCACCGCCGCGTTGCTGCTTTCCACGCGGCGCGCGGTCTGCAGGATCGCCTGACTTGCTGCGGGATCTAAAACCTCCGCTCATGAGAACTTCACCTCATCCTCGCCGCCTTCTACTGACTGCGAAGCCTGGTGTGCAAGCCCGCGGCCCCAGTCGGCGGCATTCATCATCTTTTTGCCTGGCGGTTGAATTTTTCCCAAACGAACCGGGGAGCTGCCGGTGCCGACCATCACTTCCTTCTTGGCCACGTGAACTTCACCCGGCTGCAATGCGGAAAGCGCGGAGTGTTCAGTAAGGTCCTCAAGTTCTGTGGGTGGCACAGGTTCTACTGGACCGAGCTTTAAGCGTGACTGCCCCAGCAGGGTCCAAGCACCCGGCCCTGGGGTATGCGCGCGAATGTGGCGATCAACGGCCTCGGCGGGCGCAGTCCAGTCGATGCGGGCATCGTCGGTAGAGATCTTGTGCGCATAAGAGGCTTCACCTACCTGCGGCTGCGGCGCGATGCTGCCGTCTTCCAACCCATCCATGGTCCGCACGAGGAGGTCGCCACCGGCATAGGCCAGCCGCGTCAATAGGTCATCCGCGGTATCGGTGTCTTGGATGTCCTCGTCGATCGTGGCGAGGATGTCCCCAGTGTCCAGGCCTTGGTCGATGCGGAAGGTCGTAGCACCCGTGCGAGTATCCCCAGCCGCAATGGCTGCTTGCACCGGTGCCGCGCCTCGCCACGCCGGGAGCAGGGAGAAGTGAAGGTTCACCCAACCGTGCGTCGGAAGGCTCAGCAAGTCCTCGGTGATCAGGTTTCCGTAGGCAACCACGGGGATAGCCTCGGGAGCAATGTCTGCTAGTCGTGCACGCAGGGCATCACCGTCCTCGGTGCCTGGCTTAAGTGTGGTCGGCGTGAGCACCTCGATACCGTGCTTTTCCGCCAGTGCCTTCACCGGACTTGGATGAACGGTGCGGCCACGGCCCCGGCGGGCGTCAGGCCGAGTAATGACTGCGGCCACCTCATGGGGTGAGTCGATGAGCTTCTCCAAAGCCACAACTGCGGGCTCCGGGGTTCCGGCAAAAACAATACGCACTGCTAGAGCATGCCTTTCTCGTGTGAGAGTTTTTAAATCTAATGTTCAAGAATGAATCTGCTGTACTGCTGATTAAGAAGGACTACGGCTATGTGTTGAACCACTCCGATTGGCGGATGGTTTTCATAGAGTCCTTCCGCAGTTCATCGCTCAGACGCTGCAAGAACAAGATCCCATCCAAGTGGTCCGTCTCGTGTTGGATACAACGCGCCATCAGCCCAGAGGCAAGCATGGATATCGGGCGGCCGTGTGGGTCGAATCCGCGCAGACGTACGGTAGAAAAGCGTTCAGTGGGCTGAGAAATGCCGGGGATGGACAAGCAACCTTCGGTCCCCAACTGCATGTCCTGGCCCACCGCTTTCCATACCGGGTTAATGAAGGCACCGCGCAAACCATGCTGATAATGCGAGCAATCGAAGACAAAGATGCGTTTGGTCACACCGATCTGGTTGGCCGCTAAACCTACTCCACCTGCAGCTTCCATTGTCTCCAGCATGTCCTGAGCTAAGCGTTCCAATGATGGCCCGAACTCGGTGATTTCCTCAGCTCTGGTGGTGAGGACCGGGTCGCCGTAGAGACGAACCTCGCGCACGGTCATAGTGGTACTCCTCGTGGTTGACGGTGTGGCACGTCGTGCGGGGGTTGTCGGCCTAGGCATTCCTTGCCTGCCCAGGACCCTCCGCGCTCCTGCACCGAGAATAGTTCACCTTCCGCGGGAGGCGCTCGACAGGGGTGGAAAGGAGCGCAGCGTTAACCGATGTTTATCGGATCCACGGCGATACGCAGAGGCAAGACATCCTTGCGAGCGCTGCGCAAGGAATTGGCTGTGCGCAAGGCCTGGCCCAGCAGGGACCTCGAGCCCAGCGGGGTTCGAATTAGCAGACGCTGTGGTTCGCCGCCGCGCTCATGATCGTATTCACCCGGCAAGCTCACGCCAGGCGGCAACGGTACGGGCCCGAGAAGCTCCGCATGCTCCGGCAGTTCCGCTAACTCTAGGAATGCATCGAGGGAGGCGTCGGCCCCGTCGATCGCCGCCATATGCACCGCGGGTGGAAAGCGAACCTCGCGGCGCGCCTGCAACTCGGCCGCTGCGGCGCCCACCATGTCCCACCGACTAAAGAAGCCCACAAGCGGCAGCTGTTCATCCGCGGCGACGATAACGACACCACCCTCTTTGGCTGGCGCTACGAGGGTGGCCGCCGCGGCCCATGTGGCCAACGTGTCCTCCGTGGCGCGCAGATCCTGGCGGCCGAGCAACGCCCCGGTTTCCACAAGGAGCGCAGCCCCGTACATCCCGCTTTTCGCTACGCGCGGCTCCGCGCCGGGTGTCGCGATGACGAGCGCCGGTGCGTCTGGGATTTCATCTACGACGGTGGATCCACCGGATTGAATCACGCGTGTATTGGGAAAGGCCCGGCCCATCTCTTCCGCAGTGCGCTCGGAGCCCAACACGATGGCGCGCAACCGCGGTGAGCCGCACTCCGAACAGCGGTAATGCGCGTCAACGCGCCCGCACCACCGACACGTGGGCAGCGCCGCAGAATCGGTCGACTCGTGCTTCGAGCCGCGAGCGGAAGGCAGACCTAAGGGGCCGTTGCAATGACGACACCGCGCAGGAGATGCGCACTGCCCACAGGCGAGGATTGGGGCGTAGCCCTTGCGCGGGACTTGAACAAGGACGGGCTCGCCGCGGTCGAGGGCTGCGCGCGTGGCTTGGAAGGCGGAGCCGCTTACCGACGTCGTGCCTCCCCGCATATGGCGGGCCACGTTGACGCCATACGCACCCACCGCAACAATCTCGGGGCGCCTATCTTCCAGTGTGTTGGCGGCGGGTAGAAGATCGTGGGCCCACCCCGATTCAACGAGCAGTTGGGCTTCCGCGGTGCGGGCGTGGCCGGCGAGGATAAGGCTGCAACCTTCCTGCGCGGAGCGTGTGCTCAGCACTTCCCTGGAGTGAACATAGGGCTTGAGGTTGTCAACCAGGCTATCGTCGCCATCGTTGAGTAGGACGGCCAATTGGAGGCCCTTGACCGGGGCAAAGGCGGCGGAGCGCGTCCCGATGACGATTCGGGCTTGACCTGTCAGCGCCGATAGATAGCGGCGATAGCGTGCCTGGGGGCCGGTGCTGTGCGCGAGCACCGTGATTTGTTTGGCAGAGACGTGGCGGCGAAAAGCCTCCTCGAGCTGATCCAAGTCCTTCTGGTCGGGTACGACCATGAGCACGCCGCCGCCTTGGAGCGCCACACTGGTGCCCAGCGCTGCCAGCGCGCTTGCCCAATCCTCCCCCGGCGCTATCTGCCATGCTGCTCGCGCGATATGGCCCGACAGCACTGAGTCCACGAAGGACTCACCATGCTGGTACCCGGACCACGCAGAAAGATCCGGGTGCTCCGCTGTGCCTAATTCTTCCCACGGTGTATCGACATCCGCTTCCTCAGCCTTCGCATGACGCGCCGGGATAGCGGCGCGAATGATATCGGAGCGCACGCCGCCATAGCGGGCCGCAAGGGATTCGATGAGCGCCGACATTTCCGGCGAGTACACCGCAAAGGGGGAAATGACGCGATCGATAAAGCGAAGTGATCCAGCGAAGTCGGAATCGCTGGCGCGGGAGAGCAGGATGGCGTCGACCAGCCGGCCATTGAAGCGAATACGCACGCGTACGCCTGGCTGGGCGGCCTGCGAATCCGATTCATCGATGAGGTAGTCGAATTCGCGGTCCAGGTGCGCTACCCCCAACAAAGGCAACACCCGCGCGACCGGTTGCTGGGCGGCGGGTGTCTTCTTGGGCATAGCGCCCGATTCTACAGGCCGGCGGCGCGGCGCAAGTCGACAGCCCGCGAGGTGTCCTCCCACGGAAGGTCAACATCGGTACGGCCAAAGTGACCGTAGGCCGCAGTTTGACGGTAGATCGGGCGCTGCAGGTTTAGCTCGCGGATAATGGCGGCGGGGCGCAGATCAAAAACCTTGTCCACCGCAGCCTGAATGTCGGCATCGCTCAAACCGGGTTGAGCAGTGCCGAAGGTTTCGACATAGAGACCAACGGGCTTTGCGCGGCCAATAGCGTATGCAACCTGCACTTCGGCGCGATCGGCCAGCCCGGCGGCCACGATGTTCTTAGCTACCCAACGCATAGCGTAGGCGGCTGAGCGGTCCACCTTGCTCGGGTCTTTGCCGGAGAAGGCACCACCACCGTGGCGAGCCATGCCGCCGTAGGTATCGACGATGATCTTGCGCCCAGTCAGGCCTGCATCACCCATTGGCCCGCCAAGAATGAAGGAACCAGAGGGGTTGATGAGGAGCTCGGTGTCTTCGGTGTAGTACTTGCTCAGGTTCGCATCGTTAACGACCCACTCGACGACATGGGTGCGAAGCTGCTCCGCGAGCCAGTCCTGGGTCACCTCCGGATCATGCTGGGTGGAGATGACAATCGTCTCTAAGCGAGTCGGCACATCGTCCTCGTCATATGCAAAGGTGACCTGGGTCTTGCCATCTGGGCGCAGGGAAGGAACGATGCCTTCCTTGCGGACCTGGGTGAGGCGCCGCGAAAGGTGGTGTGCCGTAGAGATCGGCAGCGGCATGAATTCTGGAGTCTCATTCGTTGCGTAGCCGAACATGAGGCCCTGGTCGCCAGCGCCATATTGATCGTCATCCTCAAACTGGCCCGAGCGAACCTCGGTTGAGGCGTCCACTCCGGCACCAATCTCTTGGGATTGCTCACCAATGGCTACGTTGACTCCACAAGTGTGGCCGTCAAATCCCACGTCGGAGGAGGTAAACCCGATCTCCACGAGGGTCTTGCGTACAATCTGCGGGATCTCCACATACCCGGAGGTACGCACCTCACCCACAACGTGAACTTGACCCGTGGTGACAAGAGTCTCCACGGCGACGTGTGCGTTTGGGTCTTCCTTAAGGAGGGCGTCAAGAATGGCGTCCGAGATAGCGTCACAAATCTTATCCGGGTGACCTTCTGTCACGGATTCGCTGGTAAAAAGACGTACCGCCTGAACAGCTGTTTCAGTCACAAATCTTCCTTAAACTAGTTCTGCGCGCCGTGGGCAAGGCAGCGCCTATCCCACGTCCCGGCTAATAACACCGCCCCATCGTAGACCAAGCGGTCTACAGCTGCAAGAACGAGCGCTACCTTTCCAGAATTTCATTCACCACGTTAAGTATTTGGGCGGCTACAACCTGTTTCGACCCCGGTTCAACCTCCACCGGATCAGCACCCTTCCGAAGGATCCACCCTGCACTCGTTGGCTGTCCGAAGACCTTGCCCTCCCCAACCTCGTTGGCCATGAGTACATCGCACCCCTTCTTCAAGAATTTTTGCTGGGCGTACTCGAGCACGGTCGTGTGTGCATCCCCGGTCTCCGCTGCAAAACCGACGATGATGGCATCGCGCTTCAAGTCCCCATTCTCGCGGCGTTCGACCAACCCCTTGAGGATATCCGGGTTTTCCACCAGCTCGAGATGAGCTAAGTCCTCGTCAGCGGCCCCCTTCTTCATCTTGGAGTCCGCGACGGAAGCCGGCCGATAGTCTGAAACAGCTGCAGCCATGATGACGATATCCGCATCCACTGCTTCAGCGTTGATTGCCTTGTGCATATCGCGCGTAGAAGTCACCCGCACAACGGAGGCGCCTGATGGAATCGGAAGCGCGTCAGTATTCCCGGCAACGATAGTTACATCTGCACCGCGCTGCGCGGCTACTTCTCCCAAGGCAAAGCCCTGTCGACCAGAGGAACGATTGCCCAGATACCGCACCGGATCTAAGTTCTCCTGCGTTCCCCCGGCAGAAATCACGACCTTTAGCCCGTGCCAATCATGATCTACGCGGTGGCCAGCCATAATCGTGCGGGCAAACTCCGCTATCTGCCCCGGTTCCGGCAAGCGGCCTACGCCGGAATCAACGCCGGTGAGCCGCCCATGGGCCGGTCCCATCACGATAACGCCGCGACGACGCAATGTCGCCACGTTGTCTTGCGTCGCGGGATTGAGCCACATCTCCGTGTGCATAGCTGGGGCAATGATGACAGGACACGTAGCAACCAGCACAGAGGCGCTCAGCAGATCATCAGCGCGGCCACAAGCCAGCCGAGCGATCAAGTCAGCGGTAGCTGGGGCGATGACGACGGCATCGGCCTGCTGCCCCAGCGCGACATGCTGCACCTCATCAACAGCATCGAAAACGGTAGTCGAGACCGGATGCCCTGACAGGGCCTCGAAGGTGGCTGCACCGACGAAATTTAACGCGGCTTCTGTAGGAATCACGCGGACATCATCGCCGTGCTCCGTGAAGTCCCGAATCAGATGACACGCTTTATAGGCGGCGATTCCGCCAGCCACACCGACAAGGATGCGACGCGGCTGCGTGGTTCCGCCTGCACCCGGTGAAGCCGCCTCTGCGGGAGCCGAGGCAGTGCTGCTCTCTGGACTATCTGGGGTTTGCTGTACATCCTTCACTCGGACGATAGTACCCAAGACACAACAAACCCACCCAAGCGCCTCAAGCGACACTAGGGTGGGTCTATTTCGGAATACGCGCTAGGCTGCTGCCTTCACGGGGCGAAGGCTAGTTGCCTTCCTCGTGGTCCAGCAGGCCGGCGTCGATCTCGCGCAGTGCGATGGACAGCGGCTTCTCGCCCGGCTCCGGGGTCACCAGCGGTCCGACGAACTCGAAGACGCCTTCGTCCTGTTCCTTGTAGTAGCTGTTGATCTGACGTGCGCGCTTAGCGGCGAAGATCACCAGGGCGTACTTAGACGAGACCTTGCCCAGCAGCTCATCGATAGGCGGGTCAGTGATACCCGTCGGCGGATCGAATACTGGCTCCGGCTTTGCGGCCTCAGAATTGGCAGGTGTGGTCACGTTGGTCACATGCACCTTTACTGTTGGTAGATGGTCAAAATCGTGGTCTATCCACGCAGGATAGCACTAATTGCAGCAACGGCCTCATCGAGATTGTCATTGACAACGATGTGGTCGAACTCTTTTTGCGCGGCAAGTTCCGTTTCTGCGGTGTGCAAACGGCGGTCAATCACATCCTGTGGCTCGGTACCGCGCCCAGTCAGGCGCTCCACCAAAACCTCCCAGGACGGTGGGGCCAGAAACACGGTTTCCGCCTCCGGCATCGCCGCCTTCACGTTGCGGGCGCCTGCAAGATCAACCTCCACCAACACTGGGCGACCAGCCAACATCGCTTCCCTAACGGGTTGAGCCGGCGTACCAGAACGCTGCAAACCACCGTGGATCTCTGCCCATTCGAGCATGTCTCCGGCGTCAATGTGTTCCTGGAAAGCCTCCGGGGAGACAAAGAAGTAGTCCACCCCATCAGACTCGCCGGGGCGGGGTTGGCGCGTCGTCATCGAGACGCTGAAGTAAAGGTTGTCTACATCATCGCGCAGGCGCGAAACCACAGTGGACTTACCCACAGCGGACGGCCCGGCCAGAACGACCAGGCGCCCGCGTGCAGTTTCGTCAGCCATTGCGCTAATTACTCGCCGTAGCCGAAACGCTCGAGCAGGGCGCGGCGCTGACGGTCACCCAGGCCACGCAGGCGGCGGGTCTGAGCAATCTCCAGGTCCTCCATGATTTCCTTAGCCTTGACCTTGCCAACCTTCGGCAGAGCCTCGAGAAGCGCGGAGACCTTGGTCTTACCGATGATCTCATCGGTCTCGGCCTTCTCCAGAACTTCCTGCAGGTTGGTCTCGCCGCGCTTCAGCGCAGCCTTGAGCTCAGCGCGAGCCTTGCGAGCCTCAGCGGCCTTTGCGAGAGCTTCTTTGCGCTGCTCATCTGTCAACTTGGGAAGGGCCACGGGTTTCCTCCGATTTCATTAGTACGAACATTGTCATCTGATGGCTAACACCAGAATCTCGGCTCACGGTGGGGAGATTTCCCCAGCGCGGGGTAGCTTTTGCTACCGCCGCGAACCGACTTCTGGCAATCCTAGCACTGGTCTGTACGCGATGACGTAACCCGGCCCCTTTCTATTAAAGGTTCCTGCACGTCAACGCACATGCCTTAAACAAAATACCAGGTAAACGGCGCGCCTGTTAATCCAGCGCGCCGTTTGAGACCGAGCTCTTTAGTCTCGGAATTCAGCAGCCGTATCAATTACGGCTTTGCGCAGGTCAGCAACGTCTGGACCTGCCGAAAGGATGGCTCGAGAGACGTTGGCAAAGCCCAGCTCGGGTGCCGCGGAGGTGAGTTGCCTAACATCAGCTGGAGTCGCGCCCTGCGCGCCCACGCCCGGAAGAAGAACCGGACCATGTAAAAGGTCTAATACCGGCGGCGCGTCGAGTGTCGCACCGACAACCACTCCGAGCGCTCCCACAGCGTCATCCGTGGCCATTGCCGCGGCATTACGCTGTCCGAGCTCATCAACGACGCGCTGCGCAACGCTGCGGCCATCGACGCTCAGCGATTGCAACGCTACGGCCTCCGGATTGGAGGTCGCCGCAAGGACGAAGACACCAGCACCGGTCTTTTCCGCAATATCGAAGACAGGACTCAACGCTCCCACGCCGAGGTAAGGCGATACCGTCACCGCGTCCGCGCGCAACGGCGAGTCCTCCCCCAGCCAGGCCTCGGCATAACCCGCCATGGTGGAGCCGATATCGCCGCGTTTAGCATCGGCCAGACTCAGGCAGCTTTGCTCGCGCAGTGCTGCCAGAACCTCTTCGAGGACGGCGAATCCGCGCGAACCACAGCGCTCAAAGAACGCCACTTGCGGCTTGACTACAGCTGCCGTGTCGGCGAATGCCTCGACGCAACGCATACTAAAGGTGCGCAGTCCGTCGACATCGACTGACAGGCCCCACGCCTCCAGGAGGTGTGGGTGTGGGTCAATGCCTACGCACAGACGCCCTCGTTGCCTACCCGCGGCGACAAGGCGATCGCCAAAGGTAGGTGCCGTATTAGTTAGCTGGGGCATGCTTAAGCTCCTGCAGCGCGCGAACCTTAAGATCTCCCTGACGCAGTGCCTCGATGCCCTGCACCGCCGCGGTAACGCCCTGGACGGTCGTCACCAGCGGAACCCCGACAGATACTGCCGCGGCGCGAATGTCATAGCCGTCGTGGCGTGCACCGGCGGAACCGGCCGGGGTGTTGAGGATGAGGTCGACCTTGCCGGCCAGGATGGCGTCGACGATGGACTCTTGTCCCTCTTCAGCCTCGGAGACCTTGACTGCCACCTCGCACTCCACGCCATTGCGGCGCAGCATCTGCGCGGTGCCTGCCGTGGCGACGATGGTGTAGCCCATGTAGGCAAGGCGCTGAATCGGGAAGATCAGCGTGCGCTTGTCGCGGTTGGCCACGGACACGAAGACCGTGCCCTCCGTCGGCAGCTCGCCGAAGGCGGCCATCTCACCTTTGGCATAGGCTGCGCCGAAGTTGTCGGCCAAGCCCATGACCTCACCGGTGGACTTCATCTCCGGAGAGAGCAGCGTGTCAAGCAGCTGACCGTCCGGGCGGCGGAAGCGGTTGAACGGCAGCACGGCTTCCTTAACCGCAATCGGGTGCTCAATGGGCAGGGAGCCGCCGTCATAGGTGGACGGGATGATTCCCTCATCCTTGAGCTGCGCGATGGACGCGCCGAGCATGACGCGCGCTGCGGCCTTAGCCATCGGTACACCGGTGGCCTTGGACACGAACGGCACCGTGCGAGACGCGCGCGGGTTGGCCTCAATGACGTAGAGGGTGTCGTCCTTAAGCGCGTACTGGACATTCATCAGGCCCTTGACGCCGATACCGTGCGCTAGACGACGCGTCGACTCCCGCACCTTTTCAATATCCTCCGGGCCGAGGGTCATCGGCGGCAAGGCGCAAGAGGAGTCGCCGGAGTGGATACCCGCCTCCTCGATGTGCTCCATGACTCCGCCGAGGTAGACCTCCTCGCCGTCGCACAGCGCATCGACGTCGATCTCGATGGCGTTGTCGAGGAAGCGGTCCACCAACACCGGGTGATCCGAGGTGATCTCGGTGGCGCGCTCGATGTAGTCACGCAGGGAGTCTTCGTCATAGACAATCTCCATGCCGCGGCCGCCCAGCACGTAGGACGGGCGGACCAGCACTGGGTAGCCGATGCTCGCGGCGACCTCGCGGGCCTCATCGAAGGAGGTGGCGGTACCGAAGTCCGGTGCTGGAAGCTCGGCAGCGGCAAGCACCTTACCGAACTCGCCGCGGTCTTCCGCCAGGTCGATGGCGGCGGCAGAGGTTCCGACGACCGGAACGCCCGCGGCGGTCAGGCGCTCGGCCAAGCCCAACGGAGTCTGCCCGCCCAGCTGGACGATGACACCGGCAACCTCACCACAGGCGGCCTCTGCGTGGTAGACCTCCATGACATCTTCGAAGGTCAAGGGCTCGAAGTAGAGGCGGTCTGCAGTGTCGTAGTCCGTCGATACGGTCTCCGGGTTGCAGTTGACCATGACCGTCTCATAGCCCTCGCGGGAGAGCTCCAGCGCGGCATGCACGCAGGAGTAGTCAAACTCAATGCCTTGACCGATGCGGTTCGGGCCGGAGCCCAAGATGATGACCTTGCCCTTGGTCTTTTCGGAGCTGGCTCGAACCTCGGATTCCGCGTTCGGATCCATCTCGTAGGTGCTGTAGTGGTAAGGGGTTTGAGCCTCGAACTCGCCCGCACAGGTATCAACGGTCTTGTAGACCGGGCGAATACCCAGGGACCAGCGCAGGGAACGCACGCCATCCTCACCGGCGAACTCCGGACGAAGCGCGGCAATCTGGGCATCTGAGAGGCCAAAGACCTTGGCGCGGCGCAACAACTGCGCGTCGAGCACTGGGGCGTTCTCGAGCTCCTCGCGGAACTGCACGAGTGCTTCGAGCTCCGCCAAGAACCACGGGTCCAGGTGGGAGTGCTCGTGGAGCTGCTCAACGGTAGCACCCAAACGCAGCGCCAGCTCGATGTCGTACATACGGCCCTCGGTCGGGCGCTCTAGATCCTTGAGCACGGCGTCGAGGTCGGTGGCGCGCTCACCGGCGAAGTACTCATCCGGCTTGGTCCAGAAGCCAGAAGGCTTGCCTTCCAGCGAGCGCATGACCTTATTGAGGCCGGAGATGTAGTTGCGGCCAATGCCCATGGCCTCGCCCACAGACTTCATCGTGGTGGTCAGGGTGTCATCGGCGCCCGGGAACTTCTCGAAGGCAAAGCGAGGGGCCTTGACGATGACGTAGTCCAGCGTGGGCTCGAAGGCGGCCGGGGTCACGCCGGTGATGTCGTTGCGCACCTCGTCCAGGGTGTAGCCGATAGCCAGCTTGGCGGCCAGCTTGGCAATCGGGAAGCCGGTGGCCTTGGAGGCCAGCGCCGAAGAGCGGGACACACGCGGATTCATCTCGATGGTGATGATGCGGCCGTCATCCGGGTTTACAGCGAACTGGATATTGCAGCCGCCGGTGTCGACGCCGACCTCGCGGATGATGGCGATACCCTGGTCGCGCATCTTCTGGTACTCGCGGTCAGTCAAGGTCAAGGCCGGGGCCACGGTGACGGAGTCACCGGTGTGGACGCCAAGGGCGTCGACGTTCTCGATGGAGGCGATGACCACGACGTTATCGTCACCATCGCGCATGAGCTCGAGCTCGAACTCCTTCCAGCCCAGGATGGACTCCTCGATGAGGACGTTCGCTTCCGGCGAGGCGGCCAGGCCGCCGCCGGCGATACGGTCGAGGTCCTCCTCGTTGAAGGCCAGACCAGAGCCCAGACCGCCCATCGTAAACGATGGGCGTACAACGACCGGGAGGCCGAGCTCGGCGACGGTCTCGTGGACCTCTTCCATGGTGTGGCACACGCGGGAGCGCGCGGATTCGCCGCCGATGGAGGCCACGATGTCCTTGAACTTCTGGCGGTCCTCGCCGCGCTCGATGGCGTCGATATCGGCACCGATGAGCTCGATATCGTACTTCTTCAGGATGCCCAGGCGGTCCAGCTGTACGGCGGCGTTGAGGGCGGTCTGGCCACCGAGGGTTGCCAGGACGGCGTCGATAGGATTGCCCTCTTCTTTTTCCTTCTGGAAGATCTTCTCGATGAACTCGGGTTCGATGGGTTCCACGTAGGTGTGGTCTGCGAACTCCGGGTCGGTCATAATCGTTGCCGGGTTGGAATTGACCAGCGTGACGCGCAGGCCTTCCTCCTTGAGCACGCGGCAGGCCTGGGTGCCGGAGTAATCGAACTCACAGGCCTGGCCAATAACGATCGGGCCGGAGCCGATAACCAGGACGTGATTGATGTCGTTGCGCTTTGGCATTAGTTTCTTCTTCCTCTTCCTGGTTGCGTTCTACTTGTTCGGGGACTTCTCAGTCATGAGCTCGATGAACTGGTCAAAGAGCGGGTTAGCATCGTGCGGACCGGCGGCGGACTCGGGGTGGTACTGCACGGAGTAGGCCATGCCGTTCTTGAGCGCTACGCCCTCGATGGTGTTGTCGTTGAGGCAGGTGTGGGACACAACTGCCGGGCCGAAGTCAGTATCGAACTCCTCGCCCGCCGGGTTCTCCTTGCCCGAAGGGCTGGCCAGGGCGAAGCCGTGGTTCTGGGAGGTGATGTCGATCTTGCCGGTGAGCTGGTTGCGCACCGGGACGTTGATGCCGCGGTGGCCGAACTTCAGCTTGTAGGTGTCCATACCCAGCGCGCGGCCGAGGATTTGGTTGCCAAAGCAGATGCCAAAGAAGGGGTACTTGGCAGCAAGGATATCGCGCACGATGCCCACCATGGTATCGGCGGTAGCCGGGTCGCCCGGACCGTTGGAGACAAACACGCCATCCGGGTTGTACTGCTTGATCTTCTCGAAGGGGGTGTTGGCTGGAACCACGATGGTCTCGATGCCGCGCTCGGCGAAATTCTTCGGGGTTGCGGTCTTAACACCCATGTCATAGGCCACGACGGTGAAGCGCTTCTCCCCTACAGCTGGGAAGGTGTAGACCTCATCGGTCGAGACTTCTTCGGACAGGTCAAGACCTGCCATGGATGGCTGATTCTTGACCTCAGCGATGAGCTCCTCGACGTCCCGCTCAGCTGCCTCGCCGGAGAAGATACCGGCCTTGATGGAACCGTGGTTACGCAGGTGACGCACCAGGGTACGGGTATCAATTCCGCCGATGCCGATGATTCCCTGCTTCTCCATCTCCTCCGGCAGGGAACGGGCGGCGCGCCAGTTGGAAACACGGCGGGCAAGGTCACGGATAACCAGGCCGGCAACCCAAATCTGGTCGCCGTGGGACTCGCTGTCCTCATCGTTCCAGCCGGTGTTACCAATCTGGGGCGCGGAGGCCACGACGATCTGACGGTGATAAGACGGGTCAGTCATGGTCTCTTGGTAGCCAGTCATGGCGGTAGTAAAGACGGCCTCGCCCAGGGTTGTGCCCGTGGCACCGAAGCCGAAGCCACGGAAAGTGCGGCCATCGGCGAGGACCAAGATGGCGGGAGTGGTGCTAGTGGAAGTCACTGTGCGTTAAACCTTTCAGTGAATTTGTCGGTGAAGGGTTGGTTGTGTTGGCTATGAGCGTTGGGTACTCGGGTTGAGCAACTCTGACTCTCGATTATCCCGATTATTCGTCTGCCTCGTCACCACTTTCAGCAGAGAGGTCGTAGGTCACCGCGCCGCGCAGGATGGTGTAGGTAACGCGCGCGCCAAACTCCTCCCCCTCATAGGGGTTGTTCTCCGACTTCGAGGCCAGGCGAGTGGAATCTGATACCCACTCATGTTCCGGATCAACGATGGTGAGGTTGGCCGGCTCGCCGACCGCAATCGGGCGACCATGGCCGGGCAGGCGGGTAATCTCCGCCGGACGCTCCGACATGACGCGAGCAACGAAGCGCCAATCCGCCAGACCGGTGGCGACAAAGAGCTTGGCGATGACCGCCAGGGAGGATTCAAGTCCCAACATGCCCGGCTTGGCGTGCTCGAACTCGACACACTTGTCTTCGCTGCCGTGCGGGGCGTGGTCCGTTGCCACGACGTCGATAAGCCCGTCGAGCAATGCCTGGCGCAGGGCCAGGGTGTCGGATTCCTCGCGCAGCGGTGGGTTGACGCGGAAGACGCCGTCGTAGGTCACCAGCTTGTCATCGGTCAGCAAAAGGTGGTGCGGGGTCACCTCAGCAGTCAGCGGAATCCCCTGTTCCTTGGCCCACTTGAGCAGCTCGACTGTGCCCTTCGTCGAAGCGTGGCAGATGTGCATGCGGTTGCCGTAGTCACGCGCGAGCAGTGCGTCGCGCGCCACGATCGATTCCTCAGCCACGCGCGGCCAGCCGCGCAGACCGAGGCGGGCGGCAACCTCGCCCTCATGGGCACTCGCGCCTTCGGTCATCCGGTGATCCTCCGCGTGCTGGGCCAGCAGGACGTCGAGCCCCTTGGCGTATTCCAAGGCACGGCGCATGAGCTGCGGGTCTTGGACACACTTGCCGTCGTCGGAGAACATGCGCACCTTGGCATCCGAGCGGGCCATCATGCCGAACTCGGTCAGCGTTTTACCCTCCAAGCCCTTCGTGATGGAGCCAACCGGATGGACGTCGCACAAACCGCGCGCCTGTCCCTTGGCCCAAACGGACTCCGCGATGATCGGCTGGTCCGTGACCGGGGAGGTATTCGCCATGGTGAACACGGCAGTAAACCCTCCCTTGGCGGCGGCCCGCGAGCCGGTCTCGATGGTTTCTGTGTCCTCGCGGCCTGGCTCACGCAGGTGGACGTGCATGTCCACCAGGCCCGGCAGCAGCACGTTGCCGCCCCCGTCGATGGTGCGGTCGACGCCTTCCGCTGGGGTGATGTCGGCGGCGCCGATCGCCTCGATGACGCCATCCTTGATCAGGATGTTAGTGGGTTCCCCTTCCCCATAGGGGCGAACATTGGTGATGAGCAAGGTGCCCGCCGCGGGAGCAGAGAGCACGCCGGTGTCTGGATAAGTAGTCATGGTTTCTGAAAAGCTCTCCTCGTTGATTTATGAGATAACTCGTTTTAGATACCGGCGTTCTCGCCGTTGGTGAGCAGCGTAAAGAGGGTGGCCATGCGCACGTGGACACCGTTGTGGACCTGCTGGAGCACCGCGGTGTTGTCATAGTCAGCCACCGCGTAGTTGATTTCCATGCCGCGGACCATGGGGCCCGGGTGCATGATGATGGCGTCCTTCTTCATGGCAGCAGCGCGGTCCTTGGACATCCCGTAAAGAGCTGCATACTCGCGGTGCGAGGGGAAGAAGCCGCCGTTCATACGCTCTGCTTGGACGCGCAGCATCATGACGACATCAGCCTTGGCCACCTCGGAGTCGAAGTCATGGGAGACGCGCACCGGCCAGGTGTCGACGCCAAAGGGCAGCAGCGTCGGCGGAGCGACAAACGTAACCTCAGCGCCCAACGTCGACAGCAGGTCCACGTTGGAGCGCACGACGCGGGAGTGCAGGCAGTCACCGACGATGGTGACGTTCAGGCCCTCGAAGCCGGTGCCAGAGGCGGAGCGATCCGTACCAAGGTGTAGGCGCTGGCGCATCGTGACGGCGTCGAGAAGCGCCTGCGTGGGGTGCTGGTGGGCACCATCGCCGGCGTTAATCACGCTCGGTCCCTGTCCTCCCGGTGCTACCCAACCGGCCAGCTGCTGCGCCGCGCCGGAGGAAGGATGGCGGATGATGATGGCATCGGCGCCGATGGAGGTCAGCGTCAGCCCAGTGTCCTTGAGGGACTCGCCCTTCTTCACCGAGGACGTCGAGGCAGACAGGTTGATGACATCCGCCGACATCCACTTTCCCGCCGTTTCAAAGGAAGAGCGAGTACGGGTGGAGTTCTCATAGAACAACGTAAACACGGTTCGCCCGCGCAGAGTCGGCAGCTTCTTAACTTCGCGGCCGTCCAAGGCTTCCCGGAAACGGTCGGCCTCATCCATGAGCCCGAGGATTTCCTCGGCGCTGTGGTCGGCGATATTGATGAGGTGCTTCATTTATGCCTCCTTGCCGGGCTGTGCAGTGAAGCGGGTAAGAATGACGGCATCCCGGCCGTCGATGTCGGCGTTGTAGACGGTGACGTCCTCGTCGCGCGCAGTGGGGATATTCTTGCCCACGTAATCGGCGCGGATAGGCACCTGGCGGTGTCCGCGGTCCACGAGGACGGCAAGTTGGATGATGTCGGGGCGCCCGATATCTGCCAGGGCATCTAACGCAGCGCGGATGGTGCGGCCGGAATACAGCACATCATCAACAAGGATGACCGTGGCGCCGTTGATACCACCGGCTGGGACTGTGGTGGGCTGCAATGCCCGGTGCGGGCGGGCATATAGATCGTCGCGATACAACGTGATGTCAAGGGAGCCCCAGGGAACCTCCACCCCGGAGAATTCCTCAATCTTTTCGGCAAGGCGCTGCGCTAAAGGCACGCCACCAGAGGGAATGCCTAAGAGCAGGACCCGAGGAGATTCACTCGAATCAAGCGCCGTTTTCTCAATGATCTGGTGCGCGATGCGTGCGACAGTACGCGCGACGTCTTTCGAGCTCAGCAGCTCGTTGGACTCCGCGTGGGTGCCGGTTTCACTCATCGTGACCTCCTTCCCCGCCTCACGGTGCGGTCTTTAAAGGATGTCGGACAATGGTTAATAGGACTTGTCTATGCTTGAAAGCCAGCACCAACCATAGCACTCTTCATCCGTGCTGTATACGCCCTCGCACCCCCGAATTTTCTCAGGCAGGTCCATAGACAGTGAGTTTTACTACCCAGCACGTTGTTCCAGCCCCGCGCGAAGAGGTATGGCAATGGCACACCCGCCCCGGGGCGCTCGCCCGCCTCACCGCGCCATTTGGATTCATGTCTCCCCTGCAGCAGGCAGAGTCACTGGCAGACGGAACATCGGTCTTGAGCTTGCCTGGCGGCCTGAAATGGGTTGCCCGGCATGATTTGAGTAGGTACCAGCCGCGGCGTTCCTTTGCGGATGTGTGCATCAACGCCCCCTTCCGTTCGCTGGCCAACTGGCGCCATGAACGCCTCTTTGAGGATCACCCGGAAGGCACACTCATCACCGACAAGGTGGACACACGCATTCCCACGGGTGCGGTGGAGTCGGTCTTTGCCTACCGCCAGCAACAGCTCATCGAAGACTTTCGCTTTGCCCAACGGCTCGGTGAGCTCAACGCCGAGCCCCGCACAATAGCGATTACGGGAACGCACGGGACGGTTGGCGCTGCTGTGGCCGCCCAACTTGGCACCTTGGGCCATACCGTCGTTCCTTTAGTGCGCTCCTCCCCGGGCGCCGGCGAGCGCTTGTGGCGCCCAAACATTCCCGCCAAGGATTTGTTAGAGGGAATCGATGTTCTCATCCACCTAGCCGGGGAGCCAATCTTCGGTCGTTTTAATTCCGCTCACAAGGAGGCGATCCGGGATTCGCGCGTGGGCCCCACTCACCTGTTGGCCCAGCTTGTAGCCCAGACACCGTCCGTGTCAGCGATGGTCTGCGCCTCCGCCATCGGCATCTACGGTCCGGACCGGGGCGACGAGGATCTCACCGAAGAATCGGAGCGTGGGGATGGTTTCCTCGCCGACGTCGTGGGGGCGTGGGAGGAGGCCTGCGCGCCGGCGCGCGAGGCGGGAAAGCGCGTGGTGAACCTGCGCACCGGCATAGTGCAATCAGCCAACGCGGGTATCCTCCCGCTGCTGCGTGCATTGTTTTCTACCGGACTCGGCGGCGCGTTTGGCAAGGGCACCATGTGGAATAGCTGGGTTGCACAGGACGATCTTTCAGACATATTTGTCCGCGCCGCGCTCGACCCAGAGTGGCAGGGCGCGATCAACGCGGTCTCCCCGCAGCCGGTGCTCAACCGAGACTACGTCGACGCCCTCGGCGCACTGCTCCACCGCCCCACTTTTATGCCCATTCCCAGCATCGGGCCCGCCCTTCTGCTGGGTAAGGAAGGCGCACGCGAGCTCGCACTGGCTAACCAGAAGGTGGTGCCCAGCCGGCTGGAGAATCTGGGCCACGTCTTCCGCTACCCAAAGCTAAAACCAGCACTTGCCCACGAACTCGGCGGCGAACAGCTCGTCGATGCCCCCACCTGCGCACCCGAGGCGGACGGCTCCGGTAGTGTCGGGGCCGGAAAAGATTAAGAAATAAGTAGCAAGTAGCAAAGTGAGTAGAAGAATTGACGGACACCACTAATCACGACGACGCGCAGCAGCGCCAGCTGCAGCCCGACACCCCCATCGAGGAGGTCACCCTCGAGCGCATCGCGGAGATCTTTGAGTCAGAGAACTTGGAGTACCGCATCGAAGAGCAAAAGACCCAGGACGGCCAGACGGTCAACCTTCTGCGCACCGGTTTCTCCAACGCCGCCATTGCCTTCCAGCTCGTTGGCTCCTCCCTCATCGTCGATTCCGTGTGGCGCGGCTCGGTCCCCGCCTCCGAGGGGCCTGCGCTCCTCATGCACATCAACGCTTGGAACCAGGACCATTTCACCCCGACCTTCCGCTTCTTCGAGGCACCCGATAACGCCTTGGCGGTGTCTGGTGCGCGTGATCTCGACGTGACACATGGTGCCTCCCGCAACCAGCTTGGCGCGTTCGTCATGTCTACCTTGGATGCCGTGTTGCAGTCCTTCGAGTGGATTGAACAGCAGTACCCGCAGCTCGTGACCTGGAAGGAGCACAACCATGACTAATCCGACAACCACCGCCGCCGAAGACCCGCACGCACTGCCGGAGGTCACCCTCGACCGCATCATCGAGGCGATGAAGACCTTCGACATCGAACTCGAGCCGGTCACCGGCCGCGACGATGCCGCCACTGCAAACCTCAACGGTCTACCCTGCATGTTCGCCGTGTTGGAGAGCGTTGCCATCGTGCGTTGCGATGTACCGACGGACGTCAACTATGCCAAGGCTGATGCGGGACTCTTCCTCGCAGCCAACCAGATCAACTCCGTGGCTATGGGGGCCCGCGCCGTCATTGCTGACTTCGACGGCATGCTCCTCGTGCGCACTGAGGCCGACCTTCCGTGCGCGGCCGGGATGACCGACGAACAGTTGGCAGCCGCACTGCGCGCCTCCGTGGACGGCGTCATCAACGCCCAGAACGCTATGGTCGCCGCCGCCGAGGAAATGGCCAAGCTCGGTTCGGAATCCGCCGCGCAGGCGGGCGAAGGATCCGAAACCGCCCAGGGTGAACAGCAGTGACCGATCTCCACGTGGTTGAGCCGGTTACCATCGACCGGCTGGCGCAGTTGTGCGAGCTTATCGACGCCGACTATGCCCTCATCGAGGCAGCACCAGAAGCCGCCGAGGACGCGGCTGCTGACAACTCCCCGGCCGCGCGGCGCGTGCTGCAGACCGGTGTCCCCCATATCGCTGTGCACTGTGACCTCGACGCCGAGGGCGACGTGTTGAGCGCCTTCGCTTCCTGGGAAGGCACGCTTCCCGCGCACTTGGAGCAGGACGTGGCTGCCGCCGTGGCGGAGCTGAACTGGGCTAGCGTTGCACCGACGTTGAGTTACCTCATGGAAGAGGATGCAAAGGGAAACGAGGAAATCCACCTAGGCGCCAACCGCGCGATGGCTGTGGGCGAAGGCCTCTCCTTGGCCCAGCTGGGCCACTTCCTGCTGAGCTCGCTCGCCAGCTTCGCGGAAATCTTCGATATCGTGGCGCAGCGCTTCCCGCAGGCAGTCACCTGGGATAAGGAGGAGCAAGCATGAGCCACAACTCGACAACGAACCAGAATGCATCCGTAGGTTCCGATCCCTTCGATATCATGTCCGGCTCACCACTGCCCGCCGTGAGCCGGGATCGCGTGCTCACCGCGCTGAACAGCACCGAACTGGACATGGCGGCCACTGCGCACCCGGAGGATGCGACTGCCGCAGTTGCCCGCCTCAACGATCTGGACTGGGTCATCACCGTGGAAGAGGGCCTCGTGCGCATCGAGTGCGTACTCTCCACGCAGCTCAACGCCGACATGCTCCCCATCTTCCACGTCCTGTGCAATGAGTTCAATGCAGGCGCATTCGATGGGCGCGCGCTCGTCGGGCTGGTCGAGGATGAGGTGGAGCTGCGCGGTGACGCCTGCTTCGTCACCACTGCCGGACTGAACGAAGACCAGCTCTTCCACGCGCTTAACGTGGGCGTCATCAATGCCCAAGAAGCTCTGCTCTCTGTTCTCGATACCTTCAACGCCGCGGCCCGTGAACTTGCCCGCGACGTCGATGACGCAGAAAGCGACTAGCTCTTAGTCGGCGTCCTTAATGCGCTGGCGCTCTACTTCCGGATCAAAGTCGGGCGCTGGCCATTCCAGGTCCAGGTGGCGTAGGAGATCCACGATGAGGAACTTCAGCGCCATCCGGGCATACTTTTTATTATCGGTGGGGATGACGTACCAGGGTGCGTAGTTTTCATCTGTGCGCCGAATGGCATCCTGATAGGCCGCCATGTAGTCATCCCAATAGGCCCGCTCTTCCACATCGGAAGGGTCATATTTCCAGAACTTGTCCTCCCGTTCCGTGCGCTCCAGTAGGTTCTTCTTCTGCGCGTCCTTGGACAGATGCAAGAAAACCTTGATGACCTTGACGCCCTTCGCCGTCAGATCCAGCTCATAGTCGCGGATGGCTTCGATGCGTCGGTCCACTTCTTCTTCATCGACCCACTCGTGTACGCGTTGGATGAGGACATCTTCGTAGTGCGAGCGATCAAAGGCCACGATTTGCCCCGGCTGTGGGTCATGCTTGCGGATGCGCCACAAGAAGTCGTGTTCTAATTCCTCCTCGGTGGGCTTACCAAAGCTCACGGTCGTGGTTCCCTGAGGGTCAAAGGTGTTCAACACGTGGCGGATAGCCCCGCCCTTGCCCGAGGTATCCATGCCCTGCAAGACAATGAGTACCGCCGGGGCGTCCTCACCATAGCTGCGACCATTGGCAAAAAGCCGCTCTTGGAATTCATACAGCTCATCATCGTACTTGGAGAAGCGAGCGGCGAGCTCCTCCTTATCGCCGTCAAAACCGGGGGTTGCCGAAGCATCGACCGAATCAATCTGAAAATTCTTGCCAGCGCGCAGGGACAGTGCGTCCTCAATCTTGAATTTCGCCATGGGTCCCACCCTACCCAGGCGCTGTCTAAGCACCCAGAGTGAACAAGCCTCGCAGCAATGCGCTGAGCGCCCCCAAGCTTGCCAGCGATAGCGAGAGCTTATGCGCCTTGTCCCGTGAGACCCGTCCTGCAATCTTCTTACCTAGGAAGATGCCAATGCACATGCCAACGACGCCGCAGGGCCACACCAGCCAGTGCAAGCCCTCAAAACCGCCGGATCCCAAGAAGAATTTGGTCAACACCGACGACAGGCCGCCAATGAAGAAGCAGGGCTGTAGGGTTGGCGCGAGGACCTCCTTGGGCCACCGCGCAGCCTGCGCATACACAGTGATGACCGGGCCGGCCACGCCCGCAAGCGTGTTGGTGAACCCACCCAAGATGCCCGCGGAAATGGCTGGGCCCGTACCGCGCATCTCCGGGACGAACTTTCGCCCGAAGACCACCACACCCAACGCGATCAACAAGGCCGCGCCAACGAGTACCAACAATGCTGCGGTATCAATACGCGCGATGAGCAGGGCTGCCGGGATTGAGCCGAGGATCATGAAGGGGCCGATGCGCAGCCACTTTCCCCAATCCACGTTCTCACGCATCGAATAGGTCGTGAGAACAGCGTTAAGGCAGGCCAAAACATTGATGACCATGATGCCTTCCACCGGGCCGAGGAAGAGGGTCAGGATTGGTCCACCAATGAGGCCAAGGCCCATGCCGGACACTCGTTGCAGGCAGGAGCCAGCTAGAACTGTGAAGAGAACAACGAGCGGTATTGCCAGTACAGACATGTCCCCTTAGCCTCGGTACCGTTCCATGACAGCAGCAGCCACATGCTCCGGGAACATACCCGTGACGTCGCCTCCGTAGTGTGCCACCTGCTTGCACAGCGAGGAGGAAATGTAGCCGTACTTCTCATCTGTTAGCAAGAAGACCGTATCGATTCCGGAAAGGCGCCGGTTCATCTGCGCCATGGGCAGCTCGTATTCATAGTCCAAGGAGGAGCGAAGGCCCTTCACAATCGTGTCTATGCCATGCGCGCTGGTGTAGTCCACGAGCAGACCGCCCCACCAGTCCACCTCGATTTCCGGGGCGACGGTACGGCGAATCAAATCCACGCGCTCCTCCACGCTGAACAACCCGGAAGGCTTGTCTGGGTTGCCCGTCACCAGCACCGTGACCTTGTCAAAGAGCTCGCTCGCACGGTTAAACACGTCAACGTGCCCTAGCGTGATGGGATCGAAAGAGCCGGGGCATACGGCGTGGGTCGGCATGGCTAGTCCTCCTGGTTGTCGGTGTGATTGGTGTCCGAGGTCTCCGCGTCGCGGTGATAAATCGCCATATCAAAACGCGCGATACCGAAGGTCCGCTTCTTGAGCTTCTGACCGGTGGGCTCGAAACCTTCCGGCCATTGTGTCTGTGGGGAATCTACATGGCGCTCGATGACAACAATCGCGGCATCATCCAGCACCGGCTCGATCGCCGCGAGAAGTCCGTCGACGTCATCGAAGCTATACGGCGGATCCGCGAGCACCATGTCGAAGTAGCTGCGCGGTGCGGTGGCCAGGTAGGTGGAGGCATTCATTTCTCGTACCTCTACGCGCGGGTGCTTGACCACCCCAATGTTGTGGCGGATGACCTTTACGGCCGCGGCGTTGTTCTCCACGAGGACGACTTCTTCGGCACCGCGGCTGGCCGCCTCCAGCCCCAGCGCACCGGAACCCGCAAACAGATCCAGCACGCGGGCATCAATGAAACCCCAACGCACGTTCAGTGATGAGAAAAGGCCCTCACGGGCACGGTCGGACGTGGGCCTCGTCCCGGCTTCGGGCACCTTAATGGTGCGCCCGCGGGCCTCCCCGGCGATGATTCTGGTCATGGCTTCTACCCTATCTCCCCTGTCCCAGCCGCGGAGACTCCCCTAGTTCTTCTCCAAAAACCCCTGCTCATCGGCGCTCAGGTTGTGCGTCAACTGCTCCGCCAGGTCAGGATTGCGCTCAACCAATGCGGCGGCATCGGCATGCGTGCGCTCGATGATGTCCCTGTCATAAACAAGGTCGAGCAATTTGAGCGTGCGCTTCGTGCCGGATTGGAGGGTCCCCAAGATGTCGCCTTCGTGGCGTTGCGTGAGATCCAATTCGGCAAGGTCAAAGCCGGACGGCGTATCCGCGATGGCTTTGATGCGTCGAAAGGACTTGCTGTCTGGCTCAGCCAGCGTATGCAGCAAACACACGGACTCGTTTCCGCCGCGGCCCACGCGCCCGCGCAGCTGATGCAACTGCGAGACTCCAAAATTCTCCGATTCACGGATGAGCATGACGGTGGCGTTGGGCACATCGACGCCGACCTCGATGACCGTGGTGGCCACGAGGACGTCAATCTCCCCGCGGGCGAATCGCTCCATCACCTCATCCTTATCGGGCATCTTGCCGTGGAGCATCTCCACTCGAAGCCCGCGAAAAGGCAGGTTGCGCAATTGCACAGACATGGTTTCCACCCCGCCCTCGCCTTCGATTCGCGGGCAGACGATATAGGCCTGGTGGCCTTTGCTCACCTCTTCACGGATGCGCTCGATGGCGCGGCGCACCCATTCCGGTTTCCATTCAGGCACCACCGCCGAGAGGATGGGTTTGCGCCCACCAGGAAGCTCCTTGAGCGTCGAGACTGCCAGGTCACCGAAGACGGTCATGGCAATGGTGCGCGGAATGGGGGTTGCTGTCATCACCAACACGTGTGGGCTGATGCCCTCACGCGTCTTGGTGCGCAGACTATCGCGCTGCTCCACGCCGAAGCGGTGTTGCTCATCCACGATGACCAGGCCAAGATCGAAAAACTCCACGCTGTCCTGGATGATTGCGTGGGTGCCGATGACGATATCGGCCTCACCAGAAACAATCTCCAGTAGCGCCTTGCGCTTCTCCGCCGTCTTCATCGACCCTGTCAAGACCGTAACGGTGACACCATCCGGAACGCTGGCGCTTATCGACGCCCCATGCTGCGCCGCCAGCACCTCCGTCGGCGCCAGGAGCGCGGCCTGCTTGCCGGCGTCTACCGCTTGCAGCATGGCGCACGTGGCAACGAGCGTTTTTCCCGAACCCACCTCGCCTTGCAGCAGTCGCATCATGGGCGCGGTGCCGCAGAGATCAGCATCGATTTCGGCGATGACGCGGCGTTGGCCGTCGGTTAGCGCAAAGGGCAGCTCAGAAAGCAGCTCATCGCGGTAGCCCTCCAGAATGGCTGGCATTGGGGTTGCCGTGCGCGCCTTGACGTCGCGCTGACGAAGGGCCATGACCAACCCGATCGACAAGGCCTCGTTGTATTTCAGACGCTGGATGGCGCGTTCCGGCCCGCTGTCTCCCGGTTCGTGGATTTCGCGCACGGCTTGATCCAGGGTCACCATCA
Organism: Corynebacterium guaraldiae; assembly: GCF_053480195.1. Lineage (NCBI taxonomy): Bacteria > Bacillati > Actinomycetota > Actinomycetes > Mycobacteriales > Corynebacteriaceae > Corynebacterium > Corynebacterium guaraldiae. The sequence goes on along the minus strand of NZ_JBRBAU010000003.1, from coordinate 56,949 downwards.
TCCGATAGTCCAGCGGCTCCGGAATAGGCGGGGTGTGTTCGAGCACCTTGTGGATGGCACCCATGATGTACCACGACGTCACCTTCCCGCTGGCCGGGTAGACGGGGATCCATTCACGTTGCAAGAAGGTGTCTAGTGAACCAAACTGGGAGAGCTTCTTGAGTGAGCCTGTCCCCTGCCCGGTTGCGCTATCCAGTAGGGACTCCTGATAGCGGCCGGGATCAAGGATGAGAAAGTCGGGGTGCTGCAGGCTGGGATATCCGCGAAAGTACTTCAGCTTGCCGGAGAGCATGACGCGCATACCTCGGCCCAGCACGCGCTGGACGTAGTGCGCGTTAAAGAAGGAGGCTTGGACTCCGTTATCCATGTAGAGGATAAACACCATGGCTTTAGAGGTGTGCTTGACGCGGGCCTCCTCAATGACGCCGGTGATGGTGACGTGATCTCCGTCCTCGGCACCGCCGAGGCCCACGTCCTTGTTGTGACGGATATAGTCACGCGGATAATGGCTAAGCAGCTCCCCGCACGTGGTGTAGCCGAAGGCGCGCTTGAACGCCGCGGCATCCTTCTTCTCCAGTACTTCCGTCAGCGCCCGATCGTCTTGCCATCCCAGCATGGTCTACTCCACCCCGATCTCCGTGCGCAATCCGGGAACTCGAAGCACAACGACGTCGACACCAAGAATCTGCGTCAACTCTTCGGCATTGATGTCACAGCCGGTCAACACCGTGACTTGTTCGCCCCCATAGGCCAACTGGGTGCGGCATGCCGCGATGATGCCGTCGAGGCTTTCTGTTTCCGGATGAGCCACCCGCATGGAACGCGCGGCATCGGACATAGCGGCCACTACTTCGGCCGAACGAGAGGGGTTGGGCGAATACACCGATAGCGCAGCGAGCCCGGCCACGATGGAGCCAGTTGGTATGACTGTCGCCCTGCCTGGATCCCCTCCGCACCCGTTGGGCAGGAAAAGATCGCCTACCACAGCGTTCTCTAGATCCTCGCCGGGCCCAATTGCTCGCGCCCCAGCCTTCTCAAATAGCTCCCGCGCGGCCCCTTCGGGCACCGCGGCAAAAATACGCCGCTGCGGGCTCTCGCCCTCGCTGTGCTCCGTGGCGCACGCCCCCGCCTCTGCGGGCGGCAGCGCCTCGAGCCGCAGGTTGCTGACCTTTCCCAGGCCGTAGGCCTTTTCGATCACCGTGCCGGCCTCCGGACTATGGATGTGAACGCTGCCAGAGGTGTCCGTCGCCCGCGCGATGACGAGGCTATTGCCCAGCGAGGCCAATGTTTGTTCAACCTCAGCGAGGTTTCCCTCGAAGAAGAAGACGACTTCGATCTCTGCAAGCTCCTCAGGTTTCTCTGGCACCGAAACGCTCAACGGCTGGTTGGCGGGTTCTTCACCGGTGACCTGTGCAAGGAGGCACTCCAGCAGAATCACGAAGCCGGTACCGCCGGCATCCACGACACCTGCCTCGCGCAGCGCGGGCAGTTGCGACGGAGTCTGCGCCAGGGCCTGCCGTGCGGCGTCTAACGCTGCAACCAGGATGCCGTGTAGCTGGGCACCGGGCTGCCCGGCGGCCTCACTGGCAGCGGCCGCTGCAGCGCGCAAAACGGTGATGATGGTGCCTTCTACTGGGGCGGCAAGCGCGCGATCGACCAACGTGACAGCCAGCGTCAAAGCATCAGCGAGGACCGCACCATCCACGCGCGAGTCCGTTGTGGCATCGGCAACGCCACGCAGCACCTGCGAGAGCACCATCCCCGAGTTGCCGCGGGCACCGCGCACCGAACCGATGGCCAATGCTTCAGCGACGTCCGCCTCACCCTTATCGGCCTCCGCCAAGGCGGACTCCATGGTGTGCGCCATGTTGGATCCCGTGTCCGAATCGGGCACCGGGAAAACGTTGAGGGCATTGATTTCAGCGCGGCGGCGCTGCAGCTCCTCCACGGTTCGTGCGGCCCACTCATGCAGACCACGAGCGTCCAACTCGGCGGGATATGACATGGTGGCTAGTTTACAAGCGCCAGTCCACCGCGGGGACGCCACGGGCCTCTAAGGCCGCGTTTGCGCGGGAGAAAGGGCGCGAGCCGAAGAAGCCACGCCGCGCTGACAGCGGCGAGGGATGCGGGGAAGTAATGCAGTCCGTACCCGGTAGGTAGGCCTGGCAGGACTGGGCGTCGCGGCCCCACAGGATGGCCACGATATCGCGCCCCGCCAGCGCCCTAATGGCTGCCTCGGTAATCGCCTCCCACCCGAGCCGGCGGTGCGAACCCGCCTGGCCCGGGGCCACGGTGAGTACCCGGTTGAGCAGTAGCACGCCCTGGTCAAACCAGGCCCGCAGGTCACCATCGGCGCGGCCGGGGATGCCGAGGTCGTCGCCAAGCTCGGCGTAGATATTCTTCAGCGAACGCGGGGCCGGAACACCCGGCCGCGTGGAAAAGGACAAGCCCATGGCATGCCCCGGTGTGGGATAGGGATCCTGGCCCACGATGAGTACCCGCACGTCCTCGAGGGGCATCGACAGGGCGGCGAAGACGTCCTCGGCCGGCGGCAAGAACTCTGCCCCAATCTCGCGCTCGATGCGTGGGAGGTTGTCCTCCAAGGCCTGCCTGATGTGCGGCATCCACGAATAGTGGATGTGAGAAGTATCGATGCGGCTCACGCAAATCCCTCCCAGCCCTCGCTATAGCGAGGTTCCTCTCCATTGATGGTTACTCCGGTGCCGCGCATCACCCGGCCAATTTCCCGGAACCCGGAGGGGGCAGCCTTAAATGTGGTGGCCAACAGCGTATGGTCCTCGCCGCCAGCCAAGACCCATTCCCAAGGATCAATATCGAGCACCGCGCCGGCAGCCGCCAGCAGCGGATCGGGAGCAATCGCGTCGCGGTCGAGGTCGATGCGCACCCCGGAACGCCCAGCCAGATGTCCTACATCGCGCACGAGGCCATCGGAATTATCCGTCATCGCCGTCGAGCCGGTTGCCCGAGCGATGACGCCGCGTCCGGGTGCGAGGGTGGGCGCGCAGTGGGCGTCGATCAGCGGCCAGAGCTCGTCCAGCTCCGGGGGCAGTGCGCGGCCGTAACGTTGTAAGAGGGCCAAGCCCGCCCCGGAATACCCAATCTTGCCGTGCGCCACTAGCTTCTGTCCCGCTCGTGCGCCATCCAGAGTTAACGGCGCACCGCTTCCGCCCAAAGAGCCCATCGCTGTGACGTTGATGACTAGGCTGTCACTGCGAGTCAGATCACCCCCGACCAGCTCGGCGTTGTACACCGCGCAGCGCTCAGCAATGCCTTGCGCTATTCCACGCACGAAATCCACCGGGGTATCGCCCGGGGCGGCGATCGCCAAAAGCGCTGCAGTGGGCCGAGCCCCCATTGCCTCAATATCGGCAAAGTTGCGCACGATGGCCTTGTGGCCGACTTCCGCGGCGGTGGACCAGTCCCGCCGGAAGTGCCGGCCTTCCACCATCATGTCCGTCGAGGCCACAGTGCGTGAATTAGGCGCCGCCGGATAAAGCACCGCGGCATCATCGCCGTTGAGCGCACTCGGCGCTGCGGTGACGATTTCATGGATAACGTGCCGTTCGCCGGCTTGGTCGAGGGTATGGGATAAACCCACCGTCACGGACTCCTTTTCCTTGCGCAGATGGCGCACCATTCTGGCACGCCTTCAACGTTCGTTCTTCTTGGGTTATCAGCGATAGGATAAGCCCCTATGGATACCCAATTTAACCGCACCGCTATATACATCTCACTCGGGATTGCCATCGCGATGGTCTTCGCGGTGATTTTTGGGGCAAAGTACGTCATCACCAGCGCCGCGCAACAGCCGGTGGCGCTGCCTCCCACTCCGTCTGAAGCAGCGGACTCCCCCGAATGCGCCGCTGTCGTCGACGCTCTGCCGGAAAAGCTCATGGGATACTCACGGGTCGAACTCGTCGACCCAGCCCCGGCGGGTGCCGCAGCCTGGACGAAGAGTGCGGAGGACAAAATAACCCTGCGCTGTGGCGTTGACCTGCCGCATCAGTTTACGGATTATTCCCAGACCATCGAGGCCGACGGCGAATCCTGGCTGCAGGTCATTGACGCCACCCCCGGCTCGAACCTCACGACGTGGTACAGCACCCAGCGCACTCCTGCGGTTGCCGTGACTACGTCTACAGGCGACGCACAGTCCGACGCCCCGCAAGGGCTAACAGAAGCCCTCAACAAACTAGATAAAAAGCCTCAAGACCCCAATCCGGCACCGCTGTCCACACTCAAGGCAGGTCCGGATTCCATGTGCCCGAAGCTGGACAAGGCTCTGCCAGACTCACTCGCGGAGGGCTATACGCGCCGCACGGATGCTGGCGATAAGAACACCTGGATCTACAGCGCGCCGGGCCATGAGGAAATAGTCGTGCGCTGCGGTGTCGCCGCTCCGGAGAACTACCGCGCGGGCGTTCAGCTCCAGCAGGTTAATGACGTCCCTTGGTTCGAGGACACCACGCTGGCGGAAGGCACCACGGCCGGCACGTGGTTCGCGCTCGGCCGCGCGGAGGACCTCGCGCTGTCTGCCCCGCAAGAGTCGGCGAACTCAGCGTTGGTGCGGCTTAGCGACGCCCTCGTTGAAGCCACCCCCGCTCAGTAGGTGTCGCGGCCTCTTTCTTCACCACCTTCCCTTCGCGCACGGCTCAGGGACTAGGAACGCGCGAGAGCGGTCTGGATGAGAGTATCGAGCAGCTCGGCGTAACCCACTCCCACGGCGGCGAAGACCTGCGGGTACATCGAAATCGGCGTGAATCCAGGGAAGGTATTGATCTCGTTGATGCAATAAGAGTCTTCGCTAACGAAGAAATCCACGCGCGACAGCCCCGTTGCGCCCAGCGCCCGGAAAGCCTCGATGGCGCGCTGACGCAGCTCGTCGATGAGCTCCGCGCTCAGCGGCGCAGGAATCGCCGCCGACACTCCCTCATCGATGTACTTGGCATCGAAGTCATAAAAGCCTTCCTCCGACTCGGTGGTCCCCAAAAGCTTGGCCGGAACAGAGGCTTGCAGGCTTCCATCCGGGTGCTCGAGAACGCCCACCTCAACCTCGTCTCCGCGGATCTCAGGCTCGACTAGGACCTTGTCATCGGACTCGTAGGCCAGGGCCAGCGCCGCGTCAAACTCTTCCCACGCGGAAACCTTGGAGACACCGATGGAGGAACCGCCCCGCGCCGGCTTCACGAAGACAGGCAAACCAAGGCGCTCTTTCTGAGCATCATTCAGCGTATCTCCACCACTAAGCACTTCTTGGGGTGCGACGGGAAGACCTTCGGCCACCAGGAGCTTCTTGGTGAACTCCTTGTCCATGCCCACCGCAGAGGCCAGTACGCCCGCGCCGACGTAGGGGATCCCGGAAAGCTCAAAAAGGCCCTGTACCGTGCCATCTTCCCCATAGGGTCCATGGAGAACCGGAACGATGACATCCACCTCTGTGTAGTGCTCGTGGCGGGTGACATTGTGGATGCGCCCGCGTGTTGCGGGGTTGAGGGATAGCGCCAACTCATCGTGGAGTTCCACCTCAGGCAGGCGCCCATCGACGATGGCGAGGCCCGCGCGGTTGCCCTGGGTCCAGGTGCCTTCCCGCGTGATACCGATCGGCACGACCTCATACTTTTCTGGATCTAGGTGCTCCATGATCGCGCCGGCGGAAATGCATGACACCGAGTGCTCGGAGCTGCGGCCGCCGTACACAACGGCTACGCGCACAGGTTTCGCTTCAGTCATACCGAGCAACTTTACTCGGCTTTACTCAGCTTTCTTGGTACGACCCATCAGAGCGACGATCATGTCGTCGACAGTCACGCCACGGTGACACACTCCATAGACCGCCTGGGTAATGGGCATCTCCACGCCCGCGCGCTGCGCCAACCTAAAAATGGAATCGGAAGAGATAACGCCTTCCGCGACCTGCCCGTTAGTGGCCGCGGTAGCTTCCTCCAGAGTCCCGCCCTGGCCAAGGCGGTAGCCAAAGGTACGGTTGCGCGAGAGCGTCGAGCTGCACGTCGCCACAAGGTCACCCATTCCAGCTAGACCAGAGAAGGTAAATGGATCCGCGCCCAGTTTCACACCAAGGCGGGTAATCTCAGCAAGCCCGCGCGTGATAATGGTCGCCATCGTGTTATTGCCCAACCCCTTGCCAGCGGCCATACCACACGCAAGAGCAATAACGTTCTTGCAGGCACCACCAATTTCTGCGCCGATAACATCGGTGTTGGTATAGGGGCGGAAATATGGAGCGGCAGCTGCGTGCTGGACGGCCTCCGCGCGGGCAGCATCGCTGCAGGCAATAACCGTAGCGGCCGGCTGCTCCTGAGCCACCTCCTTGGCCAAGTTGGGCCCTGAGAGCACGGCAATGCGGTCAGCGGATACGCCGGCGGCGTCCGCGATGACCTCGCTCATCAAGTTAAGCGTAGCTTTCTCCACGCCCTTCGAGATTGAGACCAAGGTAGCGTCCTCCGGCAAGAGCGGCGCCCATTTCTCCAGGTTTCCGCGAAGGGTTTGGGAAGGAACGCCGAAGATGACGATGTCTGCAGTTTTCAGAGCAGCGGCGGGTTCGGTGGTTGCCCGGATCGACTCAGGCAGTAAGAGCTCCGGGAGATAGTCCGGGTTTTCGTGGCGCGTGTTGATGGTGTTTGCCAGTTCCTCGCGGCGCGCCCACAAGCGGACGTCATTGCCGGCGTCAGCAAAGACTTTCGCTAGCGTGGTTCCCCACGAACCCGCGCCCATTACTGCCACGTTTGCCATGTGTCACCTCACGATCAATTCCACTGCATCGACTTTTCCCATTAAAGCACGCCCGGCATTGAAATACGTTCGGCGCGTAAAGCTGCATCGTGGCGGCGAGTGGAGGAAGATGGAGAAGGTCACAAGCTACAGGCACAAAGGAGCAGCATGCCCAAGGCAAAGAACATGCATGAGACGGACAAAGATATCCGATCGGAGGTCTTCATCTCTGGTCGCCACCAGGAGATCCCTGTCGATCCGGCGGATGAGTTCAAGCGCACGACGCTTGCCGCTGGTGCGGTTCTCTGGCGTGGGGATCCACACGATCCGGAGGTTGCAATCATCCACCGCCCGCACTACGACGATTGGTCGCTACCTAAGGGCAAGGTCGATCCAGGCGAATCCCTTCCTTTCACCGCCGCGCGCGAGATCTTCGAGGAAACCGGCTACACCGTGCGCCTGGGCAAGCTCATTGGCAAGGTGGCTTATCCCGTTCAAGGACGCACGAAGGTTGTCTACTACTGGCTGGCACGTGTACTCGACGGCGAATACACCACGAATTCGGAGACCGATGAGCTGCGTTGGATGACAATCGACGAGGCCTGCACGCTGCTCTCCTACGACGTTGATACGCAGGTGCTGGCGAAGGCCAAGAAGCGCCTCCGCCTGGCTCCGACGACGCGTGTGCTGTATGTGCGCCATGCACGCGCTCACCAGCGCCGCTCCTGGGAGGGCGATGATGACCTGCGCCCGCTGGATAAGAAAGGCCGCCGCCAAGCAGAGATGCTCGTGCCGATGCTCACGCCTTTTCACCCGACCGCCATTTACAGCGCCCCACCGCAGCGCTGCCAGCACACCGCCGCACCGTTGGCGGATGAGCTCGGCATGGACATCGCTGTGAACAAAGCATTCGGCGATGATGTTTTCACCGAATCGCCTGAAGCCGCCCGCGCGGCCTTCCAGCGCGTTGTTGACGGCGGCGGAGTCCCCGTCATCGTGAGCCAGGGACTAACCATTCCGGGAATTATCGAATCCTACGCGCCGAAGTTCATCACGACTCCCATCGACGAGCTCAAGTTCAAGAAAGCTTCGGTGTGGGTGCTCTCCTTCAACGACGGTGAGCTTACCGGCGCAGACTACCTCGCTAGCCCGCTGCCCGTGCGATAAGCACTACATCGCCACTTCACTAGGTACCTTTCGCCGCCCTGCTGCTCTATTCCCACCGCACAGCAGGGCGGCGCTGCATAGCACGGGTGAACAGGACCATCCCCAAAGCCCAGATCGGGTAGGCGGCAAGGAAGCCAACGATGGGGATAAAAATGACAAAGCTCGTGATGAGGGAACAGACCAGAATAAAGAGCAGGGATTGACCCAGGTTCTCAATGACCAAGTTCAAAGCCTCCCGGAAGCACTCCATGAGAGGCTTATCCGGGGCATCAGCCTTGATTACAGGCGCTGGCCACAGAAGCGCAAAGAGAATCAGTCCGGGGAAGCCGCCCGCAATTGTTCCGAGCATTGCCAAAATAAAGAAGCAAGCATAGACGCCGGCGCAACCATTCAGCTGGGCAAACCTAAAGTAGTCGCGGAAGGTGACCTTCTCCCCATCAGCGATCTTCCGGGAGCCATTAAAGAGGTTCGCCATCAGCCAGAAAAGATAAGCGAAGGCGGCTAGCCCCATGACAACCATGAGAGGGATCCCCACGGTAGTCGCTAAAGGCTCGATGTCCGTGCCATTTCCTTCCATTACTGCGAATACACCGCCTACAACGGTTCCCGGCACAAGAAGAAGAGCAAACGTGATAATGAGATGCACCAGCATGGCTAGCATCCCTGGCACCGGTTGCTTTAAGTAACCCTTGAATGACTGGCCCAGAATATCCATGGCGTCAATGGGCGGCGCTCCTGCCCCGCCGGGTGGGTTGCCAGGCGCGGCGCCGGGCTGGTGGTCCCCGTAGCTTCCCGTCTGCTGGTACCCGTAGCTTCCCGTCTGCTGGTAGCCGTAGCCGTTGGGTTGCTGGTAGCCGTAACTCCCGGATTGTTGATAGTCGTAGCCACCGGGCTGGTGATAGTCGTAGCCACCGTACCCGGTGGTGCCGCCGAATTGATTGCCGTTCTCTCCGCTAAAGCCGTCAAAAGGATTAGTCATGCTGAGGATGTTAACGACGCTATGTGCACTGCGCCACAGGAGGCGGGGAATACTACCCCACCGGTGCCGCCTCCGCTAAGACGCAACGACGCGCGGTTTGAATCCCGGGCGCTTGGATTCAAAGGCATCGATATCGTCCTCGTTACGCAAGGTCAGGCCGATGTCGTCGAGCCCCTCCATAAGGCGCCAACGGGTGTAGTCATCGATATCGAAGGTATAGCTATTGCCGCCCACGGTAACCGTGCGCGCCTCCAAGTCGACGGTGGTTTCGGTCTCCCCGGCTTCTAGCTGCTTCCAGATGAGCTCAATGTCTTCTTGTTCCATGAGTCCCGTCAGCAAGCCTGCTTTACCGGAGTTGCCGCGGAAGATATCTGCGAAGCGCGAGGAGAACACCGCCTTGAAGCCGAATTCCGCAAGCGCCCACACCGCATGCTCACGGGAAGAACCGGTACCAAAGTCCGGGCCCGCGAAGAGCACGGAGCCCTCTTTAAACGGTTCCTGGTTGAGCACGAAGTTCTTATCGCTGCGCCAATTGGAGAACAGGCCGTCGGCAAAGCCGGTGCGCTTCACGGATTTCAGGTAACGCGCGGGAATAATCTGGTCGGTGTCCACATTGGAGACACGCAGCGGAACGCCGACGCCCGTGTGAGTAATAAACTTCTCCATTGTCTTTTTCCTTTCCTTAAGCGCCGGCGACGGCGGAATCGTCGATGTCTGCTGGTGCGGCCAGGCGGCCCAGAACGGCAGTTGCCGCGGCGACGGCCGGGGACACCAGGTGGGTGCGGCCGCCAGGACCCTGACGGCCCTCAAAGTTGCGGTTGCTTGTCGACGCCGACCTCTCCCCCGGCTTCAACTGGTCCGGGTTCATGCCCAGGCACATTGAGCAGCCAGCGGTGCGCCATTCAGCGCCGAAATCGGTGAAGATCTTGTCCAGCCCTTCCTCCTCAGCTTGGGCCTTGACCACGGCCGAAGACGGAACCACCATCATGCGGGTATCAGCCGCGATGCTGCGCCCCTTGACCACTTCGGCGGCCGCGCGCAGATCCTCGATGCGCGCGTTCGTGCACGATCCAAGGAAGACCGTGTCGATCTGGATATCGCGCAGCGGCGTGCCGGGTTTCAGGTCCATGTAGGCCAAGGCCTTCTCGACGGCGGCTTTTTCGCCGTCGTCGCCGCACTCCTCCGGGTCGGGCACCGCAGCGCTCAATGGCAAGCCCTGTCCCGGGTTAGTACCCCAAGTCACGAAAGGCGTCAGCGCGGAGCCGTCGATCTCCACGACGGTGTCGAATTCGGCGCCGTCGTCAGTCGGCAGCGTCTTCCAGTACTCGACGGCCGCGTCCCAATCTTCTCCTTGGGGTGCGAACTCACGGCCCTTGACGTACTCAAAAGTGGTCTCATCCGGAGCCACCATGCCGGCGCGGGCACCGGCCTCGATGGACATATTGCAGATGGTCATGCGGGCTTCCATCGACATCTTGCGAATGGCCTCACCGCGGTACTCGATGATGTGGCCTTGGCCGCCGCCGGTGCCAATCTTGGCAATGATCGCCAAAATCAAATCCTTGGCGGAAACGCCCTCCGCCAGCTCACCGCTGACCTCGATGGCCATTGTCTTAAAAGGCTTAAGCGAAAGTGTCTGGGTGGCCATGACGTGCTCCACCTCAGAGGTACCGATGCCCATGGCAATAGAACCGAAGGCGCCGTGCGTCGACGTGTGCGAGTCACCGCACACGATGGTCATGCCGGGCTGGGTAATGCCCAGCTGAGGACCCACTGTGTGAACGATGCCCTGTTGCGCATCACCCATCGAATGCAGGCGCACGCCGAACTCTTCACAGTTCTTGCGCAGCGTGGACACCTGCGTGCGGGAGACCTCATCCTTGATTTCTAAAAGGTTGCCGGACTTAATACCCACGGTCGGAACGTTATGGTCCTCAGTGGCCAGGTGCAGCTCTGGGTGGCGCATCCTACGACCGGCCAGGCGAAGACCATCGAAAGCCTGCGGGCTGGTAACTTCATGCAAGAGTTGGAAGTCAATATAGAGAAGATCGGGCTCGCCGTTCTCCCCTTTACGCACGACATGGTCGCGCCATACCTTCTCTGCGAGTGTCAGTTTCTCAGTCATGTGCCTCTCCACTTGAAATCTCAATTAATGGGACGTAGATTTCATTATATGGGAGAGTATAGCGCAGTATCAGGAATTAAGGTATTGGATCGCGCAGTAGCCATCATGATGGCCGCGACCAACCAACCTTCTACGCTCAATGAGCTTTGTGAGACCACCGGACTGCCTCGGGCAACGGCACACCGCCTCGCCACAGCGCTCGAGGCGCACCGAATCCTCACCCGCACCCCCGATGGAAAGTGGGGCGCTGGGCCGGCCCTACCCGGCAACCGTGATCGCATAATCGAAACCGCAGGCCCCATTATGGAGGAGCTTCTCGACGCCACCGGTGAGTCCGTCCAGCTTTACGAACTCTCCGGCACCACGCGCACGTGCATCGCCACGCGTGAGCCGGAAATCGGGCTCCACAACGTGGTGCCCGTAGGCCGCCAGCTTCCGCTCACCTCCGGTTCCGCCGCCCGCGTCTTCGCCGCCTTTGCTGATGTCCATGTTCCTGATGCCATCTTTAGCGAGCACGACGTCGAGCTCGCGCGCATCAACGGCTACTCCGAATCCATCGAAGAGCGCGAGTCAGACCTCGCCTCCGTTTCCGCCCCAGTCTTCGACGGCGCCGGAAACTTCATCGCCGTCCTTTCCGTCTCCGGTTCCGCCGAACGCTTCCGTCCTTCCCCGGCGGACAAGTTTGCAGATGTCCTGGTTAGCGCATCCAACCGCCTAAGTGCCGCTCTCTCCAATGGCACGCCACGCGACGGCCACCGCTAAGAACTGGGCACTTAGCGCACTGCAATGCATTGGAGCCTAAAGCCTCGGGGCTGCGTTCCTAAATACTGAGACCGAAATACATCGCAAGGCCGCGCAGCCCTTCAGGTCCCGCGCTACTCGTCGAGGACAATGCCTCACCTTTTTCTTGGGCCACCCGAACTGGATTACCTGGCTCCCGGTTGGGGCGGCGCGGTACCCAACCCTGGTGCGGCAGGCGCGCTAGTTCATCCGCATGAGGCATGCGCGCATAGTTTGAGAAAGTAACTGTCCGGCCACCCCGATTAGCCTGGGTGATCCCCTGATAAATGCCCACAACGCCCGGCTGCCCTGGGACGGACACTGCTCCACCGCTGTCCCCAGGCGCCAGCGACACATCGGCCGCATAGTTCATGCCCGGAAAGACACCCGGCCCCTTCACCGCGGTGCCACACTGACGCGACGCGGCCTGTCCGTAGAAGCACACCGTTGAGCCTTCACCAGGCACCGGTGCCATGCCATCCCCGGTGAGCGGGTTGCCTGCCGAATAGGTTCCGCCGGCGAATTGAATATAGGCCAAGTCATGCCCCGCAGCCCCCGAGGGCGTGAACCAACGCAACGTTCCTAGGTGCTGGCCTGCTTCGTTATACACTTGTTCGCCATTTAAGCCACAGTGCGCCGAGGTCCACGCCCGATTAGCCTCGACGTAACCGACAGTGCACAACGCGCCATCAGAAGCCGCGATCTTTTGCCCTTGCCGAACCGGCACCCCCTCAGCAGCGGTCGCGGGGGCGGCGAGAGCAAAGGCCAGCGAGCATGCGCCAGCCATGAATGCAAAGCCTGGTAAGACACGGGAAAAGCGAAGTTGCGGAGACCTTTTCATCATCACCTCACTCTAGCCTGGGCTACGCCAATTCTCCCTTCACGCCCCGCGTTCAGCTCCGGCGATACCCCCACCCACCCCCACTATTGAAAGTGGATTGAAAACACGCTTTACTAACATTGATAGCTACTGAAAATGTAGTGAAAATCCCCGACCTCCAGGAGGAGCCATGACCCACACCATCCACGACGAGCACACCCACGTCCACGGCGAGGGCTGCGGGCACGTCGCTATTCCCCATGGCGACCACGTGGACTACCTGCATGATGGTCACCGCCACGCGGCACATGACGGCCACTGGGATTGCCACTAAGAGCTACCCCGATTCTGTTTATTGAGCTGCCCAATCTGAGTGCACGTCACTGTGATTGGGCAGCTTTCCCCGTTTTCCCCAGCGCATCGCCACACATCTCGTTAGGGTGGGCTTTATGACTTCCACGCGCGCCCACCGTCCCATCGCAGCTTTTGCAGCCATAATCACCGCCGGTGTTCTAACAGTCGGATGCTCCACGTCATCCGAAATGGCAGCGCCGTCGAGGACGGAAACGGCATCGGGTGAGCCAACGTTTGAAAACACTTACCCGGCATTTCAGCCGCTTAACGATGACGCTGAGCTTCACGTTCCGAACGCTGCCGACGAGGCAGCCCCCGACGGCCCTGAACCAACCTTGCCGGACAACGCTAGCGATCAGCCTGCGGACCAGGCTCAACAACCTGACACACAGGCCCAGAGTGCACAAGGAGCCCAAGCCGCCCAACCAGCCGCAGGCCAACGCCAAACCTCTCAAACGGCACAAACGGCCACGTATAACAGCCTTTCTGAACAACTCCCCGAGGGCGACGCCAACGGCGCATCAGTCAGCGTTTACGGCACGCCCGCCACTGTGTGCCAGATGGGCGACGGCTATAACATCGCTTTCGTCATGGCCGGTGCGAACACCAGTTGCGATTTCGCCCGTTCCACAGCAGGCCGCTTGATGACCTTGGCGCCAGGCTCTAAAGACGACCTCCGGTCCTTCATCCCCGGACAGGTCACCGTCAACAGCCCCATTACCCAACAGAACTATTCACTGGCATGCCAAACCGATGAGCACGAGGTCATTCGCTGCACCGGCGGCAATAACGCTGAGGTCCTCATTGTCTAGTCTTAAGCCCCAAACCCAAAAGGCGGCGAGCATGATGCTCGCCGCCTTTTATTTTTGTACCCCGTACGGGATTTGAACCCGTGTTACCGGCGTGAGAGGCCGGCGTCCTAGGCCGCTAGACGAACGGGGCTCGTTTAGCTGTCCGTTGCGGACTTGCTAAACACTATAGGATCGGCGAAAGAATGCACAAATCGGCAGCTAGCATGGCCTTTTACACAAAGAAAATCCCGAACCTCGTTGCCACTTTCGACTGCGATGAAATCATTGACTCTCAGGGCCCGGGCGCGGATCGAATCAGTGGTTATTCCGCTGGCGTGCCGTTGGCAGCTGGGGCCGGAGCACTCGTTAGTCATCGCTAGAGGTTCGGGAGGACACGTGCGCTAACAGCATGTGGTGCAAGGCTCCTACTTCGCTCGAATGTTGGCTTTAAGAAGTTGTGGATTATGGCGATGCCGCCTCGTATTATCTGCTAGAGTCGCGTCGGCGATAGTGATGATTATCAGCTTCCGCCATCCGCTCTCCTTTCTGTCGGGAATGCCTTATACCTGCAGTGTATGACCGCCAAAGGCATAGCGGAAGAGATTAGACCAATTGGCCACTGGTATACCCCCTGGTAACTTTCCCAAGTCCGCTTGCACTTGGACTTTTAACCCTCCGGTAAGGGGCACAACCACACCACTCCTTGATTACAACAGCCCTCACCCCCTTACTTGCACTTAATGCAAGTGATACACTTGCATCAGATGCAAACAAAGGAGTCAGGCCATGAACGATGAACTCAAGATCATTCAAGACGCCCAACAGCGGACCGCCTGGACACAAAGCTGGTGGGCGGTGGCACTTGTAGCGCTCGGTATCGGTAGCAGTCTTGCGCTATCCAAGGTGTCCTGGTGGTACACACTCGCAATCCTGATACCGACGTTCATTCTCGGTTTCCTCCTCAAGGACAAAATCGCGAACCCTTTTGTTCGCCCCAACCCCAACAAGGGGCCGAGGAACGATCGCGCGACATGGTCACGAGTAGTCCTCCCCGTCGCCATGATCATGTCAACTACACCGACCCCCGACACGTGGCCGTGGATGATCGCTTGCGGAGTCATAGTTACTGGCGCGACAGCCTGGATGCTTTACGAGAACAGCAACGCCGCCATAAAGGGCACCAATGTCTAGGAAAGCATCTCACCAGCCCCCTGAGCTAGACCCAGTCATCCACCCCATCAATCGGCTCAAGATCTGCGCCACGCTCTTCTCCGCCGGCGCCACCGAAGGACGGCAGATGAAGTACGGTCAACTCGCCGAGCTTACGGAACTCCCCGCCGATACGCTCTCCAAGCAACTAAAGCACCTCGGAGACCACGGCTACGTAAGCCGCACGCGGGAGTACGGCTCTACGCGCGCCAAGGACGCCGTGTGGGTCACGCTCACCGAGGCGGGTGCACAGGCTTACGCGCAGCACGTGGAGGCGCTCAAAGCGATGACTGAGGGCCTATAGGCTGCGCAGCCACTGCGTGATGCGATCCCCCAGCTGTGGAAGCTCGGTATAGCCGTCGTCTTCAAGAAAGTGTCCCGCGTCGTGGATGGTGATGGGCGTGGCCGAGAGGGCGTCGGCAAGCTGCTGCGTGAGGGAAGGGTCCACCAGGACATCGTCAGTAGACACGAAGACCTCTGTGTGAGCGATGTGGTGCTTGACAGCCGGCACGTCGACGCGAGCCTGGCCAATAAACTCGTCAAGCTCTGGGATCACACGAAGCTTCTCCACAAACCCAGAGACAATGAAGAGCCCAGGAAGCTCCCACTCACCCTCCAATGCAGTGAGATAGTGCAGCAACGCGGTGCCGCCCAGGCTATGCGTGATGATGCAGGTATTAGCGTTTGGACGCTCAATATCGTTGCGTATCGACTCTACCCACTCATCGAGCTTCGGAGCGTTCGGTTCCGGCAGCGCGATGGTGTGAACGGTGTGGCCATCGGCGGTCAACAGGCGCTCTAGCCACGGGAACCAGTGACTGTCAGGGCTGGCTTGGTATCCATGAATAATGTAGAAGTGCATGGTCGCCAATTATAAAAAAAGAGTGGCAAGCTCATCGCGCTTGCCACTCTTTAAGTGGTACCCCGTACGGGATTTGAACCCGTGTTACCGGCGTGAGAGGCCGGCGTCCTAGGCCGCTAGACGAACGGGGCATAGAACTGTGACCACTGACGCAAAGTGCCGCAGCACTTTACGCAGTTATCACTGCTGGCCTACCAGGACTCGAACCTAGAATGACGGTACCAGAAACCGTTGTGTTGCCAATTACACCATAGGCCACTATCGCGTTGAGCCTGCTTGGGGTTAACCCCTCGCCGCTCGCTGCAACGGTTTATTACTATATCCAGCACCACCGATACACACAAATCGCCAGGCCAGATAGCATTTTCGGGACATTAAGAACGATTCTTAATGCCCCGAAATTACAGGCCTGTGAGACTAGCGCTTGAGACTACTCAGCGCTCCACGGAGTCACGGCCAGAGCTGCCTTAAGGCGAGCCAGCGTGGACTCCTTGCCCAGCAGCTCCATGGACTCGAACAGCGGCGGGGAAACCTGCTGTCCCGAGACCGCGACACGCAGGGCGCCGTAGGCCTTGCGGGGCTTGAGACCGAGGTCGTCGATAAGTGCGCCAGAGAGAACCTTTTCAATCTCTTCGGTCTTCCACTCCCCAAGCTCCTCCAACTTGGCAATGGCGACCTCGAGAGGCTGAACAGCCTCCTCCTTGAGGTTCTTCTTCGCCGCCTTGGCATCGAGCTCCAGCTCAGCGTCCGGCGTGGTCAGGAAGGACATAAGCCCGTAAGCGTCAGACAGCGTCTTAATGCGGGTCTGCACCAGGTCGGCGGCGAAGGCGAACTTGTCTTCCGGGTAATCCGCAGGGAAGTCGGTGTACTCGGTGAGGTAATCCCGCAGGCGCTGGGCAAAGTCAGCCGGCTCAAGCAAACGAATGTGGTCGGCGTTGATGGCTTCCAACTTCTTCTGGTCGAAACGGGCGGGGTTGCCCAGGACGTCGTGCACATCGAAGTTGGCAATGAGCTCATCGACGGAGAAGATGTCCTTGTCCGCGGAAAGGGACCAGCCCAGCAGGGACAGGTAGTTGAGCATTCCCTCCGGGATGATACCCGCATCGCGGTGGTTGAACAGGTTGGACTGCGGATCGCGCTTGGACAGCTTCTTGTTGCCCTCACCCATCACGAACGGCAGGTGGCCGAACTCCGGGGTCTGCTTGGCAATGCCCAACTCAATGAGCGCCTCGTAGAGGGCGAGCTGGCGCGGAGTGGAAGACAGCAGATCTTCGCCGCGCAACACGTGGGTAACCCCCATGAGTGCGTCATCGACGGGGTTAACCAACGTGTAGAGCGGTGCGCCATTGGAGCGGGCCACCACATAATCCGGCTGGGTCTCCGACTTAAAAGTCAGCTCTCCACGCACCAGGTCATTCCACGTCCAGTCCTTGTCCGGCATGCGAAGGCGCCACACCGGCTTGCGGCCTTCCGCCTCGAAGGCATCGATCTGCTCCTGGGTGAGGTCGCGGTCAAAGTTGTCGTAGCCAAGCTGCGGGTCGCGTCCGGCCGCCTTGTGGCGCGCCTGCACTTCTTCATTGGTGGAATAAGCCGGGTAGACATAGCCGCCATCCTTGAGCTTCTGCAGGACATCGGCATAAATATCCATGCGCTGCGACTGACGGTACGGCTCGTCCGGACCACCCACATTGACGCCTTCATCCCAGCCCAAGCCGAGCCAGTTCAGCGAATCAATGATGGCCTGGAAGGACTCCTCGGAGTCACGAGCGGCATCGGTGTCCTCGATGCGGAAGATGAGCTTGCCGCCGGTGTGGCGGGCATAGGCCCAGTTGAACAGCGCCGTGCGGACCATGCCCACGTGGGGCGTTCCTGTGGGCGACGGGCAAAAACGTACGCGGACGTCGGAAGTTGTTTCAGTCATGTCAACCATCGTAGTTCAGCGCTGAGTTACGGCACCGCCCGCCCCACTTGGGGGTAATTGAACCCGGTTTCCACTAAGCGTGAACTGGGTTTTCGATCCAGACTAAACGGAATTGATTTCCATTCCCTATAGTGAAATTCTCTCGACAGAACTGAAGAAAGGTTCCACACTGTGGCTCGAACTCGCTCCGTGGCGCTGCTTACCTGCGCCACACTTCTCTTCTCCCCCGCTACCGCCGTAGCCGGCCCTGACGACGGCAAACACGTCGCCACCCAAACGCACATCGATTCCCCCAAAGCATTCTGGGAAGACGATTCTCTTAACCTCAAGAGCCATTCAGCCGAGTCTGACCACGACCTCGCCGACACCGTCACGTGGGTAGGCAAAGGCTGGGACCAAAACGGCACGAACCAATACCAGTTCACCGTGCCTGAAGACCCTGCGCTCTCCTTCCTGGGGAAGCCGGGCGAAACCTATTACATGGCCCCTGCCAGCGTGCAGGGCAGCCTGGACCCGGTATGGATGGGCTTTGGCGCGGACACTGAGCTGCCTGTCGACAGCTTCCGCGATAACATCGCCTCCCTCGACCTGTTAAGCGTCGATGGGCCGGGCGAAGTAGAGATGTTTGGCTACTACCCCGGCCCTGGCGGGCTTCAACGATTCTTTGGCACGTCGGAGGGCGCACCTCACTCCGCGTGGCTGACTAGTGGCACGCATACCCACAACTTCACTGTCTTTTCCAAACCCGGGCGCTACCAGCTCACCTACCAAACCACCGCGCGAAACAAAGACGGTGAGTTCATTTCCTCCAAGCCGACAACCACGTCCATTCAGGTCGGAGGGCAGCGCCCGTCAGACCACAAGACTCCCTCCCTCAAGGAGCGCTTCGAACAGGCATCCGCAGGGGATGCTAGCCAGAAGGACTATCGCTTGCGCATCGCCCCTGCCAAGTCCCGTGACAAAGATGGAGATGAGCGGCTTTCCTCCATCGACTTCACTGGGGGCAGTAACGGCACGCTCACGCTGCTTATCGACGGCTACTTCCTCACCGATCTAGCCGTGAAAGATGGCAAGGCACACTTCGATGAATTCTTAGGGCCCGAGGCCTCAACAATCCAAGCTGTGTACACCCCGGAGGACGGCAGCCCGCGCTGGGTGAGCGAGGAGCTCGCCTATTCTGAAAACGCTGAGCTTTCTACCTCCTCGAAGACGTCCGCGGAGTCCTGGGAGGAGACGACCAACCCCCGTCAACTCTTCTCCGGAGAAGAGGTTTCGCTATCTGACACGGGACTGTCCGCGCGCGCCGTTCCGGAGGGCGAAGACGCCACCCGCATCATCCTGGAGGCAGCCGATAAAAACCTAGAAGGCTACGTGCACGGTGGCTTCTTTAGTAAGGGAAGCTCGCTTCCGGACATCGATTTCGACGGCACTATCACCCGCGGCCGCGCGGAATTTGTCGTCGGTGCCGATGCAAACTTCAACGGCAATACCGTGCGCCTCGATATTCTTCCGCACCCAAGCATCACGCAAGACTCCGGCAGCATCACGCTGACCGACAATTTCGCTTTCGGAGAAACGTACGAGCGCGTGGGCAAACTCGGCGCTGGGGCTCAGGCTCCTGCGCCAGCCCCAGATAACACTCCTCAGCCCGAACCCGGCGACAACACCGGTGTCTGCGCCGACAAGGCAGTGCTCGACCACGGACACGTCGATATTGCGGTATCCCGTGACGGCGATAAGTTTCTCACCCGCCTCAAGGATGAAACGGCCATCGTGGATAAGAAGACCGTTGAGCGCCCGCTTGACGACGTCGCCCTCGCAGTACACGACAACGCACTGCGCTCCCGCCCCGCCGCGCTCAACGGCAAGGAATTCGACTACCTGGGCAAGGAGAAATTCTTCCTCCTCCCCCAGACTCAAGAGCAGAGCATCATCTGGCCGGGATATAACACCCAAGCTCTCAACTACAAGGACTACAAAGACGGCAAGGTCATGCTCAATATCAAGCCCGTCGAGAAGCCTGAAGGCGCAGAAATTGGGCTCTTCACCACTGAAGGATTAGGCAAAGGTTTTACCCCGCTGATCAACTCAGCCGCAGGAGACTTGTCCATCGAGACCACTTTTGCCTCGCATACCCACAGCAATTGGGTGTTTACCAAGCCGGGAATCTACAAGCTCGAAGTCAGCTATACGGCCACCACCGCCGATGGCAAAGAGATTTCTTCCGAACCCCAGGTGCTCACCGTCGCGGCTGGCGACGCCGCAATCAAGGACTGCGCAAGCTCCAAGGAAGGAAGCGAAGGCGAAGGCACCAACACACCCGGCGGTAAGAAGCCAGGAAACACGAAACCCAGTGGAGATAAGGGGATGACGTCCTCTAAGCCCAAGCTCGACAGCCTGTGGGGATTAGTGCTTCCGGCCGTCGTGGCCCTCATTTTCCAACGCCTCTTCAATTTCTACAACGACCACAGAGCCCAGATTGAGGCCCGCTTCAACGGTCTGCTTCACCGCTAGAAAGGACACACTTCGATTGCATTCCGCACCGCTGAAAACATTCAATGCCGCCGTGTGCGCCATCGCCGTGGCACTTCTCGTGTCCGTCCTTGGCCTTCCAGCGACTGCCCGCGCCGAAGACGAGCTTATAGATTCTGGGCACGTGGATGCCTTCTATGTCTCCGCGCCGGGTGGTCAGCTGACGTTGTCGATGAAGGAAGACGTCACTGGTAGTGGCGTCATCAGGCCCGGTAACGATGTCACCCTCAAGGTGGCTGAGGAGGCATGGAGCGAGGCGACCGAGCGCATCGATGGCATCGGCACACCGACGTACTACCTCCCCCAGACCCAGGACAGCTCACTCCTGTGGCCGGGTTGGGATACGCAAGCGGCCCAATCTGCTGGATATAAGGACGTGAACTTCGAATTTGTTGAGGTCACCGGGCCCGGTGACATCTTCATCTTCGAAACCGCAGGCTTTGGCGATATTCAACCGGTCACGAACGCCGGCGAGCTCGACTTGGTATCCGGTGACGTCATCAATCAGGCTTACCCGGCGCACCGACACGTCAATTGGGCGTTTAGCGAACCGGGTACGTACACCATGACTGTTCAGGCTGAATCCAACGGCGACACGAGTAATCAGGTCACCTATACCTGGGACGTCGGCGACGGCGAAGCCGCTCCCCAGGATTCCGGGGACGAGGAATCCAGCGTCGATGATGGCACTGACGGTGCCGACGATGACCACGAGGCAGCGCAAGGTGCCGCCTCCCCTGAGCAACCTGCTTCCTCCAACTCCGGCTCACGCTCTCACGCTGGAAGCACCGGAGCCGGAAGCCATGGAGGCGCTGCCCGCGGTTCGGCCCCCGCTGCCGGTGCCAAAAACACCAAACAACAGGCCCACAACAAGGAGCGTAAAGACCGCACAGCTCGCGGGGAAAGGAAGGAGCGCAAGCCTTCTCACCGATCCGCCGAAACTGCGGACGGGGAGAATGTGGACACGGTGGCTGCGGCCGGCTACTACGACAGTGGGCAAAACCTGTTGCCGTGGGGCATCGGCATCCTCGGCCTGGGAATGCTTGTGCTGGGCCTGGCGCTAGCGCGCCTCGCGCTGCTGAAGGGCCGCGACTGATGCCTCGGAAAGTACGCACTCGGATGGCGTGCACCGCGATTCTTTCCGCCATCTCTCTCGGCGCCTCAGCGCTGAGTGGCTGCGCGAGCACTGCCAGCGGAGACGATGCAAAGGTGAAGGTGGTGGCGACGACACCGATACTGGGGGACGTCGCCAAGCATGTGGCCGGACATGACGCCACGGTGACGACCCTGATCCCCGCGGGAAAGGATCCCCATACCTTTGAACCGAGCCTGCGCTCGGTGCGGGACATCGCAAACGCAGACGTACTGCTGTCCAACGGGTTTCTTCTCGAGCCACAGAATCTGCTGAAGTCCATGAAGGAGTCGTCGGATGTGCCCGTCACCGAAGTGGCGGATCAGGCCTCCACGCGTGGAGCGAAGCTGGTCCCGCTGGTGGAGAACATCGCGCTCGACGCCGTGTGGCTGGGGTTGCGCGTGCGCAACGCGCCCCCGGGGACCTCAAGCGTCGACCTGCGCCTGATCGACGCAGAAGGCCCGGGCGATGCCGCCGCCTACGTGGTCTCTACATTCGGTACGCCAGAGGTCCTTTTTAACACCGCCGATGGGATAGATCCGCGCGAGGATTCCACGACGCTGCCAGCCAACGCCCACACGCACGTGTCCTGGGCTTTTAGCAGGCCCGGTATCTACAGGATGAGTTTTGGCGCTCACGATGGCTCCCCGCAAGAATTCACAGTGGCCGTCGGCGTTAGCGCACCTGAGGGGATGCACGAGCTCGATGCGGGCCACGTGGATATCACCGCTGACATGGCTACAGGAAAACTCGACTTGGAGGACCAAGGCGAGCGTTTTGATCCGAAGACCACGGTGTTGCGCGTCCCTAACTCCGCGCTGCAGGAGATCCCGCCGGATCCCTCCTACCGTTTCTTAGGCCGTCCAGGCGATGAAACCTATCTCCTGCCGCAGGCGGTGTTAGGAAAGCACATTCACGGTGAGGTGGACCCGCACCTGTGGCATAACGCCGCTAACGTTGTCAGTTTTACCGAGGTCATCGCTGAACAGCTTGCCCAGGCGGACCCCTCGCACGGCGCGGATTACCGCGCCCGCGCACAGGACTACATCACGCAGTTGCGGGAAACCGATGCCGAAGTAAGACGGCTCATCTCCTCCATCCCGGAGCGCAACCGCCACCTGGTTACGCCGCATCACGGTTATGCCTACTTGGAGCAAGGCTACGGCATTGATATTGCGGGCTTCGTTACTCCGAACCCGGCCATCGAGCCCTCGCCGCGCGATGTCATCGCTCTGCGCCGCACCTTGGAGAACCTCCAGCTTCCCGCCGTATTCGTAGAACCAACGCAACAAGCCAGCGCGGATGTCATCCGGGAAGCCGCCGATTCCCTCGGGGTGGCTGTATGCCCGATTTACGGCGACACGCTTGATGACGCCGTTCCGACGTATCTCGACCTCGTGCGCTTCAACGCGCACTCACTCAACCGCTGTCTCAGCAACACAACAAAGGAATCTCATGTCTAAACTCACCATCCGAACCGTCACTATGCCGCTTGCGACAGCACTTACCGCCGCGGCCTTGGCTTTCGCACCGGCAGCTGCCTTCGCCGGCGATCTCGCCCAGGTGGTCAGCTCTAACGAAGAGGTAGCCGCGCCTGGAACGGCTGCCACCATCGATCACGGGCACGTCGACCTAGGGCTCCTGCTCTCCGAAGGAAAAGCAGAGTTCCTCGCTCGCGATGATTCGGCTGAAACACCCGTGTGGCGCCAGCCCGAGGATGTGGTCTTTCAGGTGGGTGACAACGCCCTGTTGACTCTGCCGGAGGACAAGGCATTCTCCTTCGTTGGCGCAGAACCTGGCTCGCAGGTGTGGGTCGTACCGCAAACGGAGCAGGCTGACGTTCCGTGGTTGGGCTGGAATACCCAAGCTCCCTCATTGGCAGACAATGTTGAGCGAGGAGTGACCATGGAGTTCCTCGGGCACCAAGGCCCGGGTGAGTTCTCCCTCTTCCTGCAAAACGGCGGCTTCGAAGAACCTCAGCTGCTGTGGTCTACAGCAACCGGGGACTCAGAAGGCTTCTGGGTGGACTTGGGCACTCATACCCACGCCAATTGGGTGTTCACCGAGCCCGGCATTCACCAGATCCGGGTCCGCATGAGCGGCGAGGGCGCAGGAGAAAGCGCCGGAAAAGAGGTTGCTGCCGAAGCCACCTTGACCTTCGCTGTGGGCGATGACGCCGACGTTGCGCAAGCACAGGCCGTGGAATGGGACCCGAATGCCGAGTCCTCCGCCACGTCCGGCTCTATGTCGGCATCGGTGCCGACGTGGATCTTGGTGCTCGCGGGCGTAGGCGTCCTTGTGCTCATCGGTGCCATCATCGCGGTCGTGCGCGCGAAGGGTGGGCGGCGTGGCTAATCCCTTCATTACGGTAAATGATCTGTCCGTATCGCTGTCCGGCCGCCGCGTCATCGACGGGGCAAGCTTTTCTGTTAACCCTGGCGAGTTTATCGGCCTCCTCGGCCCGAACGGCGCTGGCAAAACCACGCTCATGCGCGCTGTCTTAGGCCTCGTGCCCTTTACCGGGACCATCGACGTGACCACCTCGCTTGGCTATGTCCCGCAGCGCCACGACGTGGAATGGGACTTCCCCATCAGCGTGGCCAAGGCGGTGCTGAGTGGGCGCACTGGACTAGTGGGGTGGTTCCGGCGCCCAGGGCGCCTCGATAAGGAGGCCGCACGGCGCGCCATCGAGCTGACCAACCTGGAAGAATTCGCACGGCGTCCTATAGCCCAACTTTCCGGCGGGCAACGCCAGCGCGTCCTCATCGCCCGCGCCTTAGCCTGCGAACCAGAGGTGCTGCTTCTCGACGAACCTTTCACCGGACTCGACGCCCCCAATACCGAAGAGCTCTTGCTTCTCTTTGACAAGCTCACTACGGATGGCACCAGCGTTGTCATGTCCACGCACAACCTCTCAGAGGCCGTGCATTCCTG
The DNA here is from genome assembly GCF_053480195.1 of Corynebacterium guaraldiae. Taxonomy (NCBI): domain Bacteria; kingdom Bacillati; phylum Actinomycetota; class Actinomycetes; order Mycobacteriales; family Corynebacteriaceae; genus Corynebacterium; species Corynebacterium guaraldiae. The sequence continues at coordinate 32,593 of NZ_JBRBAU010000003.1, read as the reverse complement.
CTCACGGCTTGTGCTCTTCAACCGGGGCATCATCGCTGACGGCCCGGCGGAAACCTTGCGCTTAACCCCGCAGCCCTGGAGCACCACCTTCGGGGTCTCAGCCTCCTCGCCCCTGCTCTCCGCGATTGGGGTGGCGGCATGATCGACATCTCGCTAGTTGAGTTCTTCCAAGACCTCACCAACCCGCACTTGGACTTCCTCGCCCGCGCAGTAGGGATCTCCCTTCTCGCCGCAATCGTGTGCGGCGTGGTGGGGTGCTACGTCGTGCTGCGTGGAATGGCCTTCATCGGCGATGCAGTGTCCCACGCAGTGTTCCCGGGACTGGCCATCGCCTTCGCACTTCACGGGTCAGTACTGCTGGGCGGCGCCGTGGCGGGTTGCGCGGTGGCCGTGCTCATCGCGTGCTTCTCCCAGCGGCGAACTGTGCGCGAAGATTCCGTCATCGGCATCTTCTTTGCCGCTTCCTTTGCGCTCGGCATGGTGATCATCTCGCGCGTGGAGGGTTACACGGCCTCGCTCACCAGCTTTCTTTTCGGCTCGCTGACGGGTGTCTCCCACGCTGATCTCTACACCGCGTTCACCGTCTCGGTGCTTATCGTGGCCACAGTATTGCTCCTCGGCCCCCAGCTCACAGCCACCTGCCTAGACAAAGAGACTGCCCGTGCCATGGGGCTTCCCGTCTTTGTTCTAGACATCGTGCTTTACCTTTGCGTCACGGGCGCGGTGGTTATCTCCGTGGGAACCATCGGCAACGTCCTCGTCCTGGCCCTCCTCATCACCCCAGCCGCGACCGCCAGGCTGCTCTGTGACTCGCTGGGGTCAATGATGGTCGCCTCCGCGGTGATCGGTTCGCTGGGCAGCTTCTTCGGAATCTACCTTGCATGGGCCATCGATCTTCCCGCCGGCGCAACCATCGTTCTGCTGCTCACCGCCTTCTTCCTTGTGGCGTGGGCACTCTCCCCTCTACTGCATTCCCGCCGCGACGCGGCATCCACCTCGCAATCACACACCTCGAAGGAGACCTTGTCCGCATGAACTCTTTTCATATGACACGTATGAGCTTCCGCCCGCTTACCCTGACCGCTGTCGCTGCACTAGCTCTCAGCACACCGCCGTTGGTGGCCGCTGCACCGCCAGCCCTCGCCGAAGAGCACGCGAGCGAGGCCTCCTGCGATGCCGACTCCCTGCACGCCTTTACCCGTGGACACCAAGACCTAGCATTGGTCGGAGATTCCGGAAACCTCTCCTTCTTGGCCCGCGATGACGAGTCAGGCAAGGACTACACCTCCGGCGAGTTTTACGTGGAGGTGGGCAGCAACGCCGCCTTTGAAGAATCCGCAGGCAACGACATCCCATCGAAAGGCTGGCAGATTCCCCAAACCCAGAACCCGGATATCCCGTGGGTTGGATTCAACACCAGCTACCTCGACGAGGCTGCGGCAGCCGACGCCACCCTTTCCTTAACGCTGCACGCCGCGCCGGACGGCGGGCGCATGGTGGGTTTCCAGAACTCTGTGGGTGCTGAACCCACCGTGCTCTTTGATTCAGATAACCCGGATATCACTTGGGACTACCCCGATCACTTCCACAGCCACACCGGGATAATCTTCACCGAACCGGGAGCATACGCCGCTACCTTCACGTTCACGCTCAACGATGGCTCCGAGCACTCCATCGACGTACCGTTCTTGGTCGGCGACGCCGATGCCTCCGACATCTGCGAATTGGAGTGGGACTCCAGCGAAGGCGACAATGCTGGCTCGGGCAGCCCGAAGAACCGGCCGCAGCAACTGGCCAAGGACATCAATGACACCTCCAAGTCCATCGCACAGTTGGATAAGACTATGGACAAAACACTCAAGGAGGCAGATACCCTCCTCAACGGTGGAAAGCCCTCCGAAACAAGTCGGGCTCAGGATTCGCGGCACTCCACGCGTCCGAGTGCACGCAGTAAAGCACAACCGGGAACATCACCAACGTCTAAAGAGCCCAGTACTGAACGCCCAGCTGATGGCCAGCGCTCAGTGTCGCAGTCCCAGAACTCGGCACAGAACGGTGTAGCCCACACAGCGCAAGGACAGAGAGATTCGGCACACCGTGGGGCGTCGCAAAGCACTGCTTCCCCGGGAGAAAAAGGCTCCACGCGCAACACCGCTGCCAACCGGGAACGCGGCGCAAAGCAGGAAGCACAGCAACAGCACTCTGCGTCCGACTCCAACGAAGACTATGCTGACGCCGAAAACATCCAGGCCATGAGCTATGGAGCCCCGATGGTCGGCTTCTGGGCAGGCTTCCTCGCAGGCATGGGCTCCCTGGCCCTGCTACTTGGTATCGGGCTGTTTGTTGCCGTGCAGTTCTTCCGCCCGCGCAATCGCGACTAGCACCTCGATACCGGTCATATCACAAAAGCAAGGGATCTGGTTTCGGCGCTAGCAGCGGAAGGAACTAGAGTTATTCCTTATGTGTGAAAACAGACCCTCTACCGCCCCCGACTTCCTCCTGTCCCGCGCGACGGGGTCTGTGCGTACCCAAGGTTCAACCACCACCTTTAGCGCTGTCGATGATGCAGTGTCCGCACTACGTGCCGGCAGCGCGCCCATGGTCGTCGGCGCACTTCCCTTTCACAAGGGTGATCCAGCTGCGCTCACCGTGCCGCGCAGCATCATTCGTGAGGACGGGCCTCTTGAGCCCCATGCCTACTACCGCAGCGGCAAGCTCAATGCGCGCGTGACCGGTTTTGATCCGGAGCCGGAAGAGCACCTGCGCCGCATTGAGGCCGCCATCGCTACGATCGAAGCCTCCAAACTGGACAAGGTGGTTCTTGCTCGCGCCGTTGACATTGAGTTCAATGCTCCGGTGGATCCGCTTCTCGTGGCCGCGCGGTTGATCGATCTATCCTCGCACCGCGATGGCTTCATCGCCGACCTGTCACCGGCGGGACGCCCAGGATCTATGCTCGTGGGCTCCTCCCCGGAAGTGTTGATTAAGAAGCAAGGCTCAACGGTTACGGCCTTCCCCCTAGCTGGCTCGGCGCCCCGCCAGACCGATAAAGCACGCGATATCAAGGCCGGTCAAGACCTCCAAAACTCAGGCAAGGATCTGCGCGAGCATGCCTTCGTCGTGGACCACATCCGCCGGATCTTGCAGCCGCTGTGCAGTACTCTCGACGCCCCCACCACCCCGCAGCTGACCTCCACGAACGAGATGTGGCATCTGGGGACCCCGATTGCGGGAACACTGAAGGATTCGAATTTCACGGCACTCGAACTGGCCGAGCTGGTCTACCCCACCCCCGCTATCTGCGGTACCCCCACGGAAGCCGCGCAAGCGCTGATCGAAACCGCCGAAGCCGACCGCGGCTTCTACGCCGGTGCAGTGGGCTGGTGCGATGACTCCGGCGATGGCGAGTACATGGTGGCCATCCGCTGCGCCGAAGTAGCCGGCGATGGACTCTCCGCCCGCGCGTGGGCGGGCGGCGGAATCGTCGTGGATTCCGACCCGACGGCCGAGCTTCAGGAAACCACGGCGAAGTTGCGTACCATTCTCAAAGCACTCGGCCTCTAAAGCGGCCTTTAGGCGCGCTCAATCGGGTTGGTCAGGCTGCCCACGCCGGGGATCTCAATTTCGATGGTATCGCCCGGCACCATCGGCGCCGTACCAGCCGGGGAACCTGTGGTGATGACATCGCCGGGCAGAAGCGTGTACGACTGCGAGATCTCCGCGATGATGCCGCCCATCTTCACGATCATCTGGTCGGTGTTGGAATCCTGCTTTTGCTCGCGCTTGCCATCGTGGGTCAGGTAAGCGTTGATCTTCTGGTCATCAAGGTCGATGCAGTCCAGGTCCGTCTCAATCCACGGGCCCAGCGGGCAGAAGGTGTCAATGCCCTTCGCACGTGCCCACTGGCCATCCTGGAACTGCAGGTCGCGCGAAGAAACGTCGTTGCAGATGGTGTAGCCAACGACGTGATCCCGCCACTTCTCCGGATCAATATTCTTCGAGACCTTTGAGATCACCACCGCGAGCTCTCCCTCGAACTCCACGTTGGTGGCGAACTCCGGGATCTTGATGGGGGCACCAGGGCCAATGACCGCGGTGGAGGGCTTAATAAAGATCGTCGGCGGCAGGTGCTCCGCGGATTCCTTGAAGACCTCAGCCACGTGGTCGGCGTAGTTTCGGCCAAGCGCCACGACCTTGGTGGGCAGGGTCGGCGCCAGCAAGCGCACCTCGCTCAGCGGCCACTCGCGGCCAGTTGGCTCCGGCGGGGTAAACGGGGTGCCGGAGATTTCCTTGGCCACCAGCTGGTCAAGCGGGGCGTCGGCGGGGCCATCAATGATGGCGAAACAAATACCTTCGGTGTGAGCAATTCGTCCTAAACGCATGACGGCCATACTACTCGCAAGGGTTTTTCACTCGCGTTCAGGGGCTAGGTGTAAAGCTTGCAAAGAACGCGATGATACTGCAGGCGTCCAACTTGTGGTACAACGCCCGCTCGGCCGCCTAGCGCTTGGCGACGTCCCCCAAGGTCACCGCCCGCGTGCTCCCCCGCAGTGCTAGATATAGCTCAGCGCAGGCCAAAGCATCACTCAGCGCATTGTGATTGCCATAGCGTGGCAAACCGTATCTCGCGCGAACTCGGGGAAGCCGCAGGTCCTCGCCGCGCGGATAAGTGCCCATGCGTTCCATGTGGCGCCGCTCGATAGCAAAGGTATCAACCACGCTCAGCCGAGGGACCTGACCAAATATCTCTTTGGAAGCCGCTTCTATGAAGCCCACCTCCACAGGCGCGAAGTGAGCGAGTAGCGCTCGGCCGTTCAGGGCCTTTCGCAACTGCTTCATCGCCACTTCGCGTTCCTCGCCGGCATCGACTTTGTCTTGGGTGAGCAAATGGACATGTGCATCTTCGGCCACCTTCGCGCCGCGCACCACGGTATAGCCGGCGCCAGATAAGTCGATAACACCGCCGTTCACCGGTACCCACCCGATAGAAACAATCTTTCCTGTGCGCGGATCAAGACTCGTGGTCTCCATATCTACGGCGAGTAGCCCTAGCTCTTCGAGCGGGGTACTTCGTGCGGGCGCGCCCCAATCCGCGCGGCGGCTCCACCGGCTCCACATCTAGATACTCCTCACCGGGTACTTGGTGGCAAGCGCGTTCTGCATGGATTTGATCGCACGGAAAGCATCGCGCAGGTGCTCGCGATCCATCCGCCCCAAGCTCTTGGGGTCAATGTGGTAATCCGGCTTGTGCCCTTCCCGCAACTGTCGGGCCTGGTGCTCGAAGGAAAGGGATCGGAGGTAGTCGAAGGCGTCGAGAAGCTCCTGTGCACCGCGGCGGCTCACCGCGTTCCCGGCGGCTTCGCTTAGGCGCTGGCGGGTGTCCACAACCGTGGAGCCGGATGCTAAGGCAAAGAGCCGGGCCATCTGGACAATACCCGCGGTACCTCCCTTTTTGATGTCGAGGGTATGTGCATAGTCGCCATCGCGCTCCACCACGAGTCCGCGGAAGAGCGTCAGTGGCGGCTCGCGGCGCGCGGCCAGGCTAGCCAGGTGGGCGTGCAGGCGCGTCGCACCCTTGCCCATCTCCACGGCGGCAGTGTGGACCTCGAGGGCCAGCTCCTCGCTTCCGTAGAGTACGCGGAAGTCGAAGAAAATCTGGGCGTTGAGCAGCGCCTCCGGTTGGGGGTCCCGGATCCATTTGCGGAAGGTGTCGATCCATTGGGAGCGCGTCATCCGCCACTCGGCGTTCATGGCCATCATGTCACCTGGGCACAGAGCCTGACCGGCGGCGGCAAGGCCCTGGCACACGAAGGTACTAAACCGTGCGAAATACTCGCCGTGCGCGTTGGCATCATAATCATCCGCGAGGACGAGCGCATTATCTTGATCTGAGGCCAGCGCCATCTCGCGCCGCCCCTGCGAACCCACGGCCACGAAGGCATACTCCACTGGCGGAGGACCCAGTTCTTCCTCGGCGAGGGTGCACAGACGGCGCGCTACCGCATCGGCGGCCAGCGTGACCAGGCTGGACGCTTCCGCCGGCGTAGAGCCGCGTTCCACGAAACGCCCGGCAAGAAGCGTGGCTTCGCTGAAGGCTTCACTAAGCTCAGCGGCATTGGCGCGCCGCGAGAGATCTGCTGCGAGGTAGACCGGATCATTGTAGAGCAGCCGCGTGATGTCCGATTGCGTGACTATTCCCTGTAGGCTGCCTTCTTTAACCACCGGCAGGTGGTGGATTCCGCGCTCGGCCATGTGCAAGAGTGCTTCCATGGCCGGGGCATCCGCCGACACCGTGAGGGGCTGAGGCGTCATGATCTCCCCCACCGATTCAGCAGGGTCGCGCTCCGCGGCGAGCACGCGGGTGCGCAGATCACGGTCGGTCACAATGCCGGCAAGATGCTTGGCTGAATCTGAACCCGGTGTAACAACGAGCAGTGAGGACACACCGCGGTCCGTCATCAGCATCGCGGCTTCACGGATGGTAGTGGCAGCCGGCGCAGTCAGTATGTCGGCGCGAATGAGCTCTCGCAGCGGCGTGCGTAAAACGTCGGTCGAAGTGGATTCAGAAAGCTCGCGCGCTGCGGCGCGGATCTGGCGCGATTGCGCTGAAAAGAATCGCCCAATGTCGGGGTTCCGGCGGGACAACTCGCTGAAGTCCTCCTGCGCCAGGGTGAAGACGAGGCTGTCCTCCACCGCGACCATCTCATAAGCGGAGTGAGGCTCCCCCTGCAGCGTGGAATAGCCAAAGGTGAGGCCGGATTCGCGGCGGTCTAGCAGCATGCCGTCCTCCCCCAGCACATCAATCGCGCCGGTGCGGATGATGTGCAGGTTGGCATTTTCTTGCCCCAGCTTGATGGGGATATCCCCTCGGCGCAGGTAGATCATGCTCAACTGTGAGGACAGCGCGTTAAGCTCTTCCTCCGGCAAGTGGGAGAAAGGCTCATTCTTGGCCAGGAAGCTGGTGACCTCGTCTATTTCGACGCTCATGCGCCAACCATACAGGGCTAGGCGCTGAGCGCGGAGGCGATTCGATCACCAATTTCGGTGGTGCGCGCTTGTGCGTCGCCGCGAGAGGAGACGTCGGCAGCCACGGCCTCTTCGATGCGCACGGCGTTCTCCTCATCCCCGAGGTGGCGCAACAGCATGGCCGCCGACAGGATAGCCGCGGTGGGATCCGCGATGCCCTTGCCTGCGATATCCGGCGCGGAGCCGTGGACCGGCTCGAACATGGAGGGGTTAGCGCCGGAGGCATCGATGTTGCCGGAGGCAGCCAGACCAATACCGCCGGTGACTGCTCCCGCCAAGTCGGTCAGGATGTCGCCGAAGAGGTTGTCGGTCACGATGACGTCATAGCGCGCTGGGTCGGTGACCATGTAGATCGTTGCGGCATCGATGTGGTTGTAATCTACGGTGACCTCGGGGAATTCCTTCGCAACCTCGTCCACCGTGCGCTGCCAGAGGCCACCGGCGTTAACAAGGACATTGGTCTTGTGCACCAAAGTCACGTGCTTGCGGCGGCCCAGCGCACGCTGAAAGGCATTACGCACCACGCGTTCAACGCCGAAGCGCGTGTTCTGGGAGACCTCCGAGGCCACCTCGTGTTCAGTACCTTCGCGCAGCGTGCCGCCGTTTCCACAGTACAGACCTTCGGTGCCCTCACGGACAACGACGAAGTCGATATCGCCTGGGTTTGCCAGCGGAGAGGTGGACGTCGGGTACAGCTTGGAGGGGCGCAGGTTGACGTGATGGTCCAGGGCGAAACGCATCTTCAGCAGCAAGCCGCGCTCGAGCACTCCGGGCGGAACCTCACCGGGCGCACCAATGGCGCCGAGCAGGATGGCGTCGTGTTCGCGCAGGGAGGCCAGGTCGGCGTCGGTAAGCAGCTCCCCGTTGCGCAGGTAGCGTCGTGCACCAAGGTCATAGTCCGTAACCTCAACGTCCTGGCGTACCGCGCGCAGGACCTTGAGTGCTTCCGCGGTTACCTCGGGACCGATTCCATCGCCGCCAATCACTGCCAGTTTCATTTTGTGGGATTCCTTTCTCACATATTGGATACTTGCGAGAGTACCACTCTCTCTGCCTTGAGGGCGGCGAAACCCCCGCAAAGAACCGTTCTCGGTCCTTCACGGGGGCTGGGATGAAAGGTTTAGCTGTCCAGACTAGGCATCCAAATCAAGCTGGCGGCAGGTAGCACCCAGCGCCGCGTTGATTTCCTCGACAAGCTCTTCCGGTACCTCGCGCTCAACTCGCAAGATAAGGACTGCATCGGAGACATCCTTGCCCTGGGTCAATGCAGCCGCCACGATATTGATGCCGGCAGCGCCAAGCTTCGTACCCACAGTGCCCAAGGCACCCGGGGCATCCTTGTAGGAGAAGAAGAGGTTGCGGCCCGTAGCGCGCATATCGACGCCACGGCCATTGATGCGGATGATCTTTTCGACGCCGTCGATGCCAGTCAGGGCACCAGTGAGCTGCGATACCAAGCCGTCGGGGCCGATGACCTTAACCCTCACGGAGGAGCGGTGCCCCTTCGATTCCACATTGGTCTTGACGTCCACGCTCACGCCGCGGCTTTCGGCAATCTGCATTGCGTTCACAAAAGTAACGGTCTCCGAGACCACGCCAGAAAACAGCCCGCGAACAGCGGACAAACCAAGAGCCGAAACATCCTCGTTGGCCAGCTCGCCGCAAGCCTCAACCTCGACGGCAACCGGCGCAGCGTCCAACAGGTTGCCTGCGACGAGGCCCAGCTTGCGCGTCAGATCCAACCAGCCGGCAACCTCTTCGCCGACCCGGCCGCCTTCGACGTTGACGGCATCGGCGACGAATTCGCCGGCCAGTGCCTTGAGCACGGAGGCGGCCACATCGGTACCCGCGCGGTCCTGAGCCTCGACCGTAGACGCGCCAAGGTGCGGGGATACGGTAACTTGCGGAAGCTCGAAGAGCGGGGAATCCGTGCACGGCTCGGAGGCATAAACATCGAAGCCGGCGCCGCGGTGGTGACCGGATTTGATCGAAACAGCCAAGGCTGCCTCATCGACCAAGCCGCCGCGGGCGGCGTTAATGATGATCTGCCCCTTCTTGGCCTTCGCTAGGAGCTCGGCGTCAAACATGCCGGCGGTCTCCGGGGTCTTGGGCAGGTGAATGGTCACGAAGTCAGCGCGAGACATGAGTTCCTCAAGGGGCACCAATTCCACGCCCAGTGCTGCCGCACGGGCCGGGTTGGCATAAGGGTCGTGCGCGATGACAGTGGTCTCAAATGCCAGCAGGCGCTGGGCAAAGAGCTGGCCGATGTGACCGAAACCCACGATGCCGATGGTCTTGCCGTATACCTCAACACCCTTGAAGGAGGAGCGCTTCCACTCACCTTGGCGCAGGGACTGATCCGCCGCCGGAACCTGGCGTGCGGTGGCGAGAAGCAGCGCGATCGCCTGCTCGCAGGCGGAGTGGATGTTGGAGGTCGGCGCGTTGACAACCATGACGCCACGCTCGGTGGCAGCGGGGATATCAACGTTGTCCAAGCCGACGCCGGCACGCCCCACAATCTTCAGGTTCTTCGCTGCGGTCAACACCTCCGCGTCCACGGTCGTAGCGGAGCGGACGAGGAGGGCGTCTGCCTCCGGCACCGCGGCAAGCAGCTCCGCGCGGTTGGGGCCGTCAACCCAGCGGACCTCAACTGTGTCCCCGAGAGCATCGACGGTGGATTCTGCAAGCTTATCGGCGATAAGTACGACCGGCTTCGACATAACTTCCTTCACTAGTCTGAAATGTGGATGCCGAGAAGTGTAGTTTATTCTTTCCAGCCCTGAGCGATTTTATGCGTGAATTCTGTCACTGAACCGAATTCCGGTCCGAGGGCCACGATCGGGCCATCCGCCAACCCCGCAGTAATCGCCGCGCCGGCTTTCGTCGCCGTCGGATCCGGTTGCGCCATCACGAACACCGTACCGCCATACGCGGTGGCGTTCACCACGTTTGCTAAAGGGCTGTCCTTCGTCGCCACGATCACAGGCGCCATCTGCGCATCACGGCGCGCCTGGGCAGGAATCGCTGGCATCTTTTCCTTAGTAAGGTGCTGCGGCAGGGGTTCCCACGCGGCCTTCAACTCCGTCTTGGTCGAAGAATCTAGGCGCGTGATGCTGTCCACCATGCGTTCGCGATTCACCACCACCTTGGATTCAAAGCGGAATGCGGTGTACTCCCCCAGCGCCTTGGTGTTTCCCGGATCGTGCACCACTTCGCGTTCGCCATTGTGGCTAGCCCATGGGACATCCCCGATGACGAGGATCTGGTCAACGTCAAGGTCGGTAAGCAGCTGCGAGATTTGCGGGCGAATCGATGAATCGTAGGTCACCATTGGCACGCGCTGCGATACGCTCAGCGTCGCGGCCCGCAGGGCAGCGGCATCTGAGTCTTCGGCCAAGATCAGCGTATTGCTTTCCTTGAAGAACAAGCGCGCGGAGTCAATTCCCCAGCGGTCCTCAACCACCGTAACCTCGTTGGCGAATTGCGGGTCAATAAGCCGCAGACGGTTTTCTTCGCTCGCGCGGGCTAGGTCAATCTCCGCCTCAGGGCGGGCGGTAATGTCCTGCGTCAGGATTGGCTCACCGCGCCCAAGCGAGGAACAGCCCACGGCCGCAAGCGCGCTCATGCCCAGCAGCAGCGCTACAGGCACGGCCCGCAGCGCGCCCGACGACGACACCTTAACGTGCAAAGGCCTGCGGGCCCTCTTCGCCGCCGGAAAGGTTCGCCTCATCCACGTCGCGCACAACCTTCTTGTTGAGCGCGTATTCAACGATGCCCACGAAACGCTCGCGGCGATCGGCGAAGAACTGATGCGCAGTCTTCGCGGTCAGCAGCTCCGGCTCCAGGTCGTGGGAGGCCAGCACGCTGTCGAACTCGGCGTCTTCCATGATTGACTTCGACTGCACGCGCGGCAGGTAGCGTTCCGGCGAGTGCCCGTCGAGGACAACTTCTGTGCGCTTGCCCATCGGCGTGCGGTTGAGCACGGAGTTGGCCAGCACACCGCTGACGCCGTGGCGCTCACACCAACGAAGCGGGAAGACCGGGAAGAAGCCTGGTTGCAGCTCCTCGAAGCTGTGGCGGTTGAACGGGCGGCCGGTCCGCCAGTCCTTCGCGCCGCGTGCCATAAGCAAAGCATAGAGGCCGTGCCACACCCCGTCGTGCTCCCCCACAGACAACAAGCGGGACTCGCGGAAGGAGGCATCGCGCACAGTCTTCGGAACATCCTCGGTCTCACCCGCGACCCACGCGGTGACCTCATCGACATCACGCGCAGCGCGCAGCCTCACTGCAGAAGAGCCATAAAGCTCACCAAAGACGCCGCTCCAGAACCACTGGTTGAGGCGGTCCCATGCGTCCTGGCTGGACAGCACGCCCTTCTTTTCTGCCAGGCGCGCAAGGATGACAGCCAGCGGAATGATCTGCTCGGAATAAGGCACCTGCTCAAGGGAGAGAATGCAGCGCTCGGCCAAGAACTCAGCGACCTCACGGAAAGTAATCACCAGGGTTTGCGAGGCCTTGCGGTACTCATTCAGTGACAGCTGCAAGATATCTTCGCGCTGGCCGCCAGCGTTCCCCTTCTCCCCGGACACCAGCAGCGATACTGCCGAAAGGAACTCATTGCGGCCGATGCCGTCGAGCGCGGGGAAGGCACGCAGCTGCTTCTCGACGCCTGCCCAGTCCTCCGCAAGGTGAAAGTCCGGATCTTCAGAAGCAAAGACAGCCGTCAGGAGATCGAAGACGTCCATCTGCAAACCGGCCGAGTTAGCCTGAGCGAAAATGGAGCCAATTCCCGAGCTCGCCGTCTCGCGCGAGAGGCGAATCATCGGTACCGTGTAGCCGGACAGGGGCCGTAGAATCCGGTTATTGAAGGCAGCGACGACGTCACGGGTGGCGCCATCGTTAGCACCAGCAAGCTCGAAGAGCATGCTGGTGCCTTCCTCACTCAGCAACGCCGAAACCGGGATGCAGCACGCCTGTACTGCGGCCTCGCGACTATCCAAGGTGCCCTCGATGTCCGGCGCGAAGTGGGAGCGCAGTTCGCCGTGCTGGTTGATGGCGAAGACAGCTTCATCCGGCATGATGTCCTCGGAGGTAGCTTTGCGCAGGTCCACGAAGTACTTGCGGGAGACTTTCTTGGAGCGGAAATCGGTGGTATCCACAAAGCCTTCACCGCGGAAGCAGTGATACAGGGTGGTGAGCCTCTGTTGCCCATCGAGCAGGAGCAGGCCGGGGTTCACCCCCGTGTTAGGCGCGCCCGCGAGAGGCCGTGGCCGAAAGCGCATGGCTTCATTGCGGGTATCCAAGGCCATGAATGCACCGAGCGGGTAGCCGCGAAGGACGGTGACGATCAGCGATCGAATTCGGTCTTCATCCCAGGCATAGGAGCGCTGGAAATCGGGCAGCTGAATATCACCACGATCGATGCGAGCGAAAAGGTCATTAAGGTCATAGCTTGGCGTAGAGAAACCCATGGCCCCGAGCCTACAACTAAATGTGGGAATATGCCCGTTTATGTGCGCACATCACATCAAAAGGAAATCCCGCTGACCAGTGGTCAACGGGATTCTGTAGTCGAAGCGCAGTTTAGGCAGTTGCATCCAGCGGATTCTTGACCCAGCTCATGAGGTCACGCAGCTGGGAGCCGGTCTGCTCAATCGGGTGGGAGTTCACCTTGGCACGCAGCTCCTCCAGCTCCTTATTGCCGCCCTCTACGTTGGCGACGAGGCGCTTGACGAAGGTGCCGTCCTGAATATCAGTGAGGACATCCTTCATGCGTTCCTTCACGGAAGCGTCGATGACGCGCGGGCCGGAGAGGTAGCCACCGAACTCAGCGGTGTCGGAACAGGAGTAGTTCATGTTCTTGATGCCGCCCTCAACGATAAGGTCAACGATGAGCTTCAGCTCGTGGCAGACCTCGAAATAAGCCATCTCAGGCTCATAGCCAGCTTCAGTCAGGACCTCGAAGCCGTTCATGATCAGGTACTCCACGCCACCGCACAGGACCGCCTGCTCACCGAAGAGGTCGGTCTCAGTCTCATCCTTGAAGGTGGTTGGGATAACGCCGGCGCGGGCACCGCCGATGGCCGCAGCGTAGGACAGGGTCAGCTCGCGCCCCTCGCCCTTCGGATCCTGCTCGGTGGCGATCAGGCAGGGAACGCCCTTGCCGTCGACGAACTGGCGGCGAACCAGGTGGCCCGGGCCCTTCGGGGCAACCATGCCGATAGTGATGTTCTCCGCCGGCTTGATCAGGCCAAAGTGGATGTTGAGGCCGTGACCGAAGAGCAGCGCGTTGCCGTCCTCCAGGTTCGGTTCGATATCCTCTGTAAAGATCGCCGCCTGGGAGGTATCCGGTGCCAGCAGCATGATGACATCAGCCCACTTGGCGGCCTCAGCGTTGCTGAAAACCTTGAAGCCAGCCTCTTCAGCCTTCTCGCGGGACTTCGAGCCCTCGCGCAGGCCGATGGCGACCTCAACGCCGGAATCACGCAGGTTCATAGCGTGGGCGTGGCCCTGGGAGCCATAGCCGATGATGGCGACCTTGCGGCCCTGGATGATGGTCAGGTCTGCATCAGATTCGTACAGAGTCTCAATAGCCATGTTTGATGTTCCTTTTCTTTTTGGGTTCGTTCGCACTACGCATCCAGTAGTGTCTCGGTCTATTGAATTTGTATCACACTTTGAGACAGTTTGCCCACAATGTGAGATTTTATTTCGTCGGTGCCATTGCCTTCGGGCCGCGCCCCAGTGCGACGTTGCCAGATTGCACCAGTTCGCGGATACCGAAGGGCTCGAGGACGTCGAGAAGCGCCTGCAGCTTGCCCGGGGTACCGGTGGCCTCAACCACCACGGACTCCGGCGATACATCCACGATGCGTGCACGGAAGATGTTCACTGCATCGACCACCTGAGGACGGTTAGAGTTATCCGCGGCTACCTTCACCAGCATGATGGAGCGGGCAATCGTGTTTTCCTCCTCCAGCTCCACCACCTTGAGCACCGGGACGATTTTGTTGAGCTGCTTCGTCACCTGCTCGATGATGACCTCGGAGGCATCCACGACGATGGTCAGGCGGTTAATGCCCTCCGTCTCGGTCCGAGCGGACACCAGCGAGATGAGGTTATAGCCACGGCGGGTGAACATGCCGGTCACACGGGAGATGATGCCCTCAATATCCTGAACTCGAACGGAGAGGATGTGTCGGGTGATGTCGTCTTTAGCCATTGTTTTCGGCCTCCTCGAGAGATTCGTGGATGTCGGCCGGTTCCTCGGCCGCGGACTCATTGTCATCAAACAGCGGGCGCAGGCCCAGGGCGTACTGGATTTCCTCGTTAGAAGCCCCGCCGCCAATCATCGGCCACACCTGGGCATCCTGGCCCACGATGAAGTCAATGACCACTGGACGGTCATTAATTGAGCGCGCACGTTCAATCGCCGGGCCAATCTCTTCCGCCGTGGTGACGCGAATTGACTCGCAGCCCAAGGCTTCGCTGAGCTTGACAAAGTCCGGCACATACTCGTCGTGCTCGCGCAGCTTGGTATGGGAGTACTTGTTGTCATAGAAGAGCGTCTGCCACTGGCGCACCATGCCCAGGTTGCCGTTATTGATCACGGCAACCTTGATGGGAAAGCCTTCCACGGCCGCGGTGGTCAGCTCCTGGTTCGTCATCTGGAAGCAGCCATCGCCATCGATAGCCCAGACCTCTCGCTCCGGGCAGGCAGCCTTAGCCCCCAGCGCCGCGGGCACGGCGTAGCCCATCGTGCCGGCGCCACCGGAGTTGATCCAGCTGCGGGGGTGCTCGAAGTCGAGGAACTGCGCCGACCACATCTGGTGCTGGCCCACGCCCGCACAGTAGATAGCCTCCGGGCCAACGATGGAGCTGAGTTTTTGGATAACCTCTTGCGGGTTGAGCAGGCCATCTGACGTCGGCTCAAAGCCGCGCGGGAAGCGGCGCTGCATGTTCCCCAAATACTCCATCCACGGACCAATTCGCGGGGCATCCAACTCCGCATCATTGGCATAAGCCTTGGTCAGTCGCAAAAGCACCTCGCGGGCATCGCCCACGATGGGAACAGCCACCTCGCGGATTTTGCCGATCTCCGCCGGGTCAATGTCGGCATGGATCACCTCGGCGTGGGGAGCAAAGGTGTCCGTATCACCGGTCACGCGGTCGTCGAAGCGTGCGCCCACGGCGATGATAAGGTCCGCCCGCTGCAGGGCCGCGACCGCCGGCACCGTGCCGTGCATGCCGGGCATACCCATGTGCTGCGGGTGATTATCCGGGAAGGCACCGAGAGCCATAAGCGTGGTCACCACAGGGATTCCGGTCAGCTCCGCGAACTCGCGCAGCTCGCGGGAGGCCTCGGCCTTGATGACGCCGCCGCCAACGTAGAGCACCGGACGCTCGGCGCGCGCAATGCGCTGAACAGCCTGGGCAATCTGGCGCGGGTGCGGAGTAGTCGTGGGCTTGTACCCCGGTAGTTCCGGCATCTTTGGGCCCGAATATTCCATAAAAGCGTTCTGCACGTCCTTCGGAATATCCACGAGCACAGGCCCTGGGCGCCCAGTGGCGGCGAGGTGGAAGGCGGCCGCGATCGCCCCGGGGATATCTTCTGCCTTGGTGACGATGAAGTTGTGTTTCGTAATCGGCATCGTCACGCCGCGGATATCGGCTTCCTGGAAGGCATCGGTGCCCAGCAGGGAGCTGCCCACCTGGCCCGTGATTGCCACGACGGGAATCGAGTCCAGGTTGGCGTCTGCCAGCGGGGTCACCAGGTTGGTCGCCCCCGGGCCGGAGGTAGCAATCATGACGCCGACCTTTCCGGATGCTTGGGCGTAGCCTTCGGCTGCATGGCCGGCCCCCTGCTCGTGGCGGGTGAGCACGTGGCGCAGCTTCGTGGATTCAAAGAGGGCGTCGTACAGCGGAAGCACGGCGCCACCCGGAATGCCGAAGACAAGCTCGGTGCCGAGATCTTCGAGGGTGCGGACAATGGCGTGTGCGCCCGTGATGCGCTCGGGCGCCCGCTGTGGCGGTGTGGAAGCTGTCACGGTTGATGTGCTCCTTCAGTGGGGGTGGGTGGTGAAGAGATCATCCAACGACTAACGCCCCCGTCTTTCCTTCCTGGGTGTGAAGGTAACGGGGGCGCTTGCTGGTCGACGTCACTTGTGGACTCGCTACGGCTCGCGCCGCCCGGGTACTACTACGAGGTGAAGTCGAATAATGATCATGGGCTAAACTGTACACTGATAGAAACACCACCGCTGGCATTTACCCCCATTTTTGGGATCTTTTTCTCATTTTGCGAGATTGCACAGGTGGGGCGGTTCGCCACCGCGCCGCACAGTCAATTACGATGGCCCACTATGACGTCCTCACACCCGCAGAACGCATCAACTCGTGTCGAACACCCCACGGCCGAAACGTTCAAACCCACCCGCGAACATCTCCTCGGCATTGGCATCCTCGCCGCCATTGCTTTTCTCAGCATTGGCTGGGCCCCGAAGTACCTCTTCTGGGTCCTCATCTTCCCGGTGCTGGCCATCTGGTGGGTTCTACGCGCACGCACCACCGTTGACGGCAAGGGCATCCACATCACCTATGGCTTCCGCAGCCCCAAGAACATCGCGTGGGGCGACTTCAAGGGAATCGGCTTCCAGCGCTCGCGGGCCTACGCCCGCACCACAAGCGGCAACAACTTCAACCTGCCGGGAGTAACTTTCAACTCCCTCCCCCGCCTTGCCGCCGCTTCCAATGGACGCATCCCCGACGCACTGACTGCAGGCCGCGACGCCGCCGACGACAAGGTCATCATCGTCCACCGCGATGGCCAGCAAGTCCTCCTCACCAAGGAGGAATACGCCGAGTACCTCAAGAAACACCCCGAACTTAAGGACTAACCATGTACCCGCTCCGCTCCAAAGTCACGACTGTTGGCCGCCAGGCATCCGGTGCGCGCGCACTATGGCGCGCTACCGGCTCCAAGGAGAGTGACTTTGGCAAGCCAATCGTCGCTATTGCCAACTCCTTTACCCAGTTCGTCCCCGGCCACGTCCACCTCAAGAACGTCGGTGACATCGTGGCCGATGCCGTGCGCGAAGCCGGCGGTGTGCCCAAGGAATTCAATACCATTGCCGTCGACGATGGCATCGCCATGGGCCACAGCGGCATGCTGTACTCCCTGCCTTCGCGTGAGATCATCTCCGATTCCATCGAGTACATGGTCAACGCCCACACTGCCGACGCCCTAGTGTGCATCTCCAACTGCGACAAGATCACCCCGGGTATGTTGAACGCCGCGCTGCGCCTCAACATCCCCACCATCTTCGTCTCCGGCGGCCCGATGGAGGCCGGCAAGGCCGTTGTTGTCGATGGCGTGGCGCACGCGCCGACGGATCTGATTACGGCGATCACGGCGTCGGCCAGCGATGCCGTCTCCGACGAGGGCCTGGCTCAGGTAGAGGAATCCGCCTGCCCCACCTGTGGCTCCTGCTCCGGCATGTTCACCGCCAACTCCATGAACTGCCTCACCGAGGCGCTCGGACTCGCGCTGCCAGGCAACGGCACCACGCTGGCCACCCACAGCGCTCGCCGCGATCTCTTTGAGAAGGCCGGCCGCACCATCGTCGAGATGTGCCAGCGCTACTACGGCGAAGAGGATGACGCTGTCCTCCCCCGCTCGATAGCCACTAAGGACGCTTTCACCAATGCTATGGCCTTGGATATGGCCATGGGTGGTTCGACCAACACCATCCTCCACACGCTGGCCGCCGCGCAGGAGGGCGAGGTGGACTTCACGCTGGAGGATATCAACGAGATTTCCTACCGCGTGCCTTGCCTGTCCAAGGTGGCGCCCAACGGCACCTACCACATCGAGGACGTGCACCGCGCCGGCGGCATCCCCGCCATTCTGGGCGAGCTGCGTCGCGCCGGCCACTTGAACCTCAAGGTCCATACCGCGCTCTACGACAACGCCGAGGAGTGGCTCGACGAGTGGGATATCCGCGGTGGCAAGGCTACCGACGCTGCCCGCGAGCTCTTCTTCGCCGCACCTGGCGGCGTGCGCACCACCGAGCCTTTCAGCCAATCCAATCGCTGGGATGAGCTCGACACGGACGCTACCAATGGCTGCATCCACGACGCCGAGCATGCCTTCTCCTCCGACGGCGGCCTCGTTGTCCTGCGCGGCAACCTTGCCCCCAACGGAGCCATCGTCAAGGCCGCCGGTGTTGAAGAGGAACTGTGGACCTTTACCGGCCCAGCTCGCGTGGTGGAATCCCAGGAAGAAGCTGTCTCCATCATCCTCAAGAAGGAAGTCCAGCCTGGCGATGTCATCGTCATCCGCTACGAGGGTCCCGCGGGCGGTCCCGGCATGCAGGAGATGCTGCACCCGACTTCCTTCCTCAAGGGCTCCGGCTTGGGCAAGGCCTGCGCCTTGATTACCGATGGCCGCTTCTCCGGCGGCACCTCCGGCCTGTCCATCGGCCACATCTCCCCCGAGGCTGCCCACGGCGGCCTCATCGGCCTAGTGGAAAACGGGGATCCCATCACCATCAACATCCGCGAGCGCCAGCTCACCCTCGACGTGGAGGACGACGTCTTGGAGCGCCGCCGCGCCACCGAGGAGCAGCGCGAGAAGCCCTGGAGGCCGAAGGACCGTAATCGCCCGGTCACCAAGGCACTGCGCGCCTACGCCAACATGGCCACGTCCGCTGACCGTGGTGCGGTGCGCATGGTGGATGGCTACGTCAATTAGAGTATGGGGCGATGAATTTCGCCACTAACGCCGCAAGGCGCACACTGCTGACCGCCGCCGGGCTCATCATTGGCCTGGTGGGCGTCATCCGCCATGTTCTCCACACGGACTACCCTGTGGACATGATCATTTACCGTGAGGGCGTCCGCGCCTTCATGGAGGGCCGCTCTGTCTATTCTGAGCCCATGTACGCCGGGGATTTGGCGCTCCCCTTTATCTACCCGCCCTTCGGGGCACTGGTCATGGTGCCGCTGACAGCCTTTGACTGGATGAGTGACGCCCTGGCGGGCGATATCATGATCGTCCTCTCGGACGCCCTGGTCTTTGCGTGCCTCTACGCGATCTTCCGCGCACTCAAGGTGCCGCACCTGTGGCCCACCGTGGCGATCGCGTGGGCCGCGGCGATGTTCTTTGAGCCCATCCGCCTCAACAACGGTTTTGCGCAAATCAACATCGTCATCATGGCGTTGGTCATCTTCGATCTCGTCCCCCGCAAACGCAAACTTCCGCAGGGCTGGCTGATAGGCCTCGCGGCAGCCATCAAGATCACCCCGTTGGCCATGCTGCTCTACTTCCTGCTGCGCCGCGAGTGGAAGCCGATCCTCACAGCCTTCGCCTCCGCTGTCGTGGCAACGCTGTTGGCCGCGGCCTACCGCTGGGAGGCTTTTGTCGAATTCTTCAGTTCAAAGCTTCTCGATATGGGCAAGGGCGCAGACTTCGGCGTGGCCACGGACTATCAGTCCAATTCCTCGCTCAAGGGTGTCATCCAGCGACTCTTCACATCCCAGGAAGCCATGGAAAACCACGGCATGCTCATCAACGTGCTGTGGCTCGTGGCTGCGCTCACGGTCATCGGCCTCGGCTCCGCACTCTTCCTGGCACAAATGCGGCGCGGCTTGCTTGTCGACGCCCACCTCACCACCGCCACCATCATGTTGCTCATCTCCCCCGTCTCGTGGTCACACCACTGGGTGTGGCTGTCCCTCATCGTCCCGCTTCTGGTCTACCGCGCATGGTCCTGGCGCAATTCCACCTGGGTCGCTGGCAGCTTGCTGGCTGTTCTCGCGGCTTGGGCAGGCATGCTGCTGACCGTTCCGCCGAAGTGGTGGTTTGGTGACAACATCGATGTCCACGCGATGCCGCTGTATCAGAAGTTCTTGGTCGATGATTTCGTGTGGCTGGCACTCCTGAGCTGGATTCTCTACGCCATCTGCCTCAAAGCTCGAGGCGCTCAATCCGACAAGCCACATACCGAGCTCGCTGCGGCCCAAACCAACTAAGCCCCGAAACGCAAAACTGCCCGTTCTGCCAAAGTTATTCGCCGCGCCTGCGGCGGGCGCGAAAACTTTGGCAACATTGGCACCTCAGCGACGCCATACTATGCGCCCAACTCAGCCCTCAGCTAAATCCTTGAGTGCTGCCAAGTGACCGTCGAAGGCGGTCTTGCCTTGCTCAGTCAAGGCGACCCACACCGAGTCCTTAGCGCGGCTGGTGCCGTATTCGCGGAAGCGAGTCACGTAGCCGGCTTGTTCTAGCGCTCCGAGCTGCTTGGACAGGGAGGCATCGGAAAGCTCCGTGCGGTCGCGCAACACGGCGAATTTCATCTCACGGTTGACGTCTCCTCCCTGCGTGGCACCGAAGGCATTGAGCGTGGCGCAAATTTTAAAGCGGTTGAGCGGGTGGATTATCGGATCGAGCCCACTCATCGCGGCATCCTATTCAGCGCACCGGTGTGCAGCGTCCAAAAGACCGACAGACTGCACAGCACACCCGCGATGCACGAGGCAATAACGTGCCCTTCAACAAAGGGATTGAACAGTGCCGGCAGAAACATAAACCCCAATCCTGCGTAGAAGCGCCAGGTCACATTCCTGGAGGCGTGCGGATCAACCTTCTGACGCATCGAATCCCGCACCCCCGTGCGGTAAAAGACGGCAAGACTCACCAAGAGCGCGAGTACAAGAAGCAGTCCACCAACAAGGACGAGAGGATGGACGTCATCCTTGATCCACATGTAGGCAAACCACGCGCCGTATGCAGCTGATGCGAACAGACTCAGCCAGACGGGCGGTCGCTTCGCTGCGGCCACCTGCTGTTGCTCCTCAAATGCGAGTGCGTCTCGAACATCCTGATCAGACAAAACTAAAGCTCCTCTCCTGCGGCACCAAAGTAATTGTTTTCCATCACGGAAACCAACTTACTTTACGCAATGGAAAACAACAATAGTTGGTGTATAACTGCAGGCTGGGAGCTTAAGTCGGCGCTAAAACTCTTAGCTCAACGGGTTAACGCCAGCGCCAAACCACCAGATAGCCACGAGCGCGGCAACGCCGATGACGATGAAGACC
The DNA here is from genome assembly GCF_053480195.1 of Corynebacterium guaraldiae. Taxonomy (NCBI): domain Bacteria; kingdom Bacillati; phylum Actinomycetota; class Actinomycetes; order Mycobacteriales; family Corynebacteriaceae; genus Corynebacterium; species Corynebacterium guaraldiae. The sequence goes on along the minus strand of NZ_JBRBAU010000003.1, from coordinate 11,467 downwards.
CACGAGGTTGCCAGTGGGCGACGGGTCCAGGAGCGATTGAAGTCAAGGGAGATGAATCCCGGACCGGTGAACTGCAGGGCCACTGCGATAACAAAGAGCACCAGACCCAGCCAGACACTCTCATTCCAGGCAAAGACATCCAACCCGGCACCGGAGGCGTTGAGGCCGTGAATAGCGGAGAAGCCTGTGACGATGAGGCCGAACATAGCGGCCAACGGGGTGACCAGGCCCAGAAGCAGGAAGGCGCCGGCAATGAGCTGGACGGTCGGCACGCCGATGGCCAAGGCCGCCGCCATGGTGTACTCACTGAACTCGTTCTCCAAGCCTGACAGTCCCTCGTTGCCGCCGAGCTTAAAGAAGGTCGAAGCACCCCCCACGAGCAGGTAAACACTGAGCGCTAGGCGCACGAAAAGCAGACCAAAGTCAATGGTGCCGCGGCGGGCCGACGGGTGCTTTTCTTCTACAGCCTCCGCCTCGGTTGCGGTGACTGGCTCAGCCGCAGGGTCAGCCACGGCAACGGCGCTGGGCTCTTCATCAGCCTCAGCCGCCGGCATTGCAGTCGTTTCCGTATCGGTTCCTGCCGTCACCTCCGCGCGTGGGAAAGCAGTAGTTTCAGTTTCAGCATCTGCGGCAGCGCTATCGAAAGACAGGGATTCCTTGGAGGCGCTATCAAAGGTTTCGGTCTTCGCCTCGGGTTCGGCCTCGACGGCGGGCTCTTCAGCCTTCTTTGGCTTGATCACCTGCGGCTCGGCGCGCCCCGGGCGCTGGAAGAGGCTGCTCTTCTTCGGCTTTTCGGCCGCAGCTTCCGCGGGGGTGCTGTCCTTCACGGAGTCTTTGCCCGTGTAGGTCGGGATATCGTCATCAAAGTTGGTGGCTTTATCAGGAGTTTTATCGCTCATACCTCCAACTTAAGGCAGCACAGGACCCTTATGGTGCATCTTTACCGGCGCGGCGCGAAGCTAAAACCGCATGGCCAGCGTTTAAGACGTCTTCGGTGAGATCGGCAAGCAATTCCGACTCCAGCCGCCAGCGTTGCCAGTAGAGGTCGATGTCGAGCGGGAAGTCGTCGAGAAGCACCAGCTCCCCGGACTCCAGCAATGGCTGGGCCTGCAGGCGCGGCACCAAACCCCAGCCCAGCCCGTAGCGCACGGCCTCCACATAGGACTCCGAGGAGGGAATCTGAGATACCCGTGCGCGCAGGACGTGCGAGTCGAGGAAGCGCTCACGCATGGCGTCATCCAACGTGGCGTCGTTCGGCCCGAAACCCACGATCGGCAGCGTCTCCCAGTCCTCGAAGGTCTCCGCCAGCTCCGGCGCGGCGACGGCAAAATAGCGCATGGTACCGAGGTATGTGGATTCGCAGCCAGAGACTGGCGTTTGCTCGCGAGTCACAGCTCCCAGAACGTCGCCACGGCGCAGCATCGCGAGCGTACGGGCCTCATCTTCGATGCGGATGCGCAGCGCCGCCGCACCGCGCTCGGCGGTGCGCTGGATTACGGGACGAAACCACGTGGCCAGGGAATCCGAGTTGATGGCAACGGTCAGTGGCACGCGGGACAACCGTTCAGTAAGCCGCGCATCTGCTTCCGCCTGGACCAGCGCCATGCGCCGCGCGGCTTGGGCGACGATCTCCCCCGCCTCAGTCACGGTGACAGGGGTCCCGCGGCGCAGGAGTATGCGGCCCGTCGATACCTCCAGTGCCTTGATGCGCTGGCTCACGGCCGAGGGAGTGATTCCCAACACAGCCGCGGCACCCTCGAAGGAGCCTTCATCGATGATGGCCAGCAGTGTTTCGGTATGCAGCGGGTTCATGAAGCAATATTAAACCAGATGTAGAACATTTAACTGGACTTCATATGTCGATATACGCACACTAGAAGCCATGTCAGTATTGCTCGCAGGATTTGCGCTGGGCCTGTCCCTCATCATCGCCATCGGACCGCAGAATGCCTACATCATCAAGATGGGTATTAAACGCGACCATGTCGGCCCCATCCTGTTGGCATGCTTGCTTTCCGACGTCATCTTGATCACCGGCGGCACCGCCGGCGTCGGCGTCCTTGTGGAGCGCTTCCCCACCGCGCTCGTCGTGGTGAAGTACCTCGGCGCGGCCTACCTCATCTACTTCGGCTTCACGTGCTTCCGCGATGCCTTCAAGAAGGAACAGGAAGCGCTTGTCATTGAGGAAACCGCACCGGTGGCCCAAGTGGTTGATGAGAATTCGGGTTCCTCTGGGACACCGGGGAACTCGGTGCTCACCAAAATTCGCCCCCGCGTGCGCTCGAAATCCTGGGTCAGGCCCGTCCTCGGCGCATTGGCGCTGACGTGGCTCAACCCCTTGGCCTACGTCGACGCGCTGGTCATGCTGGGCTCCATTGCAAACCAGTATGGCGACCAGCGCTGGGTGTTCGCAGCCGGCGCCATCATGGCCAGCGCAGTGTGGTTCCCCTCCTTGGGCTTTGGCGCCTACAAGCTCTCCCACGTGCTGGCCAAGCCGACGACGTGGCGCGTCGTCAACATCATCATCGGCTGCGTCATGTTTGCGCTAACAGCGAAGCTGTTGCTCCACTAATTTTTCTGTGAGTCCTCGGGGAGGTCCTCATCCTCGGCGGGGTCTCCCACCGCGCCGGTTTCTTCCACCCACGCCTTGATCTCTTCGTCGCTGCGGTCCTGCTCCACGGCGTCGCGCTCGGTGTAGTAGGAGTGATCGTTACGGTTTTCTTCCCACTCTTCCTTGTCGAAGTCGAGCTCCTCGTCCGAATCCAGCTCATCGACCACATCGGAGACGAGATCCTCAAAGAGGGCTTCATCATCCATGTTGGAATCGGCGATCTGCTGACCAATCTCATCGTCGTAACGCGCTGCATCGTACTCCTCATCGGGGTGCAGCTTCAGGTGAAGCAGGGCGCGGATGCGCTCGCGGCGCAAGCCTTCATCCTTGATCTTGCCCAGGGAGCGCAGCCACCCAACCACTAGGATAACGACGAGGACGATGCCCATGTAGCCCAGAACCGGGTACACGTACTGCATGAGCGCCTTGAAGCCGGCGAAGGAAACCGCGAAACCTGCAAGGCAGCCGGCGATAAAGATAATGCGGTACTTGGACTCGTTGCCGGAGGACAAACGCTTACCCAGCGCATAGAACATGCCGATGGCCGTGTTGAAGATCATCAGGTAGATGATGACTGCCATGATGACGCCAAGGACTGGGTGAACGTTGTCCACCAGGGTCAGCATCGGAATATCTGAATCTCCCACATTCTCCGCGTTCATCAGCAAGGAGAAACCAGCGATACCCATGAGCACCGCGTAGACCGCGCCGCCTACGATGCCACCAACGCCGGCCTCGCGCGGGCTGATGTTATCGCCACCGATCACCAAGGACATCGATACAGCCAGAATGAGGGCGAGGCCGTTGTAGTTCAGCGCGGAGACCAACCAATTCGGGATCGGGGACTCAATCGCTTCAGAGGCGCTAATCGCCGCATCAACGCTCTCCGGCATGTGCAGCAAGGTATAGGTGCCCACGAAGAGAACGGCGATGATGATGGTCGGGGTCAAAAGGCCGATAACTTGGGAGACCTTGTCCACGTCGAACATACCCGTAACCATGACAAGCACGAGCATGAGCAACGAACCTACCCACGCAGGCCAACCGAACTGCTGCTCCATGTTGGAGCCAGCACCTGCCAGCATGACAAAGCCCACCGCAAACAGCGTGAGAATCACCGCAACATCAAGAATGCGCGAGATGATCGGGTGGGTAATGTTGCGGAAGACTTGGTTGTGTTCGCTGGCGTGGAAGTAGCTTCCTAGTTGGAGGAAGACTGTACCGGCAAGGGTCATGACCAAACCGGCAACCAGGATTCCCCACATGCCGGGAATACCGAAGGACGTAAAGTACTGGACAACTTCCTGTCCCGTGGCAAAGCCCGCACCCACGAGCAAGCCAATGAAGGACAAAGCGATGCCTACGACGTTTTTATAAGACACGTTTTCCTATCTGTTTTCTAGTTTCTTCTCTTTATGCTTAATGGCTAGCGCATAAAAACGCGCCATACCTTTGATGGAGTACGGCGGCACACTACTACCACGGTACTCCATCATGAAAGGAAAACAGGTGTGCGGCCGTAGAGAGCTTGCTCCAATGGCCGCTAAAGCATGAGGCGGCTCACCTCTTAATGCTCGGCAAACGTAGCGGTATCAATGACGAATCGGAACTTCACATCACCCGCAACGACGCGCTCATAGGCGGCATCGACGTCATCGACGCCGACCTTCTCAATGACCGCTCCCAGGCCGTGCTCGGCACAAAAGTCCAGCATTTCCTGGGTTTCGGCGATCCCGCCAATGTTGTTGCCGGTGAGCACCTTGCCGCCGCCTACCAGGCGGTTGAGGCGCAATGGCAGGGCCTCCGGCGGCAGCCCCACGACAGACATGATGCCGCGCGGCTTGAGCATCCGCAGGTAGTCCTCGAGGTTGTACTCGGCGGAAATCGTGGAGAGGATGAAGTCGAACTCCCCGCGGTGGTTTTTGAAAAAGTCCTCTTCTTCGGTGGTGGCGAGCGTACGGTTCGCGCCCAGCTTCGCGGCCTCCTCAGCCTTGCGCGAGGTGCGTGAGATGACAGTGACATCCGCCCCCTTGGCAGCGGCAATCTGTACGCCCATGTGCCCCAAACCGCCGAGGCCCACGACGGCCACCTTCTGCCCTTCCTTGACGTCCCAGCGAGCCAGCGGAGAGTAGGTGGTAATTCCGGCACACAGCAAGGGCGCGGCGACATCGAAGTCAAGGGCATCCGGAATACGCAGGACGAAATCCTGGTTCACCACGACCTTCTCCGCATAACCACCTTGGGTAATCGTTCCGTCGACGTCGGTGGAATTATAGGTGCCCACACCACCATTAAGGCAGTTCTGCTCCATTCCAGCTTGGCACTGCTCGCACTCGCCGCAAGAATTCACCAGGCAGCCCACGCCGACGCGGTCCCCCACCTGGAACTTGGTGACGTCCTCCCCTACGGCGGACACCACGCCGGCGATCTCATGGCCCACGGTCAGCGGGAAGTACGCCTCACCCCACTCATTGCGGATGGTGTGGATGTCCGAGTGGCAGATGCCCGCGGCCTTGATGTCGATGACGACGTCATCGGCGCGCGGGTCACGGCGCTGGATGGTCACAACCTTAAAAGGTTCGTTTGGGCCTGTCTTTTGGAGTGCTTTAGTAGAAATAGTCATGGCGACCACGGTACCCCGCAGCCGCCTGACCTCGCCTAATGGAAATTTATACCAATTAAGAGAGCTTCTTCGCAATCAGCTTGTTAACCTGCCCCGGGTCAGCCTTACCCTGGGTGGCCTTCATGACCGCACCAACGATGGCGCCGGTGACCTTCTTGTTGCCGGCCTTGTACTTCTCCACGATGTCCGGGTTGGCTGCCAGGGCATCATCAACGGCCTTCTCGATTGCGCCGTCATCGCGCACGACCTCGAGCCCGCGCTTGGCGACGACCTCGTCGACATCCCCCTCGCCTTCGAGGACACCGTCGACCGCCTTACGAGCAAGCTTGGTGGTCAGCTTGCCTTCCTTGACCAGTTCGACCACGCGCGCGACCTGAGCCGGGGTGATATCGAGGGCGCTCAGCTCAACGCCCGCCTCATTAGCCTTACCGGTCAGGTAAGAAACCCACCAAGAGCGGGCCTCATCCGGGCTGGTGCCGGCATCCACGGTTTCGATAATGAGATCGAGCGCGCCAGCGTTGACCAGATCGCGCATCTCCTCGTCCTTCAGGCCCCATTCCTCTTGGATGCGGGCGCGGCGAATCCACGGCATCTCCGGCAGGGTTTGGCGGATCTCCTCAACCCACTCGCGGGAGACAATCACCGGCGGCAGATCCGGGTCGTTGAAGTAGCGGTAGTCCTCCGCGGTCTCCTTCGGGCGGCCCTTCGAGGTCGAGCCATCCGTTTCCTGGTAGTGGCGGGTTTCCTGGACGATCTCGCCACCGTCGACAAGCACCTGCGCCTGGCGCTGCATCTCAAAACGCACCGCCTGCTCGACCGAGCGCAGGGAGTTGATGTTCTTGGTTTCGGTACGCGTGCCGAACTCTTCCTGGCCCACCGGGCGCAGTGACACGTTGGAATCCACGCGCATCGAACCCTGATCCATGCGGGCATCGGAGACCCCCAGCGCCGCGACGAGCTCGCGCAGTGCGGACACATAGGCGCGGGCAACCTCGGGGGCACGCTCACCGGCGCCAATAATCGGCTTGGTCACAATCTCGATGAGCGGAATGCCCGCGCGGTTGCAATCCACCAGCGAGGAGGTCGCGCCATGGATGCGGCCGTCCGCGCCACCCAAGTGGGTGAGCTTTCCGGTGTCCTCTTCCATGTGGGCGCGCTCAATCTCTACGCGCCACTCGGTGCCGTCATCGAGAACGACGTCAAGGTAGCCGTCGTATGCAATCGGCTCATCATACTGAGAGATCTGATAGTTCTTCGGCTGATCCGGGTAGAAGTAATTCTTGCGAGCAAAGCGCGACGATTCCGCAATCTTGCAGTTCAGCGCCAGACCGATCTTGATGGCGCCTTCCACGCCCTTTGAATTCACCACCGGCAATGCTCCGGGCAGACCCAGCGAAACCGGGTCCACGTTGGAATTGGGGGCTGCGTTGAAGTTCGTGGGAGAGGTGGAGAACATCTTGGTTTCCGTATTGAGCTCCACGTGAACTTCCATGCCCATTACGGGTTCGAACTTTTCCAGGACCTCGTCGTAGTCCATCAGGTCATACATCGCAGCAGTCATGCGTGCCATCTTAGTATGTTAACGCGACACCGTGCGCAACCGCCTAACCCAACAAGGTGATGCCGTGCGTAATAAGGATTTTGGCAATCATGGCCGCTGGATACACCATGGCATAGCCCAAGGACACACGCTGATCAGTGCTCGTCCGATTATTCACAAAAGCGAGAACTGCCGGTTGAGTCTGAGCTCCGGCCATAGCACCCGCCGTCTTTGTAGCGCCGACGCGCAGGAATCGGCGCATCACAAAGGCAAACCCGAATGCGACCAGCGTTGTGATGATGATGCCAAGGAGAAGAATCTTCCACCACGCGCCGCCTGTAAAGGCACCGGCGATCTCCCCGCCCGCATTCGTTCCGGCTTGGGCCAAGAAGAGCAACAGTCCGAGCTCGGAAAGAATCGTATTGGCTGAGTGCGGCAATGCGGTCACTGTATTGCCGATTCGCCCAATCCGCGCCATGACCAACGCGACGATGAGAACGCCGGCGGCAGCACCGAGGTTGAAGGAAGATCCGCCCGGAAGCGGGATATCGATATGCCCTACAAAGATGCCAAGGGCCAAGCCGAGGCCGAGGGATACGGGGTTGATATCGGTTAGGCCTTGCGAAGAATCCCCAAGAAAGTTTGAGATCTCGCGCAGCGACTTCTTTGAGCCCACGACGCGCACGCGATCTCCCAGCTCCACGATGTGTTCGGGGATAGCAACCTGATCGTTGTCCGCACGGCGAACGCGCGAAATGCGCGCGCCCCACCGGTCAGACAGCTGGTTGTTCAGCTCCGCAATAGTCAGGCCAGCCAAGCTGTGCTCGGAGATAGTAATGCGACGAAAGTCTAGCTCGTGGCGGTCATCGTTGAGGATCTGCGGGGATTCACGGCCAGCGCGCTCAATGATATTGTCCAGATCTTCCGGGGCACCGACGAGCGTGACCACATCACCTGGGTGCAACACATCGAAAAACTTCGGCAGAACGATGTCATTGCTGCCGACGCGCCGCAGGCGGGTCACTTGCACTTCCCCGTTGCCGATGTCTGCAATCTCTGCCACCGCGATTTCTCTCAAAATCTGCATGTGCTGGCGCGTGACGGGTGACAGGGTGTCGTCGTCATTCCCGGCGTCGCGAAGCACGAGCACCGTGGCCGCGAGCATGCCGATGACGCCGAATAAGTAAGAAACCGCGTAGCCCACGGTTGCTGCGCCGGGATCACCCGTAGCTTCCGACGCCGCCGCCAACGCGGGGGTATTCGTCACAGCGCCGGCAAAAGTACCCGCGATGGTGGCATTCGATAGCCCAAAGACATAAGTGCCCAACCCCCACGCGGCAAGCGCCGCGACGATGAAGACTCCGATCATCGACAGCACTGGGCCCGTCGCGGTTTTCAGCGACTTAAAGAAGGACACCCCAGAATTATTGCCAATGCCAAAGGCAAAGAGCACCAACCCGAGCATTCCCAGAATGGGAGGTACGGAGGCCTCCACACCAACGGCGGAGGCGGCGGCCGAAAAAGCAATACCAAGGAAGAGAACGGCGGCCGCCCCTAAGCTAATTCCCCGGGTTTTGATGCCGCCGAGCGCCATGCCGATGCCAATCAGCAAAAACACCAACAGGACCGGCTGCTCAGCAAGGAAAGCTAATACGCTTGTCATCGAAACCTTTATTAACTATGGGCGGCCTTGTCGCGGCGTTTAACCGAAGAGGGCTTGCGCGTTGGCATAGCGCTTTGCCGGAACCACCTTCAGCTTGCCCACGGCATCCTCGAGCGGGACGAGGTCGATGTTTTCACCGTGGAGGGCGACGCACATTCCGGACTGACCATTGTGCGCGGCACGGGCGGCGTGGGTGCCGTAACGGGTTGCCAGGACGCGGTCATACGCCGTCGGCGTGCCGCCGCGCTGGATGTGGCCGAGGACCGTCGTGCGCACGTCGTAACCGGTGCGCTTCTTGATCTCATCACCGATGACCTGGCCAATTCCGTTGAAGGTCTGGTGACCAAACTGATCGACACCGCCCGCTTCGAAGTCCATGGTGCCTTCCTTGGGAAGTGCGCCTTCGGCGACGCAGATGATGCCATACTTCTCACCCATCTGGAAGCGGCGTTCCATCGCCTTGGTGATATCTGCGATATCGAATGGGACCTCGGGGATCACCGTGTAGTGCGCGCCGCCGGCCATGCCTGCATGCAGCGCAATCCACCCAACGTGGCGGCCCATGACCTCCACGATGAGGATGCGGTTGTGGGACTCAGCAGTGGTGTGAAGGCGGTCAATCGCATCGGTGGCCACGGACACGGCCGTGTCGAAACCGAAGGTGTAGTCCGTTGCATTGACGTCGTTATCGATGGTCTTTGGAACGCCGACAACTGGGATACCGTTGTCAGAAAGCCACTTAGCACCCTTGAGAGTTCCCTCGCCACCAATGGCGACGAGCGCATCAACCTCAGCATCGGCCATATTGGCCTTGATGGTGTCCAGCCCAGCCTTGAACTTATCTGGGTGGAGGCGGCCAGTACCAAGGATGGTTCCGCCGCGAAGGAGGATGCGGTCAATTTCAGCGTCGTCATAAAGGTCACGGCGTCGGTCTTCCATCAGACCAACCCAGCCGTCCTCGTAGCCGACGACCGTATCGCCGAACTCGTTGGATGCGGTGCGAACGACCGCGCGGATAACAGCATTCAGACCGGGGCAATCACCACCGGATGTCAGTACAGCAAGACGCATGACATCCAATCTACTCGCTTCCCTATTGGCTCGCAGTCTCCACACCAGCGTGCAGGGTATCCCGGAAGAAGAGCGAAGCAATACACCCGACGAAAAGGATCGCAGCGATAGCGACCAGCGAGTCCGCCGCGCCGGCGACCTGCATGACTGCTGATACACCGGCCACACCAATCACCGAGCCCACCTGTCGCGATGTGTTATAGACACCGGAAGCAGCTCCCATGAGATGTGCATCAATATCGCGCATCGTCGTCGCGGCATTGGATCCCCAAATAAAGGACTGTCCCGCCCCCAAGGCCGCACATGGCAGGCTCAGCCACCACCCCGAAACACCCGCGTGCATGAGGAACCACAGCACGGCGAAAGTGGCAATCAACATGCCGAAGCCCGTGAGCGCTAATAGTCGTGGATGCAGCCTATCTGCCAAAATGCCCGCTAGCGGTGACACGCACAAAGAAACCAGAGCCATCGGCGTGACGATCATTCCGGCATCTCCCGCCGATAAACCCTGCTCGACCTGCAACCACATCATGATCGGAATCATCATCGACGCAGCCATAAAGCCCATGGACACGATGGCCACCGTGCCCACGGAGTAGTTACGGTCCTTAAACAACCCAAGCGGAACGAGCGCTGCCGCCCCACGGGATGATTGCAGGCGCACGAAGATAGCCATGCCGACAATTCCGGCGACGAGGAGGGCCCAAATCCACCACGGCCAGCCAGTCTCTGGCCCTTGTTGCACCGCAAAGACGAAGCAGGTCAACGCGACAAACGACGCCCCTACCGACACGAAATCAATCCTTCCGGTCGCCGTCGGCAAGGCAGGCACCCACAGGCCGGAAAGAACAATCGCTGCAATGACAATGGGAATGTGGATCCAAAAGACCGCCTGCCACCCAAACGCGGCTACGACGAAGCCTCCCACTAGCGGTCCAGCAAGAGTGGCCAGCGAACCCACCACGCCCCAGGCACCCAGCGCACGGCCGCGCCGCTCACGAGGGAAAACACGGTTGATCACCGCCATGGTCTGCGGCATCTGAATGGAGGCACCTAGGCCTTGTAGCGACCGTGCGGCGATGAGAAACTCTACGGATGGCGCCAGCGCACAAAGCAGTGCACCAAGGCCAAAGAGTCCGTTGCCGAGCTGAAACATTCGCTTCTGCCCGTAGATATCCCCTAGCCTTCCAGTAAACAGAAGAGGCACAACCACGGCGAGCAAATAGATGGCGGAGACCCACAGCACCTGATTGACGTCGGCGTTGAACTCACGACGGACGTCGGGAAGCGCAACGGCAATCATGGATTGGTCGAGCAACGACATGAAGAAGCCGAGTGACAGCGCCGCCATGGCGAGCCAAGCTTGCTTTTCTGACGTGGGCGTTGCTACGTGGTTCATGGAGGGAAGTCTAGCCACCGTCCATGCAGGCGGCCTAAACTGAAGCGCATGGGAATGATTGACATCAAGAAACCACAAGACGTATCGACGGCCGCGACCGTCTCTCTGGGCCTGATTGGCGGATGGCTCACAGCTCGGGAAACTGGAATCCGCCCGCTAGGCGGCGTAGTGCTCGCCGCCGCTGGCGTCTGGGCCGGACGCAGCTGGTGGGCTAAGACGAACCCCGCCACTACGGCTGGCCTGGCTGCCCTATACACCGGCGCGTTTGGCCTCTCTCACCCGCTGGCTAAGAAGATTGGCTCCTGGCCGGCAGTCCTGACCGTCACCGCCGCAAGCGCTGGCGCTGCCTACGCGCTTTCCGACGCCCAGTAGATCCCCACGCCCCACGTGCCGCCAACAACGCACGTGGGGTTTTGATTGTTTTCTCCTCTTAGGCGGATTCTAGTGGTCGTGGAAACACGGTTTTAGATTTCGGTGGCATAGCCTAGCAGTTCGGCCATTTTTTCGGCTGGTTTGGCAAAGCCTAGGGTTGCGCGTGGTCTGTCGTTGAGTTGCATGGC